>CBFHLD010000169.1:0-1005 GCA_965656585.1 Candidatus Izemoplasmataceae bacterium | reverse complement strand
TTAGATAAAGAAGGCATCGAAACCGTGGATGCGCTGAAAGAAAGCATCAAAGCGGACTTGAAAAAAGAAAAAGAAACCAACGCGAAAAATGCCAAAACGGATTTTGCCGTCCAAACCGCCAGTGAGAATGCGACCATTGAAATCCCCGAAGACATGGTGGTGGCTGAAAAAAACCGGATGCTTGATAACACCAAACAACAAGCGAAGCAATACGGCTTGGAATTCGAACAGTATCTACAGTTCTCAGGTATGACCTTAGAAAAATTTGAAGAAAAACTGATGGAAGATGCGCGTAAATCCATCCGCTACAACCTCGTTTTAGAAGAAGTAGCTAAACAAGAAAAGATTGAAATAACAGATGATGAATACAATGCTCGCTTAAAAGAACTCGCCGATCAATATAAAATGAGTATCGAACAAGTCTCCGCGCAACTTTCCAAAGACGTAGTCATCCAAGACATTCAAATGAACAAAGCGGTCGATTTATTGGTCGAGTCTCTCGTTTTAGAGTAATGAAATACTTTTTTGTTTTTGATCTCGATGGCACGCTTTTAAACGACGCCAAAGAAATGTTGCCCCAAGTTAAAACCATGTTTGACCGGTTAAAACATAAAGGCCATGAAACCTTTGTGGCCACCGGCCGGGCGTTAGAAATCACGCAGCCTTATCTCGATTTTTTAGGGATAAAAGACCGCTGCATTCTCAATAACGGTGCCGTCATTCATGATTTAGCGGCCGGTAAAAATTTGTTTGAAGCCGGTATCAGTGATGCCGATATCCAGGCAACGATTGCGTATTTAAACGAGGTCAATGTCGCCTATTCAGTTTCCACAAGTAACGCCCTTTACACCACCGAAGATTATGAACTGGGCTATTATGACCGCTTCATGAAGATGTTTCCAAAGTACCCACTGATCAATCATCAAGGTGCAACTCTTGAAGATATCAAAGGGAAAACGGTCTATAAAATTCTCGCCCAGTTTAAAAACGATGAAGCCTTGAAAA
>CBFHLD010000168.1:0-1011 GCA_965656585.1 Candidatus Izemoplasmataceae bacterium | reverse complement strand
GGTCTAGACGTCTTAGAACGCTCGCCTTTTGACATTGATCTCGTGGAAACCACCCGCGCTTGGAATGAAGGCTCCATCATTGAAAGTTATTTAGTCGGTATCACCCATGACCAATTAAAAATTGATCCGACGCTGGCTGATCTTGTCGGTAAAGTCGATGAATCCGGTGAAGCTAAATGGACCGTCGAAGAAGCCATTAAGCTTGGGGTTGATGTGCCCGTAATTGCGACCAGCTTATTTAACCGTTTTAAATCCAAAGACGAGAGGAACTACCGCGAAAAAGTCTTAGCCGCGATGCGTAATGGCTTTGGCGGCCACGCTGTACATAAAAAATGACCCCGATTTCATTCATCATCTTTGGCTCCACTGGAGACCTCATGCATGAAAAACTCCTGCCTGCATTGGCTGGGATTTTTGCGCGGGGTAATGTCCATCATGATTCACAGATCATTGCCGTGGGCCGGCGAGATTACACGACGGATGATTATTTAAATGAAGCTGAAAAACGGGTCGCTAAACCGGTTGATTTCAAAGAGCTTAAACGTGTGCTCACGTATGTCAAACTGGATGTGAATGACCCATTGACCTATCAAGCCATCGCGGATGCTGGCATCCCAGAAGGTCACGACCGGATTTTTTACTTGGCCGTTCCGCCACGTTTATTCCCAGTAATTACAAAAGGACTCTCGGAGTCTTCATGGCTTGAAAAAGGGAATCCAAATCACCGCATTGTCTTTGAAAAGCCGTATGGTGAGAACTTAGAAAATGCCCGCTTGATTAATGAGCAAATTGGGAAGTATGTTGATGAGACTGAAATTTACCGGATTGATCATTACTTAGGGAAAGAAATGATGCAAACCTTACTCGCTTTAAGGTTTGCGAATAAAATATTTGAACACGTCTGGGACCGGCAAAGCATCGATACGGTGACCATTGTGGCGAAAGAATCCATTGGGGTCAAAGACCGTGGTCCTTACTTTGATCAAATCGGGGCCCTTAAAGACATGGTCC
>CBFHLD010000167.1:0-1019 GCA_965656585.1 Candidatus Izemoplasmataceae bacterium | reverse complement strand
TATTGTTACTTGCGGGTTGCGGCGGTGCGGATGAAGTACCGGTCGATGAAACCCCGGCAGAAGAAACCGAAGATAATACCTCCCAAGGTAATGTTGAAACTGATCAAGAAGAAAGTGAGAATTCCCTTATGTTAGATGTTCCTTACGCAAGTTATTTAAAAGATTCCAATCCTGTGGTCACCATGGAAGTCGCAGGCCTCGGCACGATGAAACTCCAATTATTCCCCGATGTCGCCCCGAATAGTGTGAATAATATGATTAAACTCATTCAAGACGGCTATTATGACGGGCTGATTTTCCACCGCGTCATTGAAAACTTTGTGATTCAAGGCGGGTGGGGCGAGCTCATGGGCAAAGAAGCTTCCAGTTGTACCATCGCCGGAGAGTTTAACGCCAATGGCTTTACCAATGATTTAGAACATGACCGTGGGGTCTTATCGATGGCCCGCACCTCCGTCATGGACAGTGCCACGAGTCAATTCTTCGTGATGCATCAAAAAACGCCAAGCCTAGACGGACAATACGCTGGCTTTGGCGGTCTCATTGAAGGCTTTGATGTCTTAGATGCGATTGCGACCACATCCACGGCTGCCTACGATCAACCCACCGAAAACATCATCATGGAATCGGTCACCGTGGAACTCAATGGATACACGCCAAGTGAGCCTGACTGCGTCAATTAGCCGTCAGGCTTTTTTTTTGATGGTAAAATAGCACTCATCACTTGACAGTGCTAATTATCCCCTTTATAATCAACTTAGCAATTTCCGTCTGAGAGTGCTAATTGAGGTGATGCGCATGCTTTCATCGCGCCAAAAAGAAGTCTTAAAACTCATTGTTGAAGAGTTTGTTTCCACCGCTGAACCTGTGGGGTCTAGAACGCTTTCTAAAAAGCTTTCTTTTTCGCCGGCCACCATCCGCAATGAGATGGCGGACTTAGAAGAAGATGGGTACTTAGAAAAGACGCATTCATCCAGCGGCCGCGTGCCGTCTGAAAAAGGGTATCACTATTATGTGGA
>CBFHLD010000166.1:0-1019 GCA_965656585.1 Candidatus Izemoplasmataceae bacterium | reverse complement strand
TATTTTTTAAAGCGACCTTTGAAAAAAGCATTCGCATGCCGGATGGCTTCACTTTCCCCGCCTTTGACCGGGCTTTCAGCCGGTACGCCCGGTGGGGTAAATGATTCAAAAAGCTCAATCCCCCCGAGCTGGACCGGGATGGGATGGACATCTTTGATGGTTTTAGGGACAGGGATGATGGAAGGTTTGAGATAACTTTTCATGTAGGTGGGTCGGTGACCCACGTATTTTCCTCTTAAAACAGCATCCCCTTGGTATTCCGTCCACTGAAGTCCTTTCGCTTGCATCCATGCCTTAACCGCTAAGTCTCTTTGGTAAGTGTGGGTGAGCCCGTGTTCCATGTGCGAATGCATGATGAAATCACCACACGTTTCATAGATTGAATCTAACACTTCTTCCATCTCGCCTAAAGCGACATGGATACGTGATCCTAGTTTTTTTAACCGCGTATCTAAATCCATTAAACTTTCTTTGACAAATTGATAATGCCTTATTGATAGATCCCCCGCAGTCCAGATGGATGGTTCAATCACATAAAGCGCCAGCACATGACCGGCCAAAGACGCCGCATGAAGCGGCGCGTGATCGAATGTCCTTAAATCTTTTTTAAACCATACCACTTGAACCATCGTTGATCCTTTAAACCGTTTTAAAAAACGCTTCAAACGAAGCGTTAATCATTCACCACTTAATAAATCTTCAGAGATTTCGTAAGTTTCGGCAATCCCCGTGATATCGATATCTCGGATGAGTAATGTGTCCCCAGCCTCAGCCGGTATTTCTATGGAGCCATCTTGCGTGATATTCACCCAGGTGAGACCGTTATCTAAACTGTATTGATAGGAGTCT
This sequence comes from Candidatus Izemoplasmataceae bacterium, assembly GCA_965656585.1. GTDB lineage: Bacteria > Bacillota_I > Bacilli_A > Izemoplasmatales > Izemoplasmataceae > JAGYII01. The sequence goes on along the minus strand of CBFHLD010000166.1, from coordinate 170 downwards.
TGAACGTTATTTAATTGCACGATTCCTTGGGTTTCACCGGGGCTTAACGTGACATTAAGCGTATCCGTCTCTTCTGGGGTGCCGAACCATACTGCAGAAAGAATCGCGATGGCTAGAATAATGACAGTAATTAAATATATCTTTGCGTTTTTTTCTTCCATGATGTCACC
>CBFHLD010000165.1:0-1041 GCA_965656585.1 Candidatus Izemoplasmataceae bacterium | reverse complement strand
TTCCACCGTCATCATGATTACCCACCGCATCACCACGGCGATGGAAGCCGATCATATCTTTGTCCTGGATGAAGGAAAAATCGTTCAAAAAGGCACCCATGATGATCTCATTAATGAACCTGGGATGTATCAACGTCTCTGGGCGATTCAGTCGAACTTAAAAGCCACCACCTTAGAAGGAGGTGAGTAAAATGGCCATGGATTATATCGATGAAGAAGAGTTTTCTGAGACCGAGTTTGACGTCTCGGTCTGGAAAAAAATCTTCGCCTTTTTAAAACCTTTAAAAAAAGAAATGGTCATTGCCCTCGCCATGGCCAGTGTCTTAGCCTTATCGGATATTGGCTATCCCTTACTCAACCGTTTTGGGATTGACCAGATTATTGCCTCAGGCTCTTTAGAATTCTTACCGTGGTTCATTGGTGGGTATGTGGCCTATATGTTTATCATTGGGACGCTCGTTTTTGGGTTTATTCACTTCGCGGGAAAAATCGAAACGCACCTGGCGTATTTTATCCGCGAAAAAGCCTTTAAAAAACTCCATGAACTCCCCTTTTCCTATTACGATCAAACCCCTGTGGGCTGGATCATGGCACGAATGACGTCTGATTCAAGAAAACTTTCAGACATCTTAGCGTGGGGCTTTATTGACCTGACCTGGGGGTCTCTCATGATGATTGGGCTTTCCGTGGCGATGCTCGTCATTAACTTAAAGTTAGGCCTGATTGTCTTAACCGTCTTACCCGTCCTCGTTTATTTAAGTATTTTCTTCCGTATCCGGATACTCAAAGCCTACCGGGCCATCCGTAAGATTAACTCGAAAATTACGGGAGCCTACAACGAATCCTTAGGTGGGGCTAAAACCACCAAGACCTTAGTCTTAGAAGATCAAAACTATGAAGACTTTACGCAGATGACCGGCGAAATGCGCCGCTCATCGGTGAGGGCCGCCATCTTTTCAGGATTATATCTCCCCAGTATTATCTTTGTTTCTTCGATTGCGACGGGGCTGATCTTTTATTTCGGGGGACTCGATGTCTCGC
>CBFHLD010000164.1:0-1046 GCA_965656585.1 Candidatus Izemoplasmataceae bacterium | reverse complement strand
TTTCAATGTCAATTTGCGTGAACTCGGGTTGCCGGTCTTTTCTTAAGTCTTCATCGCGGAAACATTTGGCGATTTGATAGTATTTTTCGAATCCCCCCACCATGAGGAGCTGTTTAAAGATTTGCGGGGACTGTGGGAGCGCATAAAAATCCCCCTCATAAAGTCTGGATGGGACCACGTAATCACGGGCGCCTTCCGGGGTGGAACGCGTTAAAATGGGCGTTTCAATCTCTAAAAAGCCCGTCGGATTTAAAAAGGAGCGGACCGCCTGCATGATTTTATGGCGGATGATTAAGTTATTTTGTAAAACGGGGCGTCTTAAATCTAAGTAACGGTATTTAAGTCTAGTTTCTTCTAATGCGTCCGTGTCATCTTGAATGAGCAGGGGTGGCTGTTCGGCTTTAGAATGCACAGTTAATGTATCGATGGAAAGTTCGATTTCCCCCGTGGGAATCGATAAATTTTTACTGGACCGCTCAACAATGGTTCCAGTGGCCGAAATCACCGATTCGTTTTTTAACGATTCAGCTTCGTTTCTTAAGGGATGATCGGCATCAAAGGCGAGTTGGATGATCCCCGTGCGATCTCTTAAATCAATAAATAACAATTGACCGAGGTTGCGTTTTTTCTGAACGAAGCCTTGAACCGTGACGGTTTTTCCAGCGTCGCTTAAGCGGTAATGTCCATGATTAATCATTGGTGACTCCTAGTATTTTTAGCATCTTAGAAATGTCACCCAGGGCGACACTTTCTGAGGCATCTCTGTGTTGGTTTTTAAAGGTTAAAAGGCCTTTTTCTACTTCATCCGGGCCTAAGATGGCCGCAAACGCGGCGTTCTTGTGCGCGACGGCTTTAAATTGTTTTTTCATGGAGCCCCCGTGGTAGGCCAGATCGACCCGGGCCCCTTTCAGGCGTAAACGCCGCGCGAGGCTTAAGGCGGTTTCACTTAAGGCATCATCTAAGACCATCATATATAGGTCAAGAGGGTGATCGACAGGCGGGATGTTCGCTTCTTTTAAAGCCACCACCAACCGTTCAAGGCCAAA
>CBFHLD010000163.1:0-1047 GCA_965656585.1 Candidatus Izemoplasmataceae bacterium | reverse complement strand
TGTTGCCGGGGATTAACTGTGGCACGTGCGGATTTCCAGGATGCCACGCGTTTGCTGAAGGTATCGTCGACGGGGAAGTTGAAAAGCTCTCGCAATGTAAGCCTGGGAAAGACAAGCATTACGATCCCATCATTGCCTATTTAAAAGAACATCCGAATCCGGATGGGAGTTTCATCCAAATCGCAAAATAAAACAAAACCTGAAGCATACAAGCTTTAGGTTTTTTGAATTTAAATGAGAGAAAAATTTTACAGGACAAATTAGACTTTAATAAATCTATTTTGTAATCTTGCTCAATTAGTTTTTAAACCAAAAAAAAAGAGCCCTTATGATAAGGACTCTTATTTTTATTCATAATCGGATTCATCATCCTGGAATTGATGATTTCGGATGTAGGTTTTAATCACCGTGAGGACAAAGACCATCAAGACCGAGACGCTTATGCCAATGATGATTTCCCCGTATCCAAAGATAATCCCTATGATGGCACTCGCCCACAATGTACTCGCGGTGGTGAGTCCACTGATCGAACCTTTGGTTTTAAGTATGGCACCCGTGCCCAAGAATCCGACCCCTGAGACAATTTGCGCCACAATCCGTTGGCGCTCAATAACAACGGCTTCAATGAGATCGGGATTGTTTTGAACCAGCACCAACGCATCATACGCGAGGTTCTCTTGAACCAAGGTGAGCCCCGCGGCGCCTAAGGCCACCAGTAAGTGCGTGGTCAGTCCAGCGATTTTATGGCGCTTTTGACGCTCATAACCAATGAGACCCACAAAGAAGACAGTGAAACCGAGACTGATTAAGATATCCGTAAATTCTAAGGGTCCATGCATACGGATTCCCCCTTTCAAGTTAACACGGAGTTAACATTTCAGTATACCGTGAAATGAGATTTGCTTCAAGCCCCATAGGTACGCCTTAAAAGAGGGCCCATCTTCAAAGGGAGTTCAAGCCAGTTGTCATACACATTTGCCTTGAAAAATCAGGGGGGGTGGTGCTATACTATTGAGGTGCGAAAAAACTCTATTTTTTTGAATGAAA
>CBFHLD010000162.1:0-1051 GCA_965656585.1 Candidatus Izemoplasmataceae bacterium | reverse complement strand
AGATTATGTTAAAATAAAAGGGTAGGAGGTGATGCCTTATGATTCAAAGAGAATGGTATTTAAGCCAAATTCGACCGTTTATGGATAAAGATTTGATCAAAGTCATCATTGGCATTCGTCGTTCAGGAAAATCCACCCTCATGAGACAACTCATTCAAGAAATAAAAAACCAAGGTGTGAGCGATGCTCGGATTATTTACCTGAACTTTGAAGACTATCAAATTCGCTCATATAAAGATCCTGATGCATTGCACGCATATCTTGAAGACCGAATTTCAAAGGATTCAAAGACGTATGTATTCTTGGATGAAATTCAAGAAGTTGATCGTTTTGAGTACGTAGTGAATTCATTGCATGCGACCAAAAACGTGGATATCTATTTGACTGGGTCCAATTCAAAAATGTTATCAGGGGAATACGCCACGCTACTGACTGGAAGATATAAAAGCTTTCATGTCTTTCCTTTTTCTTTCAAAGAACTCATGATGATTCATCCCGATCAAGACAAGAAAGTTGTATTTAATCAATTCATCAAACACGGGGGCTTTCCCGTGCTTCAGTCATTAGATACCGATGAACAAAAACGTTCTACTCTTCAAGATTTATATGACTCGGTGGTCATCAAAGACATCGTGCAAAGACACAATATCTCTGCCGTAGACGTGTTAGATAAATACATCAGTTACCTGATGAATACGATTGGGTCTCCTTTTAGTGCAAAAAACATTGTGAACTATTTCAAAAGTGAAGGCCGCGTGATGAGTACTGACACCCTCTACAATTACATCGCGTATGCCAAAGAAGTTTTACTGATTTATTCGGCGAAGCGCTACGACATTAAAGGCAAAAAGCTACTCACAACCAATGAGAAATACTTTGTCAATGACCAAGGACTTAGAGCCACCAAGTTTAACAATGAAAAAGACATCGAAAAAATCTTAGAAAATATCGTATTTTTCGAATTACTCAGGCGTGGGTATGACGTAACGGTCGGGACCGTCGGTGAGCGAGAAGTTGATTTTATCGCATCCAAAAACAATGCGTTAGAGTA
>CBFHLD010000161.1:0-1067 GCA_965656585.1 Candidatus Izemoplasmataceae bacterium | reverse complement strand
GGAAATGTGAACACACTGAGATATGCACAATCAAAATATCAAACAAATTAACAATAACTTATTTAAAAATATTCGACTTATGAGATGGTTGGTTCTTTTAATCATCTCATTTTTATTGTTAGTAAGTACAGAAGGCATCAATGCAGAGCAAGATTTTAATTATATTGATTTAAGAAATTGGACGTCCTTGGGAGATTCAGCGACATGGGTTATAGAACCAGGAGGGCGTACCGTCGAACAAACGGCCAACTCAAGTCGGCCCACCTTTTACCTCAGTAATCAAGATTATCTCAATGTTGCAGTTCGTGGAACGATTGAAGTCAACGATGGTGACAATGATTTTATTGGATTTGTTTTAGGCTTTCAAGATAACAGTAATGTATATGATTTCCACATGATTGAATGGGGACTCAATAACAGACCAAGTGATGATGATATGATTTTGGGATTTTTTGATGGTGTCAATGATGGTTTTGCGATTAGTAATTCACATGAAGCTTACACAACCTATAATACAGGGGACAAATTCACTGAATACGATCGTAAACAGAGTGGATGGGTTAACGCGACTGAATATGATTTCGAAATTCTTTATACTGAGACTCAAATTCGTGTATTAATTGACGGAGTGATTTTCGTTGAAAGTAGTACAACTTTAGATAATCCATATGAATTAGGGCAGTTTGGATTTTATGGTAATTCACAACCGGACGTGACATATGGTAATGTGCGTGTTGTTGATGTCGATACGTCTTCAAATGCACCGGTTGCAAATTCAGATACGTATGGCGTATCCAGTGGTTCATCCATCACTATCAATGCAGCAAACGGGTTATTTTTTAATGATTACGATCCAAACTTAGATAGTTTCAAAATAAATGAGTTCACTCAGCCAAACCAAGGGACATTGTCTTTAAATGTTAATGACGGAAGTTTTACCTTCACTCCAAGCCCTGGAGCTTTAGGGTTGGATACGTTTACATACCAATTAGTCGAAACAGGGACCTCTGAACTTCTCACATCGTCAAGCGTAACTGTTAGCATTAACATCATAGATGGGGAAAATG
>CBFHLD010000160.1:0-1070 GCA_965656585.1 Candidatus Izemoplasmataceae bacterium | reverse complement strand
AAAGCCTTCCCAGCTATCCGGCGGGCAAAAACAACGCGTCGCGATCGCAAGAAGCCTTGCGATGCATCCGGATGTCATTTTATTTGATGAACCCACTAGTGCTCTAGATCCTGAAAACGTCGGGGAAGTCTTACAAACCATGACGGCTCTGGCCAAAAAGAAAATGACGATGATTATCGTCACCCATGAAATGCAGTTTGCCAAAAACATTGCTGATCGGGTTATATTTATGAAGGACGGTCAAGTCATCGAAGATCAACCCGCAAAAGCCTTCTTTAAAAATCCCCGCACTCAAAGTGCAAAAAATTTCTTATCTCAACTCAATTAAGTCAAATGCCAGTCATTTGACTTTTTTTTCGTAAAAAAAGCGTTTTGCGACGTATATATGGTAAAAGGAGTGATTAATATGAGAAAATTTTCAGCACTTGTGATGATGGGAGTCATCATTGCAGTATTATCAGCCACATTAGTTTCTGTACGCGCCGATTTAAGGGACCTAAATGAAACCATTGCTCAACTAGATCAAGGCGTTATTTCCACCAACTCTACTTTAGATTCATCACTACCCACATTTACCATAAATGAGTTAGCACAGTATAAAAATGCTGATGATAATTTTGTATATACAGCGGTGAATGGAAAGGTCTATGATATTACCGATGAATTTCCAGATGGACGTCACCAAGGGTATCAAATTGGTGGGATTGATTCTACAGCCATCTTTAACATGAGTCCCCACGCCGAAAGCATTTTGGAAGATCTTACTGTAATAGGCTCTTTAGATACCACATTGGAAAAAACCATTAGTGCTCCCGTTGATGAAAGCGTGTCATCAAGTAATCCACCAATGAGCGAAAATGTTTCGTCTAGCATAACACCCAGTACTACCGTCCCCAATGAAGGATCACTACCCGTTGTTTCTTTAGAAGAATTGGCTCAACACAGTGGTCAAACATCGCTTCCTGCCTACACGGTCGTTGATGGCATTGTTTATGATATCTCTGGTGAATTTCCAGATGGACGTCACCAAGGGTATCAAATTGGTGGGATTGATTCTACAGCCATCTTTA
>CBFHLD010000159.1:0-1090 GCA_965656585.1 Candidatus Izemoplasmataceae bacterium | reverse complement strand
GATGTCCAAGATGAAGCCTTCTGGCATGCCAGCTTAGACGTCATCGAAGCCGAAATCGATCAGTTCTTAGAACTCACTGACTAACAGATTAAAAAAACGATTCACACTTATATTTTCAAGCGTGAATCGTTTTTTATTGTTTATTCAAAAGTGGGTAAGATACGTTCGCGATTATCCGTTTCCCAAAAACTCATAAATTGATCATTAAATTCTTGTAGAGACATACCAAAGGCATTTTCAAAAGCGCCATCAAATCCTTTTTCTTCTAAGACGGGATAAAATTCTTCCAGTAAAACGTTTGGATTATCAGTAATGTGATGCATATATGCCGTAGCCCATGCGCCCATCTCGTAGCCTAATCCAGAGCAAGGATCACTATATTTTGTGACATCGATGAGATCTTTATCCGAGCATTCCTCGCCGAGTAGTACATCAACGGCAAACTTTTTATTTTGCATAAAAGAATTAAACTCCCATGGATACCCTTCACTGGTTGGAACTGTTGGGAGTTTGTTTTCGCTCAACATTTTAGCGGTAAGGTATGTACCTTGATATTCGGCGCCGCCTTCAACAAACCACACAGGACCCATGAGCTCATTCCGATGAAAACGTGACTGTGTCTCAATAAATGAATTTTGAACTCCATGCCAATATTCATGAAAAATGGTTTTGATATCCTCACGTCCATCTACATCTAATTGACCAGTAACCCCCCACGGAATGGATGAAAAGAAGTTGTGATAACCCCACTCCGGCGCTCCATTCCATGCAGCGCTACTTGACGGCACCTCTTGGGACAAAGCATTGGCTCCAATTTCGTAGTAGGATTTCATGCCGTGTTGCACATATAACTCTCGCTCTTTACATGCATCATAGTTAAATTGGCCTTTTTCAGATCGTCTTTCACAATAAGTATCGACCAATTCATTTGCAGCGGCTTCATCCGTTCCTAGAACCCAATATTCAACTGGCCAATAGAGTCCCCATGTATCAGTGGCGAGTTCAAGACTTGTTTCGAAAACGTCTTTGACTGTAGGATCCAAATCAGATGCCACGAATACACTGACGGTTAATGGTTCAGGTTCCGGCT
>CBFHLD010000158.1:0-1099 GCA_965656585.1 Candidatus Izemoplasmataceae bacterium | reverse complement strand
TATTTACTTAATGTATCACTGAGGGCTTCAAAAAGAAGATCATCCGGAGCTTTTCCATCAAAGGTCGCTTTAATCCCTTTTCTTAATTCATCAATTTTATCTTCGTTTTGAAAAATATCGACCGCATCATCGGCGGTCCGGCAAAATCCGTAAATCGCATACACGGCTTTCGCTTTATCTTCTGGTAAGTTGGAAAAGGCTTTATAAAAGGATTTCGAAGATTCTTTAATAATCGCTTCAGCGTGTTCGTATGCATTCATGGTCTTCACCTCGTTTAATCGGACTTTATTATACAAAAGCCCTCTCTTAAAGTAAACGGACACGCGGTCACATAACATTTAGTAAATCGTGATTTACTAAATCACGATTTACTTATTTTCTAGGGTCTGACCTTCTTTTTTTCCATGCGAAAAAAGCCTTAATCCAAAGGTTTAGTGCTAATATAAGAGTAATCTTTAGAAGGTGGATGGTTGATCAATGGGTAAAAAAATTACCGTCGTTGGGGGCGGCATTGCGGGTCTTGCCAGTGCGCTAAGACTCCAAGCCGATGGCTATGACGTGACGATTTATGAAAAACTGGACCGTTTGGGCGGAAAAATGAATCAAATCAAAGGCAAAGGCTTTACCTTTGATTTAGGCCCGACCATTGTCATGATGCCCCATATTTATAGAGAGCTTTTAGAATATACCGGGGTCAAAATGGAAGACTACATCACCTTTAATCCAGTCGATCCGATGTATAAGATTACCTTTCAAGACGGGGAAGCGATGGATGCGACCTCAGACCTCAACAAGCTCACCTATGATTTAGAAGCCAGGGGCCACGGGGTGGCCGAAGGCTACTTAAAATACTTAAGTGGCACCTATAAAAAATACAACATCGCCAAAGATCATTTTTTAGAACGCACCTTCAGGTCCTGGCGAGATTTCTATAATCCTAAAACTTTGTGGAATGCGCTTCGCCTTAGAACGCTAGGCACCGCCCAAAAAGCCATCGAAAAATACATCAAAGATGAAAAGATTCAAAACATGGTATCGTTTCAGACCTTATATATTGGAGTATCACCTTACAGTGGTCCTTCCATTTACACGATCATCC
>CBFHLD010000157.1:0-1129 GCA_965656585.1 Candidatus Izemoplasmataceae bacterium | reverse complement strand
TCCCAAGCGCTCAATTTATTTACCGGCGCGCTGGGTGATTTAAACCTCGATGTGACCGAACTACTCAGTTCAGAATTTACCATTTTCGCGCCCAATCAAACCGCTTTTGAAGCCTTAGCCGCAGAGCGCGGAGTCACGGTGACTGAACTCTTGACCCAAGATGATATTGGTGAGATCCTCACCTATCACATTGTGGAAGGTGAATATACCGCCGAAACCCTCTTTTTAGAAGCCCCATCGGAACTGGTCAGTGTGCAAGGTGCGACGTTAACGGTTGAAGTAATTGATGATGTCATCCATGTCAATGGAGTGCCCATTGAAGATTCCCAAACGACTGGACAAATCGGTATCATTCATACGATTTCCGAAGTCTTAACCATTCCAGAAACCCCTGCTGAATAATATATAAAGCCTTGAAACTCAAGGCTTTTTTTATGGTTTGGTGTATAATAAAAAAGCTTCAAAGGGAGGGCGTATGTATTACTTGTCACTCAATAAGAAATCATCACAACCATACTACCAACAAATCGAAGAATCCATTGAATCCGCCATTCGCTCGGGTATTTTAACGCACGGGGACCGCCTGGCCACGGTCAATGAAGTGGCCCAATATTTTGGCGTATCCATCATGGCCCCCAGAAAAGCCTATGAACTTTTAGAGCGGAAGAAGAAAGTGACCAGTATTAAAGGGAAAGGTACCTTTGTGAATGCCCGTCCGCAACTGGTGATTCCCTTAGAAGATTTTTATAAAATCGAACATTTCTTACCCAATAAGAACTGGACCCTTAGGAGTTATATTACATTTCTCGATCAAGACCGTGAAGTCACAGAGATTCTTGTGCATACCCACCTCAATGATTACCCCATCAGTTTTCACCGCTTTTCATTTAATGTGCCCGTCGATCACACACGACTTAAACTTCATCAAGGTAATGTCTTTGATTTAAACTTCATCAATACGATTACCCCGATGGATGTGGCGGTCTTAGAAACGGACTTTTTAGCGAAAAGTGCTTCCCCCATCGATGCGCAAGTCTTACAAATTGAACTCGGCGATCCATTGATTCGTTTGACGTCACTCTTAAAAAGTGCCGATGGCACGTTGATCGGGGAAAGTGACACCTTATAT
>CBFHLD010000156.1:0-1133 GCA_965656585.1 Candidatus Izemoplasmataceae bacterium | reverse complement strand
ACACTGTGAAGTCTCGACCACGCACTCCCGCCCGTGGGAGAAAGCTCCGCAAGCAGTTGTTCTTCAGCCGAAGAGAGTAAATACTTAGCTTGTTTTTGCGTTTCTTCTAAGTAAAAGGCATAAGGAGCTAAGGCTTCATCCGATTTAAGCGTGCTTAAATCCGCTTCTGCGACGGTGTTTTCAAACGCCGTCCGGAAGGGAGAGAGTTTCGCCGATAACGTTTGAATACGCTGCATTTCTCTTAACGCGCGTTCATTTTGTGTATCGGTGGCTAACGTGAGGTTGATAAATCCACCCACGCGAACGGAGAGACTGCGAAATTCACGGGTGAGATCAAGACCCGCCGCGATTTTTTTAGCCGGCACTGCTTCTTTCTTTTCCCACGCTAAAGCTTCATCCACGAGGGATGCTAAACGCTGATGCGCGGCTTCATATTCCGGTGCATCAAATGAGGTAAATAATGCATCAAGTGACCAATGTTTCATACGTGCCTCCTAATTTCTTCGTCGCGAGAGAATCGCGATGAGTCTGAGTAATTCAATGTATAACCAAACGAGTGTCACCATTAACGATAAGGCAAACACCCATTCATATTGACGATCCGCACCACTGGCAATGAGATTCGATACGTTGTCAAAATCAATCAATAGATAAAGCGCCGCCACGACACTGGAAACCGCCGATATGAGGAGTAAGAAGCCCAAACTTAAACCGCCTAAAGCCCCAAACAAGCTGAGTATTAATAGCACTAAACTGGAAAAGAATAACCCAAGTAATAACGTAAACATCACCCGTCTAAACCGGCTGGTGACTTTGACTAAGCCCGAAGTATACAAAAAGCCCATGGCAAAAAATACTCCAATGGTGGCCATGAGGGCCGTGGAGACAATGCCGTCGCCAAAGGAAAGTTCATAGACGCCCGATATCGCGCCCATGAAGATGCCTTGGGTCATCGCATAAATGAACGCAAAGTAAGGGGCTAAACCGGGATTACGCATTGCCACGATCACACTGATAAAGGCGATGATGGGGGTTGCAATTAAAGTGACAATACCCCCCGTTAAATTGCCGGTATTGACTAAATTAAAAAACGAAAACGCCGCAAAACTAATAAGTACGCCCGTCAGCAACAA
>CBFHLD010000155.1:0-1134 GCA_965656585.1 Candidatus Izemoplasmataceae bacterium | reverse complement strand
GCGATGGATGACGGAGAGGCGTATGCCATATTCGGTCAAGGGACCGCGTATGAACGCATCTACCCAGTCCATTCCACCAGCAGTTTCATTCAAACGAATGATTTAGACCTATCGGCGTTGAGCAGTCCATTATTTACGCAAAGTGCATTTACGGGTCAATTCCACGGACAAGGCTACATGATTACTGGGGTTTCATTGAACGTGACCGATGGCCCCGCTGGGTTATTTGCGACGGCAGAAAACGCCGTCTTTACGCAGATGATCATCAGTGATTCAGCCATCATGCAAACTGGGTCGGCGCTCCATCCAGCTGGGATGATCGTGGGAAAAGCCACAAATATTACGATGGAGTCGATCATTTTAAGTGACAGTGTCTTTGTGCATGGCCAAGTGCAAGTGGGCGGGCTCATTGGATGGATTGACGAGGAGACCGATTCAGATGGTCAAGTCACGGCCATTGTCCGCTCAACCATCAGCGCCCATGTCAGTGGCGATGACAATGTGGGTGGATTGGTGGGCGAAATCGATGGGGGAAGCACCATTAATGAAAACGTCATGGATGGAATGGTTTTCCTCACCGATTCAAGTACGCCGCTCCCCCCGGGATCCCCATTTTCGTTAAGTTTTAGAAACATAAGCAGTGGACCCACTCGTGCCTCAGAAAAAGACGCCATAGGCGGTTTCATTGGCGATGTAACCCTAAATACGAACGAAACATTTAAGTTAGCCGATAATGTCAATGTGGGAACCGTCACAGGCACTGGCTTAACGAATGCATATGTGGGAGGGTTCATTGGGGCGCTAACTGGAAACAATTGGAATAACCCTGAAGTCACAATTGATCGGAATATACAATCCCGTTGCGGGCAACGCTTCAGATTTGGAAAATGTAATTGAAGATCCAGAACCAATAATCTTAGTTAAGGGTGACGCGGTCTCCCCCGACATTGACCCGGTTACATTAAGCGCACTAGGTTTTGATTTAGAAAATAAATGGGTCATCAACAATCGCGACCCAAATAATCCGATTTTGGGCTTGCGAAGTCAAGGGATTGAACCATTTGACCTACGAATCCGTTTAGAAGGCCCGAGTGGTGATCTTACAGGGAATCATACGTTTGTCTTAAATGCGTA
>CBFHLD010000154.1:0-1139 GCA_965656585.1 Candidatus Izemoplasmataceae bacterium | reverse complement strand
AAAATGCTTCGGGTCTCTCGCCTGAAATGGTTTCGAGCCCGTTTTTAGAGTTGATCTTCTCCTTTGCCATCGGCATCATTATTGGTCTTTTATTCAGACAAATCATCAAAATCACATCCTATGATGATCCCGATAAAGATACCATTGTGATGGTAAGTGCCTTGGTGGCCATCTTAATCTCGGTGGCCATTGCCAACCGCGGATTTGAAATCAATCATTTCCACATTCACTTATCGCCGATATTACTGCCTATGGTGGTTGGAATTACATTCGCCAATACCTCCACATACAAAGCGAAACACGAAATCGAACATACCGTTGACTTGATTGAATCCCCATTGATGATTGCCTTTTTTGCGGTCATCGGTGCGGAAATTGTCATTTTAGTGGCCGAACAGCTTCTGGTGATGGAATGGTTTAACCTTGCTATATATACCGCGGCTTATGTCATCTTTAGGGTATTTGGAAAACTCTTTGGGTCGTGGCTGGGGGCGAAAATGGCCCATTCAGACCCGGTCATTCAAAAGTATTTAGGCCTTTGTTTACTTCCCCAAGCCCAAGCGGCCATCGGGCTTGCGTTTATTGCCCAAGGGCTCTTATCGTTTACACCTTATGGCAATCTCATCTTAGTCATTACCTTGGTCGCTACGGTGATTTATGAACTCTTTGCTCCCATCGGATTAAGATTCGCACTTGTCCGTTGTAACGAAGCCGATGATGCGGTCTGTAGTCTCCTTGACCAGCAACACAAAAAACCATTTTTCAAATTTGGAAAAGCGCATTAAAAAAAGCGATTCACGTTATGAGTGAATCGCTTTTTGTTTACGTTTTTGGTGATGCCAGAGTATGCTTCCAATGAGCATTATCAATAACAAGCTCGTGAGGATGAGTGCGACCATAAATCCTTGACCCAAAGCCCCGTATAAAATAATATGTCCGACTTGATACACCCACATGGCAAAGAAGAAGCCAGTGAGTAATTGGAGGCCCACTGCAAAGACGAGCCACCGCGTCGATTCAAGTTCGGTCTTCATCGCCCCAATGGTCGCAAAACACGGCGGCGAAAATAAGTTAAAGACCGTGTAAGAAATAGCGGTCAGCGCGGTCAGTGAAGCCCCAGTCACTAAGGCATCCCTTGC
>CBFHLD010000153.1:0-1155 GCA_965656585.1 Candidatus Izemoplasmataceae bacterium | reverse complement strand
TATACCTGGCAATGGATTCCGTTGTATGTGACGATTGTGTTATTGCTTGTATTATCGTTAAAAACGCTCAAAATCAACCAAACCACCGAAGGCTTATCACCCATTCGAAAACTCCTATGGGGATTTTCCATCGGCTTTTCAGTCCTTTCGTTGATTTTAATTTGGATCTTTCCCTTAAGAAATCTCCCTGAACCCACGGGAAGTATGGACGTTGGAACGTTTTCTTGGGTGATTGATACCGACCGGAATGAAGCTTACAGCGAAGAGTCCGGTGATTTAAGACGCTTTAAAGTTCAAGCTTGGTACCCCGCACAAAACGTTGACACTTTAGAAAGAGCGCCTTGGTTGATCGATGGGTCCGCCCCGGTCAGGGGGATGGCCCGTGATTTTGGGTTCCCAGGATTTATTTTTGATCATCTGGCCACTGTGGATGCGCATGCGTATTTAGAGGCGGATGCGATGGAAAGTACTTATCCGATTGTGATTATTTCACATGGCTGGACGGGTTTTCGTAATCTTCATACGGATCTTGCAGAAGAACTGGCGAGTCATGGATACATTGTCTTTGGGACGAACCATAGTTATGGATCTGTAGCGACCGTATTTGAAGATAACACCGCCCCTCTTAATAATGATGCTTTACCCCCAAGAGAAACCACACCTGATTTTTTAAGTTACGCGAATACACTTGTATCGACGTTTTCAGCCGATATCATCGATACCATCGATGACATCGAACGATTAAATGAAGATGAATCATGGGCCTTAGCTGGTCGACTTGATTTATCTAAAATTGCGGTGATTGGTCATTCAACAGGTGGGGGAGCCAGTGTGCTTGCGGCCATGAATGACGAGAGGATTGATACCGTGATTGGCCTGGATGCCTGGGTCGAACCCATTGCATTAGACCGCCTTGAAGAAGGTCTGGATGTACCGGCCTTATTGTTACGCTCGGAAGCATGGGAAATATCGTTTAATAATGAGTACTTGTATACCTTAATGAACGCGACGGATCCAAACTTATTAGAGGTGCGTCAAGTGACTGGGACCACACATTATGATTTTGGCATGGTGTATATGTTTTCAACGCTTTCACCGTTAATTGGCCTGCAAGGCTCACTTGGGATGGAGATGCCAGCCTTCCAAAATGCTTTA
>CBFHLD010000152.1:0-1167 GCA_965656585.1 Candidatus Izemoplasmataceae bacterium | reverse complement strand
CCCAAGAATTAGAACTCCAAAAAGCCTATTTGAAATACATCGAGATGTCGATTGATGAGGCGCATACAGATCTTTTTAATGACGTTAAAGCCTCCATCATTAAGGCGTTATCCAAAGGCCTTTATAACTTCATTGACCACGCGTTTAATGTGTATTATTTAAAGCGTACTTACCGGATTAAGCCGCCCCGGACGATCCCGTTTCTCAAATTCTTTTATAAACGTCAAATTAAAGCGTATGATTACACCCCAAGGCTGTATCCGAAAACACAAAAATTCTTTGAAGGCATCAATGGCATTGTGGATATGCACCGGGGCCGGATCTTTTATAAAAATGGGCGCGTTAAGATTGGGAAATTTCGGGACTTCTTCTCGCATCTTTATAAATACTTTGTGGAAGAGGGTCATCTCAGTGATGTGACCATCCGAAAACCACTGAATTCCCAGTTTCAATCCAACGGTGGGATTTATGCGTGGGAATACCTGAATGAAGTGGTCTATATCGGCCGGACGAATAACTTGAATGCACGGATTCGTCAACACGCCGATTGTTTTTATAAAGGCTGCAGCGAACTCAAATACAATGCGGGGCTTGATCCGGGTCAGCTGATGATTCAAATACTCGCCATCACCAACGATGAAAATGCCCAAAAAGTTTTAGAAACCGTCTACTTCCATAAATATCAACCAAGACTGAATGCCATCGGTACACTCAGTGTCCATAAAATCTTAAAAAACCAAGATTTTAATGCCATCTTCCAAGAAACACTCAACTCTGAGCTTAAAGTGGCGCACGAAGAAAAAGAATCCCTCAGCGAAAAACGAGAGAAACATCTAGGTGCATTTGAAAAAGTATACAGAACGTATAAAGAATCACTCATATAACATTTAAAACCCCAAGGCCATGATGGACTTGGGGTTTTTATGGAAATTATTGTGACTCAGATTCCTCTTTTTTTATCTGAACAGGAACTGGATTAAATTTCAACTGAGCGTAAAAGCCGGCCGCTAAAAGACTGCCTAACATAAGACCGGCGGTACTGACTAACATCGGCATCACTTCCGTCATTTCAAACAGTCTTAAAGGACTTAATACACCAAACGTCGTGTTGATGGTGAATATGGTTAATACCGCGTAAGAAAGTCCCACGGAGAGGCCTAAAAAGGA
>CBFHLD010000151.1:0-1168 GCA_965656585.1 Candidatus Izemoplasmataceae bacterium | reverse complement strand
TCGATGACCACGGATAAAGGAAGTCCTGAGCGCCACTCAATATGTTCAGGGTTGAGTTCCAGCCATGATTTTAATGAACCAATGCGAATCATCGCAAATTCTTTCAAGTTGGAAGAGACAATACGCAAGAATAAAGCCCGCTCTAAAAGCGGGTGAACTTCACGTCTAGATTCATCGAGGACGCGTTGATTGAATTTAAGCCACGAAACATCGCGGTTTAAATAGACATTCATAGACGTAACTCCAACGGTTTAAGCTCAGGATAATCTTTTTCTAAATTTTTTACGATAAAGCCTTCCCGCACGCCTTGCGTAAAGATACGCATTTGGCTGGGATTGAAATAATCATGAATCGCATCCAAGATGACTAGGCCCGTCCCGATGGTATGAATTCGCTCTGGGACGGTCCGAATGAGCTTAAGATACGCCGATTTTTCTTTCGATGCGATGAGGGATATCAACGGTTTGACTTCATGCATTGATAAAGGCGATGCCAAATAAGGATCGGCACTGGGGTCAATCAGCTTACGAGCGGCCCGCATCGTTCCCCCTACGCCATGTAAAACGGGTCGATTTTCGGTCGGTTCAAACCCTGCTTCTTTGAGATATTTCAGGACGCTTTTTTTGATTTTCTTCCGCGCCTTTTTTCCGGGAATGAGTTTCTTGACGTGATCCATGTAAGACGAAAGAGACCCAATGGGTATCGCGTCCGCTCGGATGATTTTTCCGTCTTTGTACGTGACAATTTCAGTCGATCCTCCGCCGATGTCAACCACGATGCCAGAAGGCTCGGGTTGATCTAAAAAGACGGCATGAAAATCATACGTGGCTTCCTGTGCCCCGGTGAGTAAGTGAATGTCAAGGTTTTTTACTTTACCAAACGTTTCTAAAAAGACATCTTTATTTCTGGCTTTTCGGATCGTGGCAGTGGCAATTAAATAGGTTTTTTTAATCCGGGCATCCTTAATTTCTTTGAGAAACTTCTGGACGGTTTTAATGGCGACACTCAACCCTTCATCGCTTAAACTATCGCCTTCCAAATAGGCCGCTAACCCAATCGTTTCTTTATGGGAGTTTTTCAGTTTTAAGACGTGGTTTTTCACTTTGTAGATGTTCATGCGAGCCGTATTGGACCCTAAATCGATGATGGCATACATAGTTGTCTCCTT
>CBFHLD010000150.1:0-1176 GCA_965656585.1 Candidatus Izemoplasmataceae bacterium | reverse complement strand
GACAAATCCATCAAAGCGATCACGGTCCATCCAGGAGTAGCCAAGACAGGGTTATTCGGCCGTAAAGAAGGCGTCTTTGCATTTCGCCTTTTAAGTCCCCTCTTTGGACTTTTTGCTCAACCCGCATCGGTGGGGGCGTTACCCACAATTGCCGCCGCCATCCATCCAAGCGTGACGGCCGGGGAACTTTTGGGCCCGAAAGAAAAAGGCCACAAAGGCTACCTCACACAGAACGATAAAATCAATCCCATCGCACTCGATAAAAAAGCCCAAAACAATCTTTGGACCCACTCAGAACGTTTAACCGGTGTGACCTTCCCGCTTTAGGGAAGGTCTTTTTTTTATTGAAAAACCCTATGACCTGGTGTAAAATTACACTAGAGGTAAATCATGACAAAACCCGAACTCATCACCCTCGTTTCTGAAAAGATAAGACTCGTTCGCAACGAATATCGCATCACTCAAGATGTGTTTTCAGAGATGATTGGGATCACGAAAAAAACCTTAGTTCAAATTGAGAAAGAACGCTCGCAAGCTTCTTGGAGTGTCGTGGTCAGCGTCTGCATGCTTTTTCCCGACAGTGAGATCTTGTGGGATACACTCAAACACTCTCCCCCGGAAGTCATCCGGCAGATGGTCTTTGACAGTGTCAAACGCCCGAAAGAAAAAACCATGGGCGGTAAAATGTTTTGGCGGACCGTGCATCAAGAACCAGGCTTCAAAGTCCAACAAAATTATTTTTCCAATCACTACCGGTTGATTGACGGGTATGGAAGACGGTGGCTTTCGAGCTTTCATAAAGAAAAAATCATTGCGTTTTTAAACGATGTCATTAAAGCGGAGGCCCCTCATGAGTCATAAAATTTCAAAATCCAATTTGACGTTTTTAACCGAAGTCTTGGAAGATGCGGAAAGTAAAAACATCATCAAACCGACTCAGTCCAAAGACATTCTAACCCATTATGAAGCCCGTAAAGGCCTCGATTTTATCCGTGTGCTCGTCTCCTTTGGGGCCATTTTGATTGGCCTTGGGGTCCTTTTATTCATCGCGGGGAACTGGCAAGCCATTTCCAATCCCTGGAAAGTGGTCATTATTATTACGGCACTGGCTTCATCCATGGCGTCGTCTTACCTTACGGCTAAAGATAAACCGATTACTTCGCAGGCGTTGCTTTA
>CBFHLD010000149.1:0-1194 GCA_965656585.1 Candidatus Izemoplasmataceae bacterium | reverse complement strand
TCACAGAAGCTCTTCAAAAACACGGGGCGAACGTACTTGAAAGTACACCGCCTAAAACCATCTTAGCGATGATTTTTGACGAGCTTAAACAGTTTTTAAATCTCTTACTCATTGGGGCGGCCATCGTGTCGATCGTCGCCAGTGGTCACGTCACCGACGGGGTTTTCATTATGGCGATTGTCATACTAAATATGACGCTGGCCATTGTCCAAGAACGCAAAGCCACCAGTTCCATTGAAGCGTTAAAAAATCTCTCAAAACCCCACGCCAAGGTCATCCGCAGTGGCAAGACCATGGTCGTTGAAATGGCCGATCTCGTGGTCGGTGACTTAGTCATTTTAGAAGCTGGGGATTTTGTGCCCGCGGATTTAAGATTATTAGAAACCATCAATTTAAAGATTGATGAGAGTGCCCTGACGGGTGAGAGTGTGGCGGTCCATAAAGATGCGGATCAAGTCTTAGAAGCCAAGACTGCTCTTGGAGACCGGGTGAATATGGCCTATTCTGGGACCATTGTCACGTTCGGTCGTGCCTTAGGGACGGTTGTTGAAGTGGGAATGAACACGCAAATCGGGAAGATTGCGACGCTTCTTTCTGAAGTCGAAGACACGATGACGCCCTTGCAAGAAAAAATCGATAAACTGGGGAAGCTCTTAGGGACCATTTCATTGGTCGCGGTGGGACTCGTTTTTATCTTAGGGCTTTTATATGGGTTTGACTTTGCGGATATTTTCATCATTAGTGTGTCACTCGCCGTGGCGGCCATCCCTGAAGGACTGCCGACGGTCATTACGGTTGTCTTAGCCATGGGAATGCGCCGGATGGCGACGAAAAACGCGATCGTCAAAAGTCTTGCGGCCGTGGAAACCTTAGGTAGCGTGACGGTGATATCGACCGATAAAACGGGGACCCTCACACAAAATAAAATGGTCGTCACGCATCTATACGATAATCATCACGCGTTAAATGTCTCAGGGAATGGGTATGATTTTTCTGGGACCCTCGAAGAAACCAATGACAACACCCAGTGGATCGCGCAGATTGCGGCGCTTTGTAATGACGCTCAAATCTTAGACGATGAAACCATCGGCGACCCCACGGAACTCGCCCTTGTCACACTTTCGCATAAACACGGGCTCAACCATCAAGCCTTAAGAAAACGCACGCCAAGAGAGGGCGAAGCCCCTTTTGACT
>CBFHLD010000148.1:0-1199 GCA_965656585.1 Candidatus Izemoplasmataceae bacterium | reverse complement strand
ATTGACGATTTTCTATAAGAAAACCTCCTTCGGGAGGTTTTTTTTTGAGAAATTAATCCCTTAGAGTGTATAGTTTTTTACGAATCACACAAGATTGTTTTCAAATATGATATAATGGAGAAAAGATGCTAGAAATAATCTATTACAAGAAAAACAACATAAACCTGTTTTTTAATTTTGTTTTAGGCCTAGATAATAAACGATTACAAGCTAAGATAATTCGTGATTTAGAATTACTTCAAAAGCTTGGCTATCAATTAGGTTTGCCATATGTAAAACCGATTACTGATTGCGACGGAAAAATATATGAATTAAGGACAAAGCATAGCTCAAATATTGTGAGGACTCATTTTTTCTTTTACAAGCAATCACAGATTTTTGTCTTAAATGCTTATTTAAAGAAAGATCAAAAAGCCTCAAAAAGAGAGATAAAAAAAGCGTGTAGTTATAAAAGTCAAATAGTGAAAGAGGAGGATTTATATGGAAACACTTGAAGAACTAAAACACCATTTATTTAAAGATGAAGAAGTCAAAAAGGCATACGATGAATTGTCGCTCCATTATGAACTACTTGAGGCTTTAATCACCTCACGCACCAAGCAAGGAATCACACAAACCGAACTCGCTAAGCGAACGGGGATCTCTAAATCAAACATTTCAAGGTTTGAAAAAGGCACCCACTCGCCGTCCATTGATTTCGTTCAACGGATTGCAAAAGGCCTGAACAAAACGATATCTTTCACCATGCAAGATATAAAAAAATAACCTCGTGAGACTTTCACGAGGTTTTTTTTGATTTAAGCCGTAATGTCTTTTTTACGATATACCATCAAGCCGAGTCCTAAGGATAAGACAATCACACCGGCACTGATAATCATATAAAGAGGTTCTAATTGTCTGTCACTGACGATGCTTACTGCGTTGACGTATTCATAAGGTGTGATGTATTTTAAATTTTCGGCCGATTCAGTGAGCGATGAAATGAGGTCAACCACATACATCCCGATGACTAAGCCTAAGGCGATGGATGTGACTTGTCTGGATTTCGTCACAAAGACACTGATGAAAAGGCCCAGTGATGCAAAGATCAACTGAATGATATACGGCGCAAAACTATAAAGTGCCCACAGCGTCCAATCAATCGTGTCAAAACTCACAAAGGTCGCAAATAACACGACCGATACCCCGATATTTAAGAG
>CBFHLD010000147.1:0-1201 GCA_965656585.1 Candidatus Izemoplasmataceae bacterium | reverse complement strand
GTGTGGATGGATGCAAGGTCCCAGAAACTAATACATGCGACCGTTTCGTAATCGCACTGGCCATAAACATCGCTTCAGCGGTGGCGGTCGACCCATCATACATCGACGCATTGGCCACATCCATCCGGGTGAGTCTTGTGATCATCGATTGAAACTCAAAGATATAATGCAGCGTCCCTTGCGAGATTTCGGGCTGATAAGGGGTATAACTCGTTAAAAACTCTTGTCTTTCGATCAAGGGTCTAATGATTGAAGGCGTGTAATGATCATACGCCCCCGCCCCAATCACAGGGGTGAGCACGTCTATCTTTTTAGCTAAGGATTCAAAATGCCGCACGAGCTCAAGTTCTGAGTGGGCGTGCGGCATTTTAATATCGGGATTTAAAATGGTGGGTGGGACGTCTTCAAAAAGGGCTTCAATGGAATCTGCGCCAATTTGCTCTAACATCAAGTTTATGTCCGCCTCGGTATGGGGCAAATACTTAAACATGGTGCCTCCTAAACGAGCTTACTCGTTTTCTTCACAAAATTTGAGGTACGCCTTTGCATCCAGCAAATCGAGGATGGGTTCAGCATCACTCACTTCCACTTTAATCATCCAGTTACTATACGGATCTTCATTGATCAGTTCCGGTTCATCGTCAATCGCATCATTAATATCGACCACTTTTCCAGACACGGGAGAAATGAGATCGGATGCGGCTTTCACTGATTCGACTGCGCCAAAGTTTTCACCGGCCACAGTCTCATCGCCGACACTGGGGAGTTCGACGTATACGACGTCCCCTAACGAGTCTTGGGCGTAATCGGTAATGCCGATGGTCGCGATGGATCCTTCGACTTTAATCCATTCGTGTGATTCTTGATATCTTAAATCTTCGGGAGCTTTCATGGGTCACCTTTTCTATTAAGAGAATTTTATCGTTTGATGAACGGTAAGTCCACCACTTTGAATTTTTTTTCGTTGTTTCTAATGACGAGTCTCGACCAATCATTTAAAAGCGTCGGATAGACAAACGCCATAGCGAGGGACCGGCCTTGGCTTTTGAGTTTATACCCCGTGGTCACTTTACCAATCGGCAGTTCATCTTTTTTGGTGTGCATGGTATTCATTTTGATGGTGGGGTGTTCATGTTCGTTGCCTCTAAGGTCCGGCGGGGTGGTATCAAACATTAATGTGTTTTCTCTGGCAATCCCCGGA
>CBFHLD010000146.1:0-1204 GCA_965656585.1 Candidatus Izemoplasmataceae bacterium | reverse complement strand
TGCAAGAGGTTAAACCACCAACATTCCAATCCAAAGCATTGGAATTTACCAAACAAAATATCCCCCTAATTGGATTAATTATGCTGATCATCGTGATGGGGATTTTATCTCCCGCGTTTCTCAGCTCATTCAATATTCTATCCGTCATGCGTCAAGCATCCATTAATGGATTGATTGCCTTCGGTATGACCATCGTTATTATTTCTGGTGGAATCGATTTATCGGTCGGCTCTAGCCTCGCATTTTCGGGCATGATTGGTGCGTTGCTGATGCAAAGCGGCATTCCATCCAGTATCGCAATTGCTGGCGCACTGGTCTCAGGTGCCTTAGTGGGGATGGTCATTGGTTTACTTATCTCCAAAGGTAAACTCCCGCCCTTTATCGCCACACTCGGCGGAATGATATCCCTAAGGGGTCTCACCTTGATTTTATCCAATGGGGTTCCCGTATCGCGGTTTGGTGATGAAGGTTTAATCGCCTGGATTGGCCGAGGCTATGTTTGGTTTATTCCCGCCCCCGTGGTCATTTTATTTGTCATGTTCGGAGTCTTTTCAGTAATTCTTAAAAAGACAGTATTTGGTAAACATGTTTACGCCATTGGTGGCAACGAAAAAGGCGCTTTACTCTCCGGTATCAATGTTGAAAAGAATAAAGTCTTTATTTATATGATTTCTGGGTTTATGAGTGCCTTAGCAGCCGTCATACTTACCAGTCGTGTCAACTCAGCTGTTCCCACTGCGGGTGAAATGTATGAACTTTACGCCATTGCTGCAGTGGTCATTGGCGGTGCGTCACTATCGGGTGGTAAAGGCCGCGCAAGTGGCACTATCATTGGCGCATTCATCATTGCCATTATCAACAACGGTCTCAATTTGCTGGGCGTTTCGGCATATATCCAGCAATTGGTCACGGGTCTCATAATTATTATTGCCGTGATTGCCGACCGAAAAAAATAGGCATCAAGATATTTACTTACAACGCTCATTTAGGTGGCGACCTTAAACGCGAAGGAGGATCTATTCATGAGAAAATTACTAGCAGCATTATTGGCGGTTTTTGCCGTCGTAACATTAGCCGCGTGTGGGGGCGGAACACCCACCATTGGGTTTGCAGCCTCAACGTTTACAAACCCATTCTTCAATGACATTGAAGAAGGTATCTTAGAAGCTTTAGAAGGAACTGAGTATGAACTCGTTTCTTTAGG
>CBFHLD010000145.1:0-1259 GCA_965656585.1 Candidatus Izemoplasmataceae bacterium | reverse complement strand
ACCTTTGCGGTGGTAGTCATTCTTTACTTACTCGTCTTAGTCGGGGTCACCATCATGACTGCGGCAGACCGGAAAATTCCGATTCAATACGCCAACCGTCCCACCAGTTCCAAAACGACGGGTCGTCAAGGATCCAACATCCCGATTAAAATCAATTCCTCGGGCGTGATTCCTGTCATTTTTGCGGTGACGATTCTCTCACTCCCGCAAACGTTACTGTCATTCCTACCAGAGTTTTCCACCACTGGATTTGGCATTTGGGTCAGCGAATTCTTTAATTATCAAAGACCGCTTGGATTTATGATCTATGCGATTCTAATTATCTTATTTACATTCTTCTATTCATTCATTCAAATCAACCCGGAAAAAATCGCCAAAAACTTGCAACAACAAAACGCCTATATCCCCGGCGTAAGACCTGGACTAGAAACGGAAAATTACGTTTCTAAACTCCTCTTCAAAATCACCGTGGTCGGCGCGCTTTACTTACTCGTAGTTGCATCCTTGCCGATTTTTACCGCCGTCATTTTCAACTTACCTAGTTACGTTCAAGTCGGCGGAACCTCACTCCTCATTGTGGTGGGGGTCGCCATCCAAACCACCCAACAAATAAAAACCGACTTACAGGGTCAAAATTACAGCGGCTTCATTAAGTAGGAGGCGCGTATGAAACTCCTCATGATGGGACCTCCGGGTGCCGGAAAAGGAACCCAAGCGAAAAAAATTGTGGATGACTATCAGCTTGCAAATATCTCCACGGGCGAAATGTTTCGTGACTCTTACCGAAAGAAAGAATCATTAGGCCTCTTGGCCATGGAATTCATTCGTGATGGGCACTTAGTATCCGATGAGATTACCATCGAAATTGTCCGCCGAAGACTCTTTGCCAATCACGTTGAAAAAAACTTTCTTTTAGATGGATTCCCACGCACCATCGCCCAAGCGGAAGCGCTGGAAGAAATGCTCGATGTGACGGGTTCTAAACTCGATGCGGTCATTCAAATTGTCGTATCGGATGCGGTGATTTTAAACCGCATGGTCGGTAGACGTTCGTGTTCGATCTGTGGGGCAACGTACCACATCGACTACAAACCTCCCCACCAAGAGGGTGTATGTGATAGTTGTGGCGGTGTGCTTTATCAACGCGAAGACGATAAACACGAATCCGTTAAAAACCGATTAGACATCTACAAAGAAAAAACCAAGCCCTTAATCGACTACTATGAATCTCGTGGTATCCTCTTTGAAGTCAATGGAGA
>CBFHLD010000144.1:0-1280 GCA_965656585.1 Candidatus Izemoplasmataceae bacterium | reverse complement strand
CGCAGCTACGCCGGCAGGAAGTTCTAATGAACCTGCTACAGAGTAAACTTCTTTAGCAACTGTTCCATCAAAATCAGTTGGAGCAGTCCAACTTGCAGTGACATTGTAGACATTGCCAACAGAGTCAGTAATTTCAACGTGCGTTGGAAGTGCAGCCTCAACTAGACTAAATTCAGCGTTTAATGGAACACGAACACCATCTAAATCTTCGATAGAAGCTAGTCCAACACCGAGGTTAACGTATGTATCCACTTGGGTACGAACGTCTCCACGGGAAACACCCTCTGGAAGCTCAAAAAGCCCAGACGCGACGTATCTCGCTGGAGCGAATTGTGGGTCATCGCCTACATAGTTGTAGACTACCCAGTTTAAATCAACTTCGTATTCTGCACCTTCAACGTCAGTCAATGTGACTGAGGCAGGTAATGCAGCAACAACATCTTCTAAGGATGTTCCGAAGTCGACATCAATTTCTTCGACTTGTTCTACTGAAGCGGCATCCACAGTTTCGGGTTCCGGTTCAGGTTCAGGTTCAGGCTCCGGTTCAGGTTCTGGTTCAGGTTCCGGTGCATTGACCGTGACTTGAACGAATCCTGTACGATCTCCGGCAGCGACAGTCACGGATGTAGTACCCGCTCCTACGGCACGAAGATTTCCTGAGCTATCGACAGTAACGATACTCGTGTTTGCGGAGCTCCACTCAAATCCGTCGAAGTCAGCGTCTGCAGGACTGACTTCAGCGTCAATCTGTAAAGACTCTCCCACTTCTAAGGATACTTGAGTTGCGCTTAGATCGATCGATTCGACTTCAACAGCACATGCTGCTAAGAAGAAAATCGCCGCAAACGTAACTAAAGCAATAAGGCTTTTTTTCAAATTAATCCCTCCTAAAAGATTACTTGTATGTGTGCAAAAATTGCTTGACTGAATGCGTGAAACTCACGTCTCAACACTCACCAAGCATGCGCACATATATAATAAAGTTGCTTTTATCATACCATTTAGCCCTGCATCAAGCAATAAAACTCGCTTGCAAGTTAGGGTTTAAATGGTGTAATTTATGGCAACGTCATTACATCCGTCCTAAGTGTGATTTGAACGGATGTGACATGTCTTGACTGAGTGCTCGTTAAAGCCATCGTCAACATTTTTACATATATTATTATACTAAATAATTGTTGAATTTTAATAAAAAGAGCCAAAATCTGGCTCTTTTTGCTTATCTTGCATTTTTTAATGGCTGAGGTTCAAATTCACTTAAATTGAAATCGGTTTATCTA
>CBFHLD010000143.1:0-1294 GCA_965656585.1 Candidatus Izemoplasmataceae bacterium | reverse complement strand
TCACAGATGGCATTGGATAAGTTGGATGATGAGTTAATCACATTACGGATGTCCGAATTATTGATGATTTTAAGGTCGTAATTCAGGGC
The DNA here is from genome assembly GCA_965656585.1 of Candidatus Izemoplasmataceae bacterium. Taxonomy (GTDB): domain Bacteria; phylum Bacillota_I; class Bacilli_A; order Izemoplasmatales; family Izemoplasmataceae; genus JAGYII01. The sequence continues at coordinate 1,205 of CBFHLD010000143.1, read as the reverse complement.
ATCCACTATCTTCGTTGTTCTCAGACCAATTTGTTTAACGACGCCGCGGTAATCGCCAATGATGACGACTTCGCCCACGGAAAATTGTTTTTCAACAATCAAGAAGAGGCCACTAATCACATCTTCGACAAGACTTTGCGCCCCGAAACTCACGACTAATCCAATTATCCCCACAGAGGCGACCAAGGTGGTTGAGTTGACCCCAAAGGCCGTTAAAATGAGGAATACACCGATGAGGTAAACGCCCCATTTGACCACACTTTTGAGAAGGTGAATGGCCGTTGGGTTTTGCGAGCGTTTAGAAAGCACATCAATCAATAACTGGATGATCTTATTGAGCGCCCAAACAAATATTAAAACACCCAATGCTTCTAAAATCCTTAAGTAGTTATTGGCCACAATCGAAGTGACATCGAAAAACTGGCCTAAGGAACTTCCAACCACATCGGCAAACGCAGTGCCTGGGAACAAGACTTCGGCGAGAAGTGTCACTAGCACCATGAGGAAGATAAAGCCATAGGTGAAATAGGATTTATATTTTTGCCAAAAACTTAGACGATCAGGCGTTTCTTCCTCAATGTCAAAATCTTTGGTCTCTTCGGTTTCATACTCTTTGAGTTCACTTTCTTTTTCGGGTTCTTGTAAATCTTTCTTTTTTTCTTCAGCCATGATTAATCTCCTATTCGTTGAATGATGAGTTCAGATTGTGAGGCTTGATTTAAGGTAAGGCCAATTTCAATGATGCCATTCGTGGGGAGTGGATTGATGCGGAATAAGGTGGTACTCCCAACGGTCGAAACGCGTTCAAAGGACTGGGTAGAAACCACCGATCCATCGGGACGCACGTACCGAATAAACGCATCGGTGAACCATGTATCGTAATTTTCTACTTGCAGTAAGTATTCGGTTTCGGTTTCGTGTTCAATCACATTCAGAAGATAGAAGAGGTCTTCGGGGGTTTCAATCAACGATTCTGCAAGTATCTCTTGGAAGGTTTCTTCGGTTCGATCATCAATGTAATTGACGTAAAAGACAAATTGATAGCTTTGGGCCGCTTCTAATTCCGCGGTGAAATCACTGGTGGCTTCCACCGTATCAATCAAGACGCCATTTTCAATGATATCCACAAGGTAGACTTGATCGGTGAAGGCATTTAAATCCGGCAAGGGCTGAATTAATGCTTCCTTCGGCCCAATGAGTTGAAC
>CBFHLD010000142.1:0-1316 GCA_965656585.1 Candidatus Izemoplasmataceae bacterium | reverse complement strand
AAAGACTGCCCACGATCATTGCGGTGGCCGCGAAGATTTCCATGACTAAAGGCGCGTTCAGTTCTTGGGTAATGGCCACTCCAAAGACGGTAAAAATCATTTTCACCATGACGAGTAAATAAAGTTTCACCACGACCCCAGAAAGCAGTGCACTGGAAGGGGCAGGGGCACTCGAATGGGCATCAGGCAACCATTCATGAAAGGGAAAAATCGCCGCTTTCATGGCGAGGCCCACGCCCATAAAGCCAAACGCTAAGGTGACATTCACCGGGAATAACGCATAAGCTTCTGCCATCTGGGCCGCAATAAGGCTCATATTGAGGCTTCCTGTCACCATATAAATGAGGGCCACCCCGAGTAAAAACGATAAACTGCCCAGTTCATTAAGCATCAAATACCGAAATGCCGCCATGTAATTCCGTTTTTTTCGGGCGACTGAAATCATCGCACAGGTGGTAATTGATAAGATTTCGATAAAGACATACGTATTAAATAAATCATTCGTATATAAAAGCCCTAAGACGCCTAAATATAAAAGCGCAAGTAACCCGTAATATCCGCTGGTCACACTCTGTGAGAGGCCATGTTTCACATAACTGATGGAATAAAGATGAATGAGTAAACCTAAGGCTAAAACAAACGTGGTAAAAAAGACCGAAAAAGCATCAATCACAAATTCAATTCCAAGACTCACAAGGACGTTTCCTAGCCGAATGGAGAAAGGCCCAGAAGTCATTACCCCGTTTAATAAAACGAGTCCTAAAATGAGGTTAATTAAAAGGGTCAACCCGAGTGTGAGTTTCATGCCTTTGGGTGAGATTAATGGGGCCGCGAGGGCGCTTAGTAACACTAAGATGATTTGGATGATTGGGAGGGTCGATAGACTCATCATGATTAAAATCCAATCGCCGCAACCGCAGCTTCAATGGTTGGCATGATGAGATTCGGTGCAAACCCTAAGGTGAGGATCATGGCGCCTAATAAAAAGACCGATAACGCCATCGTCCAAGGAATTTTTTCTAAGCCTACCGTTTGATCGTCAATATCACGGACAAACCCGTTGATCACGACGGGGAATAAATAAATGGCTGAAAGGATCGATGAAGCAATCAGTAACACCACAAAACCCCACTGGCCGGTTTCATTAAACGCAAGGGCCAGTTGAAACTTGGCGACGAAGCCACTGGTGCCAGGAATTCCCACCATGGCAAAAGCGCCGATCGCTAAAGCCCCCATCGATAACGGCATGAGATAGCCTAAACCGCGCATGGACGCTAAGGTTCTTCTCTCTAAATAATATTCGCTTGAGCCCCCCA
>CBFHLD010000141.1:0-1323 GCA_965656585.1 Candidatus Izemoplasmataceae bacterium | reverse complement strand
TGCGATTGGAGACCCCTAAAAACGGGCAGACCCCTAAAAAGCGCGTCAGAATGATGTTGTTGATGAGCATCGAGGAAAGAATCGCGGTGACAAATACGGTTGGACTCATGCGGCCACCTCTTTCGCTTTCGCTTTCGCCGCGCGTTTTTCAGCCGCTAAGCGTTTACGTTCGGCTTTCATTTTTTCTTGCTTTTTAATTTTTCTAGAGTTAAAGAATGCGAGGAGAATCGCGAGGACTAAAAAGCCGCCCGCCGGTCCGGTGAGGATAGCGACATTAAAGAGGGGGGATTCAATGTTGAGGATCGATCCTTCAATCCCTAAAGGTAAATACACCCCATAGGCAATCGCCCCGGTGCCAAAGATTTCTCTTAAGAGGCCGATGAGGCTGATCGCTAAAGTAAACCCTAACGCCATGCCGACTCCGTCGACTAAAGACGGTAACACTTTATTTTTAGATGCAAACGCGGTGGCTCTGCCTAAAATGATACAGTTCACCACAATTAAAGGAATATAAATGCCTAACGCATCAAATAAAGCCGGCGCGTAGGCTTGCGTGAGCATTCTTACGATTGTCACAAAGGTCGCAATGACGACGATGAACGCGGGGATCATCACGTTTTCTGGGATGAACTTACGCACTGAAGAAATGAGCACATTGGAAGCGGTTAAAACAAAAATGACCAGTAAGCCCATGCCAATGGACGTTTCTAACGTGCCGGTCACGGCTAATGCTGGGCACATTCCTAAAAGCATCACAAAGATCGGGTTTTCAGAGACAATGCCTTTGGTGAATTCTTTCATGTAGTTGATTTTTTCGTTCATCACTGGCCTCCTGCTAAGCTTGCGGCTTCTTTTAAGATGTCCGTCACACTGGCCCCAGTGCCCGTGGCACCGGCAAAGGCATCATTCGCAAAGGTTTCGGAAAAATCACTCTGCCCGTATAAGCTTTCAAAGCCCGGTTCTACGTTGTTGGTGTAATAATCCGGGGTATCAGATAAGACGAGGTTTTCAATCAAAGCAAGGGTGCCATCTTCTAAGAAACTCATCGCAAACGTATTATCATCTCTAAATCCAAGCGAGGTTCCGATATACGTCGTCCCTACCGTTTCACCACCTAAGACATAAGGCCGCGTGGCAAATATAAATTCCCCGTCAAACTCTTCAGTGGCGGCGGTATCTTCGACCGCCCGGATAATCGTGTTTTGGACTTCAAGATCTTCTAACGTCAGCGCGGCGATGGATTCGCTCTTGATGGCGTTAATCGCATCGATAACATTAGCTTCTGCGTCACCAGCAGCGCCTAAGACGGTCGTGCCATCCACG
>CBFHLD010000140.1:0-1329 GCA_965656585.1 Candidatus Izemoplasmataceae bacterium | reverse complement strand
TAAAGGAAAAGAGTTTCGGGTGAATAAATTCTTCGATGATTTTGAAATTTTCCGTAAAGACGCGTTCGTGCGAGGTTTCAAGATAAACGTCAATCGGTTTTTTAGGCCCGACGTTATAGTTCGACCGTGTTTGACGAACAAAGAGCACTAAGTCTTGAATGATGGAAAAATCACTTAATGCGGATTCGTTATTTAAATGCGGCGCGGCTTCCGGCCAGGCACTGATCATGATGGATGCATCGGTCACAAATGGTAAATTCAGATATAAATATTCCGTCACAAATGGCATAAAGGGATGAAGGAGTTTTAAGAGTTTGGTGAGAACCGTCCACATGGTGGTCAGGGTTTCTTGTTTGATTTCTTCGTTTGAATGGCGCATCAAAGGTTTACTCATCTCGATGTACCATGAGGCAAACGTATCCCAACTAAAGGTATAAATGGCGCGGGCGGCTTCTGAGAGTTCATAACGGCCGTACGCTTCATTCACATTTTTTAGCATCACTTCAAAAGCCGCTAAAATCATTTGATTGGGAAGTGCTTTAGGGGCCGATAAATCAACGAGTGCCTCTAAATCTTCCAGTTGCATCATCGCATAACGCGACATATTCCACAGTTTATTGATGTAGTTCCAACTCGATTCAACCTTTTCAAATTCAAACCGTAAATCAAGGCCCGGCGCTGAATTGGTCGTGAGGAAATACCGCAAGGTATCCATGCCGTATTTTTCTTTAATGTCTAAAGGATCGATCCCGTTACCGAGTGATTTTGACATCTTTTGACCACTGGCATCCCGGATGAGTCCGTGAATTAAGACATCTTTAAACGGGGTCTTTCCGGTGAATTCAATGGCTTGAAAAATCATCCGGGCAACCCAAAAGAAGATAATGTCATAGCCCGTGACCATCACATCGGTCGGATAATACCGGTTGAAATCATCCGTGTTTTCGGGCCAACCCAAGGTCGAAAACGGCCAAAGGGCTGATGAAAACCAGGTGTCTAAGACATCGGTATCTTGAACGTACCCTTCTGGTGGATTGGCGCCGACATAAACGTCATCGCCTTTATAGTACGCCGGAATCCGGTGTCCCCACCATAGTTGCCTTGAAATACACCAGTCTTGAATGGTTTCCATCCAATGGGTGAATATTTTTTCAAAGCGAGGTGGGACAAACTGCGCGGTGGAATCTTTAAGCGCATTTTCTGCCAGTGTCTTCATATCGACAAACCACTGCAAAGAAAGTCTTGGTTCAACCACGACACCCGTGCGTTCTGAGTGACCGACGTTATGCGTAATTTTTTCAATTTTTGTGAGTAACCCGGCGGCTTTTA
>CBFHLD010000139.1:0-1330 GCA_965656585.1 Candidatus Izemoplasmataceae bacterium | reverse complement strand
CGCAAATTCATTAAAGATTTTCGTCAGGGAAGATTTGAATCCGGTTTCATGGGTGCCACCGTCTCTGGTTCTTACGTTATTCACAAAGCTTAAAATTTGATCGGAATAAGCGGTTGTAAACTGCAAGGCCACTTCGACGTGAATACCGCCCGCATCGCCTTCAATAAATAAAGGCTCATGAATGGCTTTTTTGGATTGGTGTAAATATTCGATATAAGAAATCAGCCCATCGTTGTATTGATAGGTGGCTTTTTGTTTGGAGCGTTCATCGTGGATACTGATGGCCAGGCCTTTAATTAAAAAGGCACTTTCTCTGAGGCGTTCTTCTAACGTTTGAAAGTTATAAACCGTGGTCGAAAAAAGGTCCGCCATCGGTTTAAAGTGCACCCGGGTGCCGGTTTTTTTAGAAGGGCCCACCGTGCTTAAAGGTTCTTTTAGTTCCCCACCGTTTTCAAACCGCATCTTGTAATGTGAGCCATCCCGGTGGATATCAATCTGGACAAACTCAGAAAGGGCATTGACGACACTCGCCCCCACTCCGTGGAGGCCACCTGAGACTTTATAGGCACTGCCGGCTTGACCAAACTTACCTCCCGCGTGGAGTTTCGTAAAAATGATGAACGCCGCGGATACACCGGTGGAATGATTCGCCACTGGGATCCCGCGTCCATCGTCTTCCACGATGATGGAGTTGTCTTCAAGAATGGTGACCGTAATTTTTTTCCCGTATCCAGCCAAGGTTTCATCGATGGCATTATCAACGATTTCCCACACCAAGTGGTGTAGACCTCTGGTATCGGTCGAGCCAATATACATGGCCGGACGTTTTCTTACGGCTTCAAGTTCTTCTAAGATTTGAATGGAATCGGCATCATAATGGCCCGAGTTCGCTTGCGTCATCTAGTCACGTCCTCAAATAATCTTATTGTATTATAACAAAAGCGACCATTTCATGCGAAACAAAGATTAATTCATGCTATAATCGTTTTGTAAACTTTAGGAGAATATTTATGAATTTTATATTAATCGGGGTGGCCTACCTTATTGGAGCCATTCCTGTTTCACTCATTGTCGGTAAAGTATTTTTAGGCATTGATATTCGTGAACATGGGTCTAAAAATCCAGGATCCACCAACGCCATCCGCGTGATGGGGAAAAAATATGGCGTACCGGTATTCATCTTTGACGTCCTCAAAGGCGCGATCATTGTCTTTATTGTGAATATGGGCTGGCTGGATGGTTTAAGTGATCAGCTGTTTCACCCCTTAGTTTACGGGATGGCTTCCATTGTCGGGCATGTCTATCCGGTATTCATTAAATTTAAAGGTGG
>CBFHLD010000138.1:0-1361 GCA_965656585.1 Candidatus Izemoplasmataceae bacterium | reverse complement strand
GCCCTTTAAAAGTGTGCTATTACGCTTCCACTTTTGAGCGTACCGATACATGGCTCAATGCGACCAAAGAATTTGGATATGAGTTTTTCAATGCGCCAGCACTCAGCGGTGAATCCATTATGCAAAAAACTCTTTCAGATGTGATTGAGGCCTTTGATCTTGAGCTTGTCATCGAGTGTTCGCACAAAGATGTATTTGGCATCATCATGAAGTTATTAAATGTGCCGAGCGAAGATATGGATCGGTTTAAAACATGGTTCAACACGAAATCCTTAGACGCCATTCAAGAATGGATGACCACACATAAAACGGATGCTTCTATCCAACAATTCATCCAAATGTTGTTTGAGAATGCGATGGATTTTCAGACACTTAGAAGTTCGCTTGAAGAGTTAAGCTTTGGGGAACTCTTTGACCCTGTAATGCAGGCCATTGAACCGTTTTTGACCCTGCAAAAGGCTCCGGTCGTGGTGGATTTTACGCTGATGAGTGATTGGACCTATTACAGCGGGTTAATTTTTCATGCGATTAGTGAAAAACTCCCAGTCCCCTTAGTCCGGGGCGGCCGCTATCAAGTGGCCAGTTTAGATGGAGAAGCGATTGGTTTTTCAATGACTCTAGATGATCTCGTGGCGGTGATGAAATGAAACTAACGCTCGCACTTCCCAAAGGACGTCTCGGTCAAACATCATGGGATTATTTATTCCCTGAGATGCCTTATCCATTTGATGATCGTAAATTAACGTTTGAAAATGATGAGTATAAAATCTTGTGGGTCAAACCCAGTGATGTACTCACCTACGTGGAAGAAGGCATTGCGGACGTTGGCATTACCGGACTGGATACGTTAAATGAGTTTGAACCCATCGTCTACCGGATTAAAGCGTTACCCTTTGGCCAGTGTAAACTCGTCGTGGCGGGCCACAAACATCAAGACGATGCCTCGCAAACCCCGCTGAAAGTGGCCACCAAGTATCCTCGACTTGCCGAAGATTATTTCAAACAAAAGGGGCAAAAGATTCAACTGATTTATCTCCAAGGATCTGTGGAGCTTGCGCCCGTGGTGGGTCTTTCTGATGTGATTGTGGATATCGTGGAAACCGGAAGCACCTTAAAAGCCAATCAATTAGAAATTCTTGAACCCATCATGGACTCGCACGCCATGTTAATCGCCAACCCTGCGAAACATCGTTTAAGGTTCAACGAAATCCAAGCCTTAGTAAAAAATACCGAGAGGATTTAGGATGTTAAAAAGACTGAATGAAACGACCATCGATGCGTTTTTAAAAAATCGCAAGGAAAGCCGCTTTTCATTGAATGACCCCGTTCAAAAAACCGTGCAAGATATCATTGCCTCAGTC
>CBFHLD010000137.1:0-1367 GCA_965656585.1 Candidatus Izemoplasmataceae bacterium | reverse complement strand
CAACTGAAACTGAGGATCCCGATACTTCAGAAGAACCCGACGATTCCGTATCTGCTGAAGATGGACCACCTGAAGAAAAAGAGCCTGAAGAACCCGCAATCACTCTCAGTGATTTAGGACGGTTGCAACCGGTAGACATGTGCCGTATTCAGCAAACAAAAACCCATGACGGAGATCCTCCTCAAAGCAAGGGATTTCCCCTAAGATATAACGTTGTTCCAACAAAAGGGGTCGTGAATATCGCGATTTTAGCGGTTGATTTTCCCGATGTATCAGGTGATCCTACATTGATTGATCGCTGGATTGAAGAAGTCTATCAGCTAGAAGCATGGAGTAATTTTGTTGCTGGTGATGCCATGGAATACCGTGTTCATTTCGAACCCATGTGGATTACAACGCCCAGAGATGCAAAATGGTATGGGTGTGAAGGATGCTTACGCCAAATTCAGGGAGATTATGAGGAAGGTGTAACTTTCCGTCTGCAAGATGAAATGGATGCGATTGATGAAGTGTTTACCGCGGCCGATGATTATTATGACTGGTCTGAAATGGATTTTGCGCATATGGTTTTCCCCCCACAAGCGGAAGCAGAACCTCATTGGGTTCGTTTGTATTCCCACGGAGGGAACAACTCGACCCCCAAAGCCGGAAATGTTTTCGTGCCTGTTTTCGGTGGGTTTATGGGCTGGCGAGCCCCAGACTTTACGGATTACACCGTATGGGATTTAGCGCTCCATGAAATCCTTCATGAACAAGGTTTAATGGGCCATGGGCCACGCAATGGCGCATCTTATTCAGTCATGCAAAATCAACATGGGTACTCAGAGATGATTCTCTCGTGGGAAGCCTTCTTGCTTGATTGGTGGGGAGAAGACCACTTGTCATGCATTGACCCGGAAGAACTAGAAGAACCATTTATATTTGAAATCGATTCTTTGGATCAAAATGGAATTCAAACCAAGGGTCCCAAAAATTTGATGATTCCCATTAGTGACGAAGAGGTTATTGTGATTGAATATCGCACCGATGGACCGTTTAGTGATTTACCGGAACCTCGGCACGGAATCTCTGCTTATCACATCAATGTAAACCAGCCACAATTTAGATGTGATGGATGCGATGACATGACCCTTGAAGAATATGACGATAGAAATTTTTGGAGATACTTAACGGATCCAACACGCGAACAGCCATGCGTTGAAGATGAACCTCATCCCGTGTATGGGCATGAACATAATAGATACTGTAATCTACCTGCCTTCATCCATCAACCGGGGGCCATTCTAAAATATGAAGATTATCAGATTACTGTATTAGAATCCAATATCGTAAAAGTCGAGCGTATGACTTCAGAAGAGTAATAGCCC
>CBFHLD010000136.1:0-1379 GCA_965656585.1 Candidatus Izemoplasmataceae bacterium | reverse complement strand
TAAATTGAATGATGATATCACCGCTAGCAAGCCCTAATTCTTCGGCATACGAACTCGCCGTCACCGTATCGATACACACGCCCACTAAAACATCCGTATTACACGTGTAAGGATTCGCCTCAGCAGTGATCCCAAACGTTAAACGGGTCTGAGCTTTATTTTCAACCACATCTAAATAGACGCGTTCCACAATGAGCGAAGGAATCGCGAAGGCTAGCCCATCAATGTCTCTATCATCCGTCGTACTTTCTGAACGAATGGTATTAAGTCCCAACAAATGTCCGTTTGAGTCCACCAGAGGGCCCCCACTATTACCGGGGTTTATAAGCGCGGAATGTTGAATAAAAAAGGAATCAATTTGTTCGATGTTATTAAACAAGCGTTTATCAGAGACTAATAAACCTTCCGTTGTCGTATGGAAAAACTCAAAACCGACTGGGCTACCCAGTGCATACACGGTTTGACCCGTATCGATGTCAAATGAATTCCCAAAGGCGACCGGGGTTAAAAGATGCGGGGTATCAAATTGGATGATGGCCACATCATTCACTTGAGAGGTCCCTAGCACGGTTGCATTGGTGATTTCATAGAGGTTTCCCCCCCGGTAAAAACGGATGTCGATGGAATTATTTCCTTCTACGACATGATAGTTACTCACAGCCGTGTACCGGTAACTACCGCTTATGGACGTTCTTGATACTACGGCACCACTGCCTAATGCTCTACCTCCGGCTGAGAGGTTATTTTCAACCGTAATAATGCCTTCTAAAACCTCATTGATCATCCGGATGCGGTCTTCTTCATTGCGCACATCAAACCGTTCAATGACTTCAAACGAGGGTCTTAATGTAATCGATGACTCGGTTAAGAAGAGATTTTCTAAAGGCATACCATCATAGGCGGGGACTTTTTGCCCATTGATAAGGCGGTAAAACCCCGCAAAACTATATCCGTCTGGGGCGGCGGGGGTGGGCAAGTTTAACGTGTCTAAGGCCGTGAGGGTCACCGCAGTCAGTCCATTACTAAATGAGACCGTTAGCGTCTCATATGAAAGAACGGTTTCGATGATTTTGGATTGCGTGATATTGGTAAGTGGCGCCGTGAATCCTGAAACTGTGGCATAAGGGACGATAGGAATACGACTCGGGGTGGTGACATCAGACCCACTGGCCACGATTTGGGTATCAAATATAAACCCATTTGGGTGTCTAAAACTGACATTCAATAAGTTTACCAAGGTCCCTAAATTATCACTGTTGCCATCGGTGTACGTAATGATGAATTGATTGGATCCATCAATGGCGACACTCGAAATCCCCCGTCCTTCTGGACCCACAGGGCCTTCTAAGGCACTCAGACTAATCACAAAAGTATAAGGG
>CBFHLD010000135.1:0-1388 GCA_965656585.1 Candidatus Izemoplasmataceae bacterium | reverse complement strand
TTTACTTGCAGATGAGCTAGAATATAATAAGTTTTATTCTAGAATCGATTATTTAAAATCAAAATACAAAGTCAAACATTTAGACTACACGATTGATGATAGATTTTTTAATAATTACGACTACTTTAGAGATTGGGATCACATGAATGAAATTGGTGCTGAGGCTTTCACAGATATTTTAAAGAATGATTTGAATTTGGGGAATTGATTGAATGCATTATGCATTTTGAAACTTCATTATTTATGTGCTACACTTTTTTTAAACCAATGCCAAAGAACAAGTAACTTTAAAAGCGTGTGAAAAAGCGATTGACTCATCTGGTGAAAGAGTCAAACACCCTTTAAAGTGAATTAGCCTTTGGGGGTCAAGCGTGTCGCGGGCGTTAACCGTTAGAGAATAAAAAAAGGTGGCACCGCGTTCATCACGCCCTTTATTTAAGGGCTTTTTTTATGGAGATAAGATGAAAGATATTGCGAAATACTACGATCCATCTCAAATTGAATCCAAATGGCAAAAACACTGGGAAGAAACCGGCGCTTTTAAAGCGATCGATTTTTCAGAAAAACCCAAATACTATGCGCTGGTGGAATTCCCTTACCCTTCAGGGGCCGGGATGCATGTGGGGCATATCCGGGCCTATATGAGTTTAGAAGCCATTGCGAGAAAGCGCCGCATGGAAGGATATAATGTATTGTTTCCGATTGGCTTTGATGCGTTTGGCTTGCCCACGGAAAACTACGCTATAAAGACGAATACCCATCCCAAAGATGTGACGGAAAAAAACATCGAAAACTTCTTAAAAGAATTAAAAGAAGTGGGCTTTAGTTTTGATTATGACCGGATGGTTGATACCACGGACCCTAGTTATTACAAATGGACCCAGTGGATCTTTTTAAAGCTCTTTAAAAAAGGGCTGGCTTACCGCGATAAAACGTATGTGAATTATTGCCCATCATGCCAGGTGGTCCTTGCCAATGAAGAATCGCAAGGTGGTGTGTGTGACCGGTGTGGTGAGACCGTCATACAAAAAGAAAAAGATGTTTGGTTTCTAAAAATTACGGATTACGCTGAACGACTCTTAGAAGGCCTTAAAGATTTAGAGACACTTCCCCGCATCAAAACCGAACAAGAAAACTGGATTGGGAAATCTACAGGGGCTTTCGTCACCTTTGAAGTTGAAGATACGAAAGAAACCTTAGAAGTCTTTACCACCCGGCCGGATACTCTATTTGGGGCGACTTTTATGGTGGTCGCTCCCGAACATCCCTTACTTAAGACTCTCAAAAGTCAAATTAAGAACTTAGATACGATTCACGCATACCAGGAAGAAACCAAGAAAAAAAGTGAGTTTGAACGTGTGCAACTCGCGAAAGACAAAACGGGGGTT
>CBFHLD010000134.1:0-1401 GCA_965656585.1 Candidatus Izemoplasmataceae bacterium | reverse complement strand
CTAGTTTTACAGGATTTACAATCGATTAAAGGGTCAGAAAAACCCCCGACATGCCCACTGGCTTCCCAGGTTTTCGGATGCAAAAGAATCGCACTATCAAGCCCCACGACATTGGGATCTTTCGTAATAAACGCATCCCACCATAGGTCTTTGAGGGTGCGTTTTAAGGTGACCCCTAAAGGCCCAAAATCCCACGTGTTGGATAAGCCCCCATAGATTTCGCTTCCTTGATAGATAAAGCCATACGTTTTCGCATAATTTACCAGTGCGTCTAAGGTCATAAGGACTCCTTTAAGTAAGATTGATACGCCGCGAAGCTTTTGGCGGTAAAGTCTAAATGTTTATCATAAAGCTGCATGATGAGCGCCAATATTTGGCGCTTAAAGCCGGTATCTCGAGGCATCGCTTGATAATCTAAGGCTTCGGCTTTAAGCCACATCACTAGCGTGTCATAAAGCATTTGATCATCCTGATTCGCCCCGTGTTTATCGCAAATGGTTTTAAAGTCTCTGGGGATGTAGCCAAGATTATCTTTAGCGCCGCATTCATGACAGGCGCCGACCCCTAAACCAAAGCCTAAGAAATAAAGCAGTTTCAACATGAATAAGGCAAGAAAATCAAAACCATCGTCGGCCTGTTCAATCCCTTCCAGTGTTTTGATAAGCAGGGAAAAAAGTTTCGGATGATCATCATCGTCGGTCACATTTTTTAAAATGGTCTCGCCGATGATGTGGGGCATGAGGGTTTTTTCATAGTTTTCTTTGGTCTTCGGATAATGCGCAATTAACTTCACACTTTTTAAGGTGGGGAGTTTACGCTCGCTGATTTCGATGTCAATGAGTTTATAAGGATCGGCAGCGATTTTTAGCGGGCTATTCATATTTAATAGGCCCCGGCCAATGAAAGAGATATGACCGCCCGTGGTATACGCATATAAAAGCTTCGCGTTTTCTTGGTAGGGAATGGTTCTTAAGATGATGGCGTTCACTCAAAGTCTCCCGCAAAGACTTGATTCAAGGTGCTCGTTTTAAAGCGCCAATCAGGGATGACTTTAACGTGAAGATCAAGAAATATTTTTTCACCGAGCAACGGCACCAGTTCTAAACGCGCTTGCCGGCCAATCTTTTTAATGAGGGCCCCTTGTTTACCGATGATGATGCCTTTTTGGGATTTCTTTTCGACGACAATGTTCGCATAAACTTCCAAAAGGTCATCGTCGGCCCGATCAATCCGTTCGATTTCCACAAACACCGAATGCGGTACTTCTTGTTGGGTGAGGTTGAGGATTTTTTCGCGGATGAGTTCGGCCATTAAAAAGCGTTTGGACCGGGTGGTCTTCATGTCTTCAGGGTAATAAAGAATGCCTTCTTCTAAGACGTCAAAGACATCTTGGATGAGCTG
>CBFHLD010000133.1:0-1405 GCA_965656585.1 Candidatus Izemoplasmataceae bacterium | reverse complement strand
ATATGAGTCATCTCCTTAAATCGTCCGAATACATGATTTATTGTAACACCTGCATGCGTTTCTTAAAATGTGGAATCAATCCCCATTTATTAATGTCTTAAGCATCCGATTGGCACGACATACACTCCATCATCACGTTGATAGCCAAATTCCGAACCCGTTACAACCAATAAGAAAGCCGGCCCCCCCGATTTGGGTGAATCTACTTTGTTTTTTAAGCGAATTAAATGCTCGGCCGCAGCATCGATATCGTGCGAGCCTAATTTAACTTCCACCGCTGCCCAACGGCCATCATTGAGATGAATGATCGCATCAGCTTCGAGTCCTGTCTTATCTCGGTAATGAGAGATAGACCCACCTAAATAATCGGTATAGATACGCAAATCACGAATGACCAATGACTCAAATAACAACCCAAACGTTTCTATGTCTCGCATTAAATCATCAGGACTTGCATCAAGTAATGATGCCGCAAAGGCGGGATCAATGAAATGTCTTGTATGGGCAGTTCGAATGGTGGTTTTACTTCTAAGTTTAGGGCTCCAAGCCGGTAAATCTTCAATGATATATAAATCTCTTAAAGCCTTGAGGTAGTCACTGAATGTATTGCGATGGATAGACGCATAATTGTGCGCGACATCCTCAATAATAACGGCATCGCTCGCTTGTGTGGCGGTGTGTCTTGCCAATGATTTTAATACGGCAAACGTTTTTGCAGAGTCACGCTCGACCCCATCAACCGTTTGGATTTCACTCTGGGCAATGGTATTGATGTATCCGGCGACTTGCTTTCTAGCAATCGCGAGATTTTTATCCAAACTACTCGGCCAGCCACCGCGGACAATCCGCGTGGCAATATCGAGGATACTCAATTGAGATTGGGCCATCTCAAACCCTTTACCATCAAATAAGTCACTGAGCCGCACAGAACCATTGGAATCGTTCGATTCATACAAAGACATTGTTCTCATAAGCAGTCTCGAAATACGCCCAATCCCCGAATGACTGATTTTGGATGCATCGACCTTTGATGATCCTGTTAAGATATACAAGCCCTCACGTTGTTTTTCATCGATGGATTGACGAATGCTATCCCAAAGTTCCGGGGCTAACTGCCATTCATCAATCAATCTTGGTGTTTCGCCTTGCAGTAATATGGCTGGATTAATTTTAGCCGTTGCTAAATAGTTCTTTTTTTGTGCAGGATCTTGCATATTTAAAACACTCTGTGCATGTTGTTTCGCAGTGGTAGTTTTACCACACCACTTCGGGCCATTAATCAAAACCCCACCAAAGGCTTTCATTTCATTTTCAATCACTTTATCCATGATTCTTGGATAATACTTTTTCATGGTCTATCTCCATTGATTTTATTGCTTTATTATAACACAAATGTGCAATTTGT
>CBFHLD010000132.1:0-1462 GCA_965656585.1 Candidatus Izemoplasmataceae bacterium | reverse complement strand
ACTAAACGTGTCATAGGAAAGATTAAGCGGACTTTTCCCAGACGAAGAGATGCCATATTTTTCTCCTTTAACCGAGATAATTGCAAACGCATCGGACCCGATGCCATTCGATGTATTTTCCGTGACGGTGAGGGTGATGGCCGTGGCAATGGCCGCATCGACCGCATTGCCGCCTTTTAAAAAGATGGCTTGACCGGCTTTCGCCGCATGCGGTTCACTGGTCGCCACCATCGCCTTTTGAGCGGTTTGAGGAATGCGCATAATGCCTCCTTTAAACGGACGTTTTAAAAAGTATAGCACAGCGAACTGCCTTGCAGTGTGGGAGGCTTTAAGGTAAACTAAATGATAGATTTTACCCCCACCCAAGGAGACTTTTATGCGGCGCATTTCACCGGCTCAATGGATGTATTTTATCAGCCTCTTAGTGCTTTGGCTCATTTTAGCCGAATTTGGCCCGTGGTCGGAATGGATCATTGGGGCGTTTGCCTCTTTTTGGGTGCTCATATGGTTGCGCGAAAGCCTCATTACCATGCAGGCTTTTTCTGGCATGAACCGAAAAAAAATCACGCATTTCATTCCTTTTTTATTTTCGTGGTTGTGGGATTTACTCAAAGCCAACATCGAAGTGGCCAAGATTGTCCTGTCTAAAGACATGAACATTGACCCTCAGTTTTATACCCTCAAGCAACCTTTAAAATCGGAAATCAATCAAGCCATCTTAGCCAACGCCATTACCTTAACCCCCGGCACGCTCACGGTCGATTATGATGATGCGACATTAACCGTGCACGGACTGAGGTCCCACCATATTGATGATTTAAAAAGTTCCCCATTCTTATCCCACTTGAAAGCGACGGAAAAAAAAGGTGAATAATCTTTTATTAGGCGCGACGCTTTTTTTAAGCATCTTATCCCTCGCGAGTATTTACCGCGCATACCGGGGGCCAAAAGCGGCCGACCGGGTCATTGCGATCAACTTGATGACGACTTTAATTATCGCGATCATTCTTTTACTGAGCGCGTATTTTGATGAACCTTCGTTTGTCGATGTGGCGATTCTTTATGCGATGATTGGCTTTTTGATGACCGTTGCCGTCGTCAAATACTTGCGAAAAGGGAGTCTCAAATGATTGCCCTCATTCAAGAGATTGTGGCCGGGATTTTCATTGTCAGTGGACTCTTTTTCTTTTTAGTTGGCGTCCTCGGCTTACTGAGAATGCCCGATGTATTTTCTCGCATTCATACCACCACCAAAGGCGACACCCTCGGGGTGGGACTGATCATTATTGGGTTGATGGTTTTATCGGGCTTTACGTTTTTATCGTTCAAATTATTCATCACCCTTTTACTCGTTTGGTTGACGACTCCCACGGCGGCCCATTTGATTGCCAAGTCTGAATACGAGAAGGAGCAATCATGACGCTTTTAACCATCTTTTTAGTTTTACTGTTAGTCCTCACGG
>CBFHLD010000131.1:0-1485 GCA_965656585.1 Candidatus Izemoplasmataceae bacterium | reverse complement strand
TAATAAACGGTTGATACGTGGTCGCGGTTTCAATGAACGTTCCAATGGATGTGACAAATAAACTCACCGGTTCACCGACAACTGAGGCTACCGCAAAAGCGGTGAGTCCTCCGACAATCGGAATCAGTAAAATATCGACGGGGGTCTTTTTCACCAGCACTTTATCTAACACGAGTAATGTGGTAATGGCCGTAAGGTACGCCACCACAGGGTCGTTGAGAACCCCGGAGGCGATGCCTCCAGCCACACTCCCAACAATGAGCTTGAGTCCTTTAGCTTCTAGGCTATACGCCACCCCGATGCCAATCCCAATGCCCATGAGGCTTTTTAAAATGCCCGCTAAGTCATTTAAGAAGGCCAGGTTTAAAAGCGTCCCAAATTGATCGATAATAACACCGACAATGAGGGTCGCAAAAAGCCCTAGAGCCATGCCGTTTAGGGTTTTTACTAGAAAATCTAATACTTTAGAACCATATGATTTCATCGTTATTCTCTTTTCGTTAGGAAGTGTGTTTATTGTATGTAATTATGAGTAAAAAATAAAGAAAAAGGCGAATCATCGCCTTTAACCTTTAAATAAATCGTTTTTAAGCATTTGGTCTTTGACTTGCTGGCCAGAAAGCACGACCATTGGCATGCCACCGCCTGGATTGACCGAACCACCCACAAAATAGAGGTTGTCATAAAGCTCAGAATGCTTTTTGTTTTTAAAGCCACGGTTAATGGTTTTATGAGAATCCACGCCGTAAATGGCGCCGCGGTTAGAATAGTAATTTTGTTGGATGGTTTCAGGGGTCCAAAGTTCTTCGGTGACGATGTGTTTTCTTAAGTCTTTAAGGCCCATCCGTTCGAGTTTTTCTAAGATTTTGTCTTTATAAAGCATGTAGTCTTCCTCCGTAAACGGAGGATCTTGAGAAACCGGAATATGCGGAAGAATTTTTATATTCTCATGGCCTTTTGGGGCAACCGTTGGATCGGTTTTACCTGCGGCGACTAAGTAAATGGTGGGGTCTTCAAAGAGTTCAGCTTTTTTGAAGATAGAATCATAGTGCTTATGAGGATTCTGGGTATAAAAGAAGTTATGATGCGCTAAGATATCATAGGTTTTATCGACGCCAATATGAAGCGCAAAGCCACTGGCGGCGGGGCCGTATTTGTGTTCTAGTTTATCGACATACGCTTTATCTTCTTTCGTGATAAACCGGTAAAAAGGAATCACTTCCATGTTGGATACGACACCATCGACTTCAACGATTTTTGAGCCGTTAATTTCTAAGCTTTCAATCATCCCATCACTTTTTGCGACACTGGTCACCTCTGAGGATGTTTCAAAGGTGACGCCAACTTCTTCACCGAGTTTTTTAAGTGCCCTAGATAGTTCAAAAAGACCGCCCTCCACATACCATAAGCCAAATTCCCATTGGATATAGGGCAGTAAGTTTAAAATGGCCGGGGCGTGATAGGGATTGGTTCCCACGTATTTGG
>CBFHLD010000130.1:0-1517 GCA_965656585.1 Candidatus Izemoplasmataceae bacterium | reverse complement strand
ACGGTCATGCAAGTCAAAGCCATCGTCCAGGCGGCTTTAGACATGAAAGACCAAGGCGTCGATGTGAAACCTGAAATCATGATTCCACTCGTCTCAACTGTCAAAGAGTTCACCATGCTCAAAAAAGTCGTTAAAGATACGGCCGATGAACTCATCAAAGCCAGTGGTAAATCACTAGACTATAAAGTCGGAACGATGATTGAAACTCCACGCGCTGCGATTGTCGCAGATCAAATTGCGGCCGAAGCGGACTTCTTCAGCTACGGTACGAACGACCTCACCCAAATGACATTCGGCTTTAGCCGGGATGATGCGGGTAAATTCTTGCCGGAATACGAAGCGAAAGAAATCTTTAAACACGATGTCTTCGCCTCCGTCGACCAAGATGGTGTGGGCTACTTAGTCAAACACGCCACCGAAAATGGTAAAGGCGCGAATAAAGACTTAAACGTCGGTATCTGCGGGGAACACGGCGGCGATCCTGCCTCGGTGAAATTCTTCCACACCGCCGGGCTTGATTATGTGTCATGTTCACCCTTTAGAATCCCTATCGCGATTCTTTCAGCCGCACAAGCCGTCATCGAAAATAAATAACTGGTTTTAAAGAGCGCATTTAAATGCGCTCTTTCCTTGGGGACACGCTATGTATCAAACTGTAGAAAAATTTAAATCGATTGTGAAGACCGTCCCGGTCCCTTTTTTACCGGCCGAACACGACGTTTTTAAAGCCTTTGAGCTAACGCCAAAAAGCGCTTTAAAAGTCGTCTTTATCGGGCAAGATCCGTATCCCGATAAAAAAAACGCCACGGGGCTCGCGTTTAGTGTGCCAAAAGATGTGTCAATTCCTGCTTCTTTAGTCAATATTTTTGCCTGTTTGAAAGAAGATTTAGGCATCATCCCGCCCCATGGGAATTTAGAAGCCTGGGCGAGACAAGGGGTCTTACTGGTCAACCGGACCTTAACAGTGAGGCCCCATCAACCCGCATCGCATGAAGAGTACTGGGTATCGTTTATGCCAAGGCTTATTCAAGAGCTCAATCAAGGAAGGCCCTTAGTTTTTGTCTTGATGGGAAACGCCGCTCAATCGCTTAAATTCTTGATTGACCGCAAACATTTAGTCATCGAAACCGTCCATCCATCACCGCTCAGTGCGTGGCGCGGTTTCCGTGAATCCAAGCTTTTTTTAAAGATTCGTTCGGCCCAACAAAAACTGGGTCAAGAACTGATTGATTTCAGTCAATTTGATTGATACACTTTAACTGTCAGAGTAGCATCTAAGCGTTAAGTGTTATGCCATGGGAAGTTGGGCATAAACGAACTCATCTGAGGCGATTTAGATGCGCGTCCGCTGAAATTTCAACGGACCTCTTACTATTAGGAGGTTTTTTATATGCGTAACATGCGTTTACAGGCGGTCATTATAGCGGGGTTACTCGCCAGCATCGCTTTTGTCTTAAAGCTTTATTTATCCTTCACCACATTTGATCTGAGAATTACCTTTTATGAGATTCCCATCC
>CBFHLD010000129.1:0-1520 GCA_965656585.1 Candidatus Izemoplasmataceae bacterium | reverse complement strand
TGCCATGAATTTTTACCCTTCTCATACTCGTAGCTTATCGTGACATCAATACTGTTGACTGAAAAATATTCATCTTCATATTCTTCAATAAAATTTCGAATCATAATCAATGCGGTGTCGTCATTCGGATGATACCCTGAAGCACTAAAAATTAATGACGCAGACTCAATGGAATCAATGATTTCTGATTTTTTAGAGACCATTTGATCAATTATTTTCTTTTTCTGTGGGTTGTCTTCACCCCATTCTAAATCACCAAAAGACTCGAAATTACCAACGATGCCTCCCTCATCATCAATTAATGTTAAATAGTCTATAAATTCATCTAACGTTTTCACGATATCACTTTCGTAAATGGGAAACCTCACTTGATCGTTTCCATTAAAGTTAGTATCAATTACATTATCTTCATCATCTATGATTAAATCTTTTAGTTCATCGTCCTGTTCAAAAATCTCTTTAAGCACTTTACTTTGAATGTACATACTTCCAAACGAATAAATGTCACCCATTTTGATTCCCCCTATTATCGAATTTATCTTTCATGGTTGGATTGTTCCGCGTGAGTTTTTTGACTGATAGATCATCGGCTTTATTATAGGCAAGACGTAAATTATTTTCACTGGATTATAAAGCTTCTTTGGTTTTATTCAAGTGTACGATGGTTTTATCAATCTCTAATCGCAAATGATTGAGCTCTCTTTCATGCATTTCTTTGGTTTTATCTTTTTCTCAGGCTATTTCTTAATCAGATGCATAGTTTTTAACTTGACTTAATATCTCTACATAGCTACTCCTATCTAGTGAAAATATTTCGCAACAACTCGGACATTTAATTTGATTCATTCTGTACGTCTATTTTTAACTAGACTGAGAAATTTGAAAATTTTACGCAAAAAAAAGCTCCCCAAAAAAAACTCGGGAAGTTGTAAGTATTATACATGACGTAAACGATTTGTTAATTACTGTTTTATATCAAGCCCTTTTTTGGGTTCGTTCTGATAGGTATCAATGATTTTTTCTAAGTGAGAGATGATGTGATCACGGGCTAAGTCCACATCATGGGCTTGTAAGGCTTCTAAAATCATTTGGTGTTCAATGAGACGGTTACGGTTAGCCACGGTGTCATACGAGAGTCTTTGGGATTCTTTAATGACATCCCAAATCATCGTTTGGATATTGAGTAAGAACCGGTTCTTCGAATATTTAGAGATCGATAAGTGAAACTCTCGGTCTAAATTAAAGAAACTATTCGCATCTTCATAATCACTCATCGCATCGACGATGGTTTTGAGTTCTTCCAGTTCATCATCGGTGATGGCTTTCGCCGCAAGTTCCACACTCAGGGTATCTAAGGCTCTTCTAATATCTAAGAGCTCATGGAAATCAGTATTATGTAAGATGGTCGGTGTAAAGACTTTTAAATAGTTTTCCGCACTGGGTTCATTGACATAACTCCCCCCGCCCTTACGCTTAGATACTAATCCAATGGCGGAAAGCTTTTCAATGCCCGCTCTCAC
>CBFHLD010000128.1:0-1537 GCA_965656585.1 Candidatus Izemoplasmataceae bacterium | reverse complement strand
CGTTTAAAAAAGAGACACCCATTCGGGTAGATGATGTGAGTCAGTTTCCCGGTCATATCGCCTGTGATGATGCGTCACAATCTGAAATTGTGATTCCATTGATGCATGAAGGGTCGTGTTTAGGGGTCTTAGATATTGATGCCCCTGTTAAAAACCGGTTTACTTCTATGGATCAAACCTATTTAGAAAAAGCAGTGAAGGCCTTTATTGACAAATGCGCCCCGCATCCTTTATAATCACGCTTGCGTAGTAAAGGCAGCTACATATTGAGCTTGATCTATGGGTATGACTCCTTAATGGTTTCTAAGTAGCCTTCGCTGACAAGGTGAACCGATTAAAATCATCCCATCTCAAAGCTAAATATGACCTTCTTTAAAACGTAAAAAAATTAGGAGGAATACGTTATGTCCCGTTACACCGGCCCCACATGGAAAAAAGCCAGACGGCTGAAATATTCCATCACCGAAACCGGCAATGAAATTGCCAAACGTAATTACGCCCCAGGGCAACACGGCCAGCGCCGTGGGAAAATCTCTGAATACGGTGTTCAGCTTCAAGAAAAACAAAAGGTAAGATACACTTATGGCCTTAATGAACGTCAGTTTAGAAAACTTTTTATTCTTACTGGAATCTAGACTCGATAACCTTGTTTATCGCGGGGGCTATGCCAGAACTCGCCAACAAGCCCGCCAATTTGTTTCCCATGGCCACTTCTTAGTCGATGGTAAGAAAGTTGATATCCCGTCATACCGCGTCAGACCCGGTCAAGTAATTGAACTTAAAGAAAAATCCCGTCAAGTCCCACTCATCAAAGAAAACTTAGAGAATGTGCGTCAACGTTTAGAATTCGTCAGTTACGATGACAACTCATTCAAAACCACATATGTCCGCTTTCCTGAACGCTCTGAGATTCTCTCAGAGATTCATGAAAATCTCATTGTTGAATTTTACAACCGATAGAATTGAAAAGGATGTCCAAAAAAATTTGGACATCCTTTTTTTATAGGTTTTCAGTCATTGAAACCATTTCAATAAAGCTAGAAGCCTCGAGTGAAGCACCTCCGATGAGGGCCCCATCGATTTCAGGCTGTTTCATTAAATCTTCAATGGTGGTTGGTTTGACAGAGCCGCCATAAAGGATGCGGATATCTTGAGCCACATTCCCTTTAAGAGTCTGAATATGAGAGCGTATCTGACCAATTGTCTCATTGGCATCTTCGCTGGTCGCACTTTTCCCCGTGCCAATCGCCCAAATGGGTTCATATGCAATGATGACCTTTTTTAGTTCTTCATCGGTTAAACCTTCCAAGGCATTCGTAACTTGATCAGTCACAAAAGCTTCGGTTTTGCCCGATTCTCTTGTTTCTAATGATTCACCGACACACACAATGGGGGTTAAGTTATATTTAAGGGCTTGTTTGAGTTTAAGATTCACTGACTGATCAGTTTCTTGGTAGTAAGCTCTTCGTTCAGAGTGTCCGATAATGACATACGTTACTTTAAGTTCTTCGAGTAACGGCGCCGCAATCTCACCCGT
>CBFHLD010000127.1:0-1582 GCA_965656585.1 Candidatus Izemoplasmataceae bacterium | reverse complement strand
ACCGCATTAGGGATGCCCCCAATGCCCAGTTGAATGGTATCGCCATCATGAATGAGATCGGCGATATACTGACCGATTTTTAAGTCTTTTTCATTGGGCTCTAAATCGGGCAGTTCGGGCACGGGATAATCAACATCGATGAGGTAATCCACATCATCCACATGAACTTCCACATCCCCTAAGGTTCTTGGGAGATTTGGATTAATCTCTAAAATGACGGTTTTGGCTGCTTCAATCATCCGTTTTTCATAGACATTGCCTAAGGATAACGATACAAAACCGTGCTTATCCGGGGGCGTCGCATTGCCGATATAAATATCGGGGGTTTGATGCGATAAGCGTTTCACACCGGCTAAATGAAGATGATTGGGAATGTACGAGATATTCCCGTGTTTATAGGCTTTTCTTAAGTCACCGGAAAAAAACCAACTATTGATGGTGAAATTTTTAATATATGCATCATCCACCATAAAGGAATAGTTTTTAAGCGGTAAACAGTTATCAATGGTCACGTGGCCAATAGGTGCCACTTCATGCAAGCGTTCAAAGAACGCACGGCCTTCAGACGCCGCCATACCCGCCACGATATGATCACCATCTTTAACGAGTTTCAACGCCTCATCTAAGTGAATTTTTTTTGCCATAAGTCACTCCTCGTAAAGGGTAAAAAGGGTGAAAATCTTCACCCTTTTTTGTTAGTCAATCGTTATTATTCTAAAATTTCATCGATGGTACGGATCGGGTCAACGGTGCTAAATGCCGCCACACCATCAGTCACTTCACCTTTTAAGAAGGCCATCGCTTGGGTCCCTACGCGTGAGCCACTGGAATAATCTAAGACCACGCCAAAGGGAAGTTCAACGAGCGATTCTTCCATGGCCGCAATGTAGTTTTCCCAGGTAAGTACGTCATCACCGACGCGTTCTAACCCAGCCACAAAGGTTGCCGCGGCAATCCAGCCCGCAAAGGCAAAGGAGTTGGCTGCGAGTTCGGCATCGTATTCACTGATGACGGTGGCAAATTCGGTGTAGTCTTCACTAAAGCTGACGCCATCTTCGGCGAAGATGTTAATCCATGCGGAGGCATAGACATCAAAGTTGGGAATGACTTCTTGAACGCCACCGAGCCATGTGGCATCGGCGTTAACGTATGAAGTAATAACCGGAATATCCGAGCCTGCTAAGTTGAGCGCACGCACGGCCGTTGCGGCAGGGACTTGGTTTGATGCCACTAAAATAACATCGGGATCAAAATCAAGCATCGTTTGAGCGGCACTGGATAAGTCATCACTTGAAGGGTCAATTTGAACCGCTTCAACATCTAAGCTAAGCGCATCGGCCCGTAACTCAATGCCGTTATATAGCCCGAGTCCCGCATCGTCATTGGAATAAATGACGCCAATTTTTGACGCGCCTAAATCACCCACAGCTCTCGCGACCATGACTTCACCTTCGGCGTCATAAATGGGTTGAACCGGGAAGCTTCCAAGTTCACCGCCCGTGGCGTTCGGCGCAAAGAGTGCTGAAATCCCAGTTGCATAATAAACACGTGGAATACCCACACCATTGAGGTAATCAAGCGT
>CBFHLD010000126.1:0-1601 GCA_965656585.1 Candidatus Izemoplasmataceae bacterium | reverse complement strand
TCACAAACGGTTTCAACCCCGAGTGGTCCGGATGTTTTTGTCCCACCTCTATTTGATCCGACTTCAGCGCCGGTGCCGACCTTTGATGAAGAACAAACAGAAAGAACGAGCGAACTCATCGAGCAAGGGTTTATTCCGATCGCCTCAGTCGATGACTTTTTAGCGATATCTCGGAATGAAGGCACTATGTATCAGTTCGCCGCAGGCACTGACTTTGAAATTATTACGACGGCGAGTATTTCAGCCAACTATGTTTTAATCACCGACCTAGATTTTTCTGGGACGACATACCGAAGAGATTTACTTAAAAACTTTGCGGGAACTTTTGACGGGAATGGATTTTCGTTCAGTAATTTAACTGCCAACGCCCGTTTTACGAGTATTTCGCTCTTTGGCTTTGCCGGCCAAAGTCAAGAGGAAACCACCACGGTTCGAAATCTTTCATTGGATAATTTCATCATTACGCAAACGGGTCGCGGCGATGAAGTCGCTGGTAGCTTATTCTCAGTCCAATACGGCGGTGGGTCTTTGGTGTTAGAAAACATCCAAGTGACCAACCTTTCGATGAGTAGTGTCGGTATCGCCGGCGGGCTGATCGGCAAAAGTGCCGATGCCTTAACTGTTTCAAAGGTCAGTATCGAAGGCGATATTGCCGCTGAGAGTGACGCGGGAGGCATTGTAGGGGTCGCCTTTGGCTTTGACCTTGATTTCAGCGAAGTGGCCAACCATGCCAATGTGTACGGAGAGGGTAATGTTGGGGGATTGATTGGGGATCTTTCAAACCTCCCCCGTGATATCAATCTCACCAACGTTTATAACAGTGGTGTCATTCAGGCCAATGAAGACGGTGAAGCGTCCATTGGGGGCCTCATTGGATTCATCCGGGGCCATAGTGATTTACATACCACAACAGTCGAAATCATCAACGCCTATAATGTTGGATCGATTTTGGGTGGTTATGACCGCGGTGCAATCATTGGCCAAACTAGAGATCTTAATGACCTCATCACTTTTTCCGGTGTTTATTACCTCAATACCCCATCCGCGATTGGCTTTATTCGCGGTGAGACCTATACAAACGCCAGTGCGACGCAACTCGATTATGTCTCGGTCACCGCTATTTCCACTTACCAGACTGATTGGGCCATTCAAGAAGAAAACACGGATGACATTTGGTCCATTTATGGCCAAGGCCGACGCTCGTTCCCATGGCTTTCCTTTGAAGAAGAACCCCATCCCCGGATGGTGATTAAACCCCTGATTAATGATGGATACATCCCGATTTACTCCATCGAGGATTTACTTAACATCATGAATACGGACCCAAATCTTATTTTCGCTGAAAACACGGAATTCCAAATGGTGGATGAATTTAATCAACCCATCATCACACGAGGCGGTTTAGACCGTAAATACGTGCTTACGCGTGATCTCGATTTATCCAGTTTAAACGCCACCCAAAGTGTGATCTTAGGGGATTTCACCGGTGAATTCTTAGCTGAAACCAATAAACTTTTAAATCTCACCATTCAATCCACTGGAAGTTCCGTGGGTCTTTTCGAATCGATCAGTGGGGCAACCATAAAAAATCTTACCTTAGA
>CBFHLD010000125.1:0-1609 GCA_965656585.1 Candidatus Izemoplasmataceae bacterium | reverse complement strand
TTCTTTAGTTCCGCCACGGCATGCATGACGGCTAGGTAGGTTTTCCCCGTTCCCGCGGGGCCCATCCCAAAGACTAAAGAGTGCGTTTTGAGTTTTTGAATGTAATCACTCTGCGAAAAGGTGAGCGGGACGACGGGTTTACCTTCCGTCGTATGAAGGATCGCCTTACGGTCTTCATAAAAATTGAGGATGTCCGGCGTTTTTTGCAGTCTGACGAGTTCTTTTAAATACAAATAATCCCGGTCTTTAAGCGGGATATTATTCGAAAGTAACGTGACAATGACATCCAAAAGATGTTCCAAAGGCTTTTTAGCCAGTTCATTTTCAATATAAAGGGCGCCATCTTTGGCCCGTATGGCCGTATTAAAAAGGCGCTCATACAGTTTAATGTGTTTATCATGAGGCCCTAAAATGCTTTGATAAATGGCGGGTGAGGGCATGCGAACATTCAGTTTTTGCAGACGGTGCCTCCTGGAATTTATGTTGGCTTTATTATAGCATAGCCATGCTCACTGAGGCGGCTATGGGGTGAAAAAAAAAGGGTGATTTTCATCACCTTTTTTTCTTCGCACGTTTTGCTTTTTTAATTTTCTTTGCCACACTGGGCTTGACGTAATATTCACGACGACGAGCTTCAGCAAGAGCGCCTGATCGGTTGACGTCACGCTTAAAACGCTTCAGTGCATCTTCCAGCGTCTCATTATTGCGGACAACAGTTTTAGCCATTAGGTATCACTCCCTTCACTCGTAAAATCGTCTTTTAGTGTATCAAACCCATCGCAGATTGTAAAGAACATTCGCCATATTAAGCCTTAAAGATGGATTTGAATTTATCCCAGGCGGAGGCATCGGATGCATTGAGTTTGGTTTTTTGCAGTTGTTCAAAGAGTTTTTCTTGTTCTTTGGTGAGTTTGGTGGGGATCATCACTTTCGCAATGATGTGTAAATCGCCCGTCACACTGCCTTTACTTCTGAGATTCGGCATCCCTTTGCCTTTGAGGCGGAAGGTTTTTTCACTTTGGGTGCCGGCGGGCACTTTCAGTTTCACATCGCCATAAGGTGTCGGGACTTGAATGGAATCGCCTAAGGCGGCTTGTGATACGGTTAAAGGCATTTCGATGATCAGATCATCGCCGTGGCGTTCAAAAGGACCATCTTGCGCGACTTCAAAGACGATGTATAAATCCCCGGCGGGTCCGCCGTTAACGCCTTTGTGGCCATAGCCTTGCATGCGCAGTTGGTTGTTGGTGTCGATGCCTTTTGGAATCTTCACGCTGACGACTTTTTCTTTGGAGACCACCCCGTCACCGCCACACGTACGGCAGGCTTTCTTGATGGTTTTACCGGTGCCTGAACATTTGGGACAGGTCGTTTGGGTTCTCGTGCGGCCAAAAATCGACTGGGACTCTTGGATCACTTGACCGGATCCCCCGCACTGTGAACAGGTGGTCACATCACTTTTAGAATGCGCCCCTGAGCCATGACAGGTGGTACATTCTTCATAGACGTTGGTCTTAATTTTCTTTTCCGCGCCAAACACGGCATCGTGAAACGATACTTTCATCCGTTTATGGATATCTTGGCCTTTCCGCGGGGCGTTTGCTTGACG
>CBFHLD010000124.1:0-1625 GCA_965656585.1 Candidatus Izemoplasmataceae bacterium | reverse complement strand
CTCTCTTCGGCTGAAGAACAACTGCTTGCGGAGCTTTCTCCCACGGGCGGGAGTGCGTGGTCGAGACTTCACAGTGTGCTCACCAGTACCTTAATGGTGCCCTATGAAGACGGTGAAAAAAGCTTACCCGAAATTAGAAACCTCGCTTACTCTAAAGACGCGAGTGTCCGTAAAAAAGCCTATGAAGCCGAAATTGCGGCCTATGAAAAAATTGAAGAACCTGTGGCCGCGAGCCTTAATGCGATCAAAGGTCAAGTCAACACCCTTTCAAAAAAACGGGGCTACGCTTCCCCGATTGCCCAGGCCGCTGAATATTCCAGGATGGAAGAAAAAACCCTGGAAGCCTTACTTTCTGCGATGCAAGCGCATTTCCCCAAATTCCGGGCCTATTTAAAACGTAAAGCTAAGCTTTTAGGACATGAGAAAGCGCTGCCTTGGTATGACTTATTTGCGCCAATGGGTGAATCCTCTACCACCTTCTCAGACGGTGAAGCCATCGATTACATCGAAAAACAATTCGCTTCATTTTCCGAAGAACTTTCGGGACTTGCCCGCAAAGCCTACACCGATAACTGGATTGATTTCCCGCCGAAAAAAGGCAAACGTGGCGGGGCGTTTTGTTCCAACTTGCACCCGATTGGGGCATCCCGCATCTTGATGAACTTTGAAGGGACCTTCTCCAATGTCATCACGCTGGCGCATGAGCTGGGGCACGCCTACCACGGCGAGCAAATTTTTAAAGAAGATATGTTGAACGCTTCATACACCATGCCTGTGGCTGAGACTGCGTCAACCTTGTGTGAGACAATTGTCAAACGGGCCGCCATTGAAGATGCGGCCGATCAAGAAAAAATATTCCTACTCGAACAATCGATTATGGGCTCCACCCAAGTCATTGTGGATATATTCTCGCGGTATACCTTTGAAAAAAATGTCTTTGCCGAAAGACAAAATGGTCCCTTACCCGTCAGTCGCCTCAAAGCCCTGATGGAAGAAGCGCAAGAGATCGCTTATGGGGAAGCCATTGACCCGGATGTTCGCCATCCTTACATGTGGGTCAACAAACCGCATTATTACAGCCCAGGGCTTTCGTTTTATAATTTCCCGTATGCGTTTGGCTTACTCTTTGCCAAAGGGATTTACGCCGAATATCAAAAACAAGGCGCACCCTTTGTCGATCAAATCAACACGCTGCTTCAAAAAACCGGTCAAATGTCCGTGGAAGCCGTGGCCAAACTCATCGATATCGATGTCCAAGATGAAGCCTTCTGGCATGCCAGCTTAGACGTCATCGAAGCCGAAATCGATCAGTTCTTAGAACTCACCGAATAATTTGCCCCCTTAGGCCGTCGCCTAAGGGGCTTTTTTCTCTTGAAAAACCAAGGCATTGAGCCTATAATGAAGAAAACCGTTGATGGTAGTGGGTGAAGACCTAAAGGGAAGCGTGAACAGTGAAACCACGCACAGTCTTGATATCGCCTATTTCGCTACCGGAGGGATGCTAATTCCATCCGCTTATCCAGCGTTAAGGATTTTAAAGTGCTCACTTTTTTTTAGTGAGAACCAAGGTGGTACCGCGGATATTATTCGTCCTTCTTTTTTTGAGAGGGATTTTTTTATTTTAG
>CBFHLD010000123.1:0-1636 GCA_965656585.1 Candidatus Izemoplasmataceae bacterium | reverse complement strand
ATTGTCTTACTCAATTTGACCCCCTCCACCTATCATGATTACCGGATCGGTACGTTAAGTGAAGGCACCTATGAAGAAATCTTGAATAGTGACGACGGTTCTTTTGGTGGGTCGAATCTATACAACGGATTACCTTTAAACACTGAAAAGGTTCCTTCGCATGGACGCGATCAATCCATCACCTTAACGGTGAGTCCTCTCAGTGTGACTTTACTGAAATGGAAGAAACGCTAATGGAAACGCTCGCGATGGTCCTTGTGGGCGGCAGAGGCTCAAGACTGAAAGAACTCACCAAATCCACGGCGAAACCCGCCGTGCCTTTTTTGGGAAAATATAAACTGATTGATTTTGTGCTTTCTAACCTTACTCATTCCAACATTGAAACAGTGGGGATCATTACCCAATATGAACCCCAAGAACTCATGCGCTATATCGGGCGGGGCTCCAGTTGGGATTTAGATACCTCGGGCGGTGGCGTCCAGTTTTTAACGCCTTATTCCAACATTGACGGTGAACAGTTTCAAAAAGGGACCGCCGATGCCATTCGCCAGCATTTAGGCTTTATCACGCGCTATGACCCTGAATACGTGCTTATTTTATCGGGCGATCACGTCTATAAAATGAACTAACAAATCTTAATCGATCAGGCCAAAGAACGGGGCGCTGATATGGTCATTGGGGCGTTTAAACCCTCGGATGATTTATCCCGCTATGGGGTTTTAAGCGTGAAAGAAGATCACTTAGTTAGCTTCCAAGAAAAACCAGACGCCCCAGAAGGCGATCTTGCTTCGATGGGGATTTATGTCTTTAAAACCAGTGTATTGATGGATCTGCTGGCGGAAAGTGGACTGGATGATTTTGGCTCAAATGTGATTCCGCTTGCCTTAGATAAAGGCATTGATATTTGTGTCTATGAATTTGACGGGTATTTTAAAGATGTCGGGACGATTGAAGCGTTATACGCGGCCAATATGGATGTCTTAGATCACCCCGAAAAACTCGGGATTTATGACATGAAAGATCATCCCATCTATTCCGGCTCTGAAAACTTACCGCCTCATCATATCGCGTCCAGCGATTATGTGGTGGATAGTGTGATTTCGGATGGCACGTTATGCATGGGCAGACTCAAACATTCCATCGTCGCGCATGGATGTCTCATCAAAGAAGATGCGGTCATTGAAGATTCGATTCTTCACCCGAACGTGACGATCGGCGAATACGCCGTGATTAAAAATGTCATTTTACTCGAAGGTACGGTTGTCTTACCGAAAACCACACTCATTTTTAAAACGCCCACGGTCATTGACAATGCAATCCTTTGGTCGATGGGAGAATCCTCATGATTAATACCCTGATGGTCATTGATGCGTCCAATAAAGGCGCTTTTGAAAAGATAAGCTTGCATAGAATCCCTGGGGCACTGCCCTTTGCGGGAAAATTTAGACTGATTGATTTTGCCTTGTCTAATGCGAAAAACGCCGGCATTAAAACGGTCGCGATTTTTCCCTTTGGCAATTACCGCTCCTTAGGCGATCATATTGGCTCGGGGAAACGGTGGGATTTAGACCGCAAAAAAGACGGGCTTTTTGTCTTACCCCCCAAACACATCCACATGCCCACCGAAACGATGCTG
>CBFHLD010000122.1:0-1663 GCA_965656585.1 Candidatus Izemoplasmataceae bacterium | reverse complement strand
GTCGTAATACTTAACGTGTCCGTGTCATTCGCGGTTTCACCGCACGCGGCTAAACCGCCGATTAAAAGAATTGAAAGTAAAGCCATCCATTTGCGCATAAAAAATCTCCTTGAATGTAAGTTCAAATCCTATTATACGCAAATCTTTCTTAAATGCAAGTGATTATCATTTAGAAAATACATCTATTTAAAAAACGCCTTTAAATAGCCTTGGATGTAATCATCCTCTTCTAAATATTTCGCATGATTCCACGCGGTGGGCATAAGTGATTGATAAATCGGTGTGGCGTACCGGTCATCCATCAATATGGCAATCCCGGTATCTTCCAAACGCCTTATTACCCGGCCCACGGCTTGAATGACTTTGGTCATGCCGGGATAGGTATAAGCGTAATGGAAGCCATCGCCATATTTTTCATTGAACCGGTGCATTTCTAACTTTTTCAGTTGCGACACCGTCGGCAGGGCCGTCCCAATGATAAAGACGCCTTTTAAAAGGTTGTCTTCCAGTTCAATGCCTTCCGAAAAACTCCCCCCAAGGACCGTCCATAACATTTTAGGGTGGTCAGCCGGTGTTTTAAATGCACGAAATAACACCTCTTTTTCTTCAGGGCTCATCCCTGGGGTTTGGATGTAACAATATTCCTTTTTAAGGGGATTTTTTTTCAGCACTTCTTTCATGAAAGCAAACGAAGGAAAATAAGTCATCATGTGATAAGGGCCACTTTCAGTGAGGGCAATCAATGTATCAATGATTCGTGGGATCGCCTGCATCCGGTCTTTATATCTTAAAGAATGTGACACATCCACAAAAAGACCTAACCGTCTGGGGTCAAAAGGGCTGGGGAGTTTTAAGGTGCCCCCTTCGCCTTTGGATAAAAGATTCTGATAATAATCAAACGGTTCAAGGGTCGCGCTAAAAAGGGTAGCCCCTTTGGCTTTTTCTTTCAAGGTTTCATGCAAGACTTCGGATGGGTCTAAACACAATACGCTTATCGATCGTTCGAACGGTTTCACTTCAAAGACAAACCGGTCATTGAAGTATTCACTGATCCGTTTAAATTCTAAAAGATGGAAATAAAGGTCTTTAAAGGTTTTTCTGGCCGGATGAAATTTATGGCGTTGCATCAAGACTTCACACACATCCAATACCGGATCGAGGGTTTCCATTAGCTTGGCGGGGATGGACGCAAATAAGACCGCATCTTCTTTGTTTTTAGACGCATGGGCAATGATCGCATCTAAAGCTTCATGCAGATCATTTAAGGCCTGATTGGGGCTCGGTTTAATTTTTGATAAAGGGAGTTTCGCGTGCGTGATCGTTTGGTAATCCAATGTGGCTGAATACATGGATTTTCCTCGGTCGACCAAATTATGGGCTTCATCAATGAGGAGTTTGGGGTGTTTTTCTTCGTCTTCGAAAAAGCGAATCAAGCGAATCCTAGGATCAAACGCGTAGTTATAATCGGCCACGATGACATCGGAATGTAAGGAGATATCAAGCGCGAGTTCATGCGGGCACACTTTATGGTCCAACCCGATCTTTTTTAAAATCTCTGCGTCCACATCATCGGTGGATTGATAGAGTTCTTTGAGTGCCCCTTGAATCCGGTCATAATAGCCTTTCGCAAACGGACAAATTTCCGGGTCACAGTCGACTTCAT
>CBFHLD010000121.1:0-1686 GCA_965656585.1 Candidatus Izemoplasmataceae bacterium | reverse complement strand
GCCGCATGCGAGGGATCAATGAAAACCGGGAGGTGCGAGAGTTCTTTGGCAGCTAATGCCGCATTGATGTCTAGGGTGTTTCTTGTATATGTTTCAAAGGCTCTCACGCCCCGTTCACATAAAATCACGGATTCATTGCCCTCATTCAAAATGTATTCAGCACTCATTAACCATTCTTCTAAAGTCGCTGAAAGCCCGCGTTTTAAGAAAATGGGTTTTGGGCTTTGACCTAATGCTTTAAGTAAGTAGAAGTTTTGCATGTTCCGAGCGCCCACTTGAATAATATCAACGTACTTTTCAAAGAGCGGTAAAACCTCAACACTGGGGATTTCAGAGATGACTTTTAAGCCGAATGTATCGGCGGTTTGACGTAACAGTTTAAGCCCGTCTTCACCTAACCCTTGAAAGGAATACGGAGACGTTCTTGGTTTAAACGCCCCACCTCTTAGTATTTTGATGTTTTGAGACTGTAAGTACGCCCCAATTTGCATCATTTGGGCTTCATTTTCAACCGAACAAGGACCGGCCATCATCGTATGGGATTCTCCGCCAATTTTCAGCCCATCCCCCAAATCAATGACCGTGTCAAACGCTTGGAATTTTCGGGAGCCTTTTTTGTAAGGCACCATAATCCGAATGACTTCTTCCACACAGTCATACGCATAAATCTCACTTTTATCGAGTTTTAACGTATCGCCGATGACGCCAAATATTTTAATGTTTTCACTGGAGACATCTTTGGTGGTGTAGCCGCGCTCTTTTAAAAAGGCAAATAAACGCTCGGCTGAATCTTGGGGATGGTCTTTCTTAAACTTAATAATCATTGTTCTCTCCTTTAGATATAAAAAAAACCGGTAGAATCTCTACCGGTTTCAAGTGAATTGAATGTAAGGTAGGCTCCCTCTAGTCAAAAAGGGTTGCCGTAGCAATCCTTTCTTTTAGATATCGCCATAATAATATGTGCTGAAAACTAAAATCATATCATTCACCTTTTTTAAGATAATACCACAGTCTTGAATAAAACCAAGCATTTAATCCTTTTTTATCACATTAATCTAAGAATGTACTTAATGGAACGTGCACGAGGGTTTGATTTTCTATAAAGATGGTTTCTTGAAACCCAATGGCTTGAAGTCTCTTTGCGGCTTGCTTGAAATCGGCGGTGAGATCATTAGGATGGTGGGCATCAGACCCTAAAGAAATCAACCGCCCGCCGACATCATAATACCGTTTGATTAATGCATACACGGGTTCACTTACCGCATAGGATTTTCGGTAGGGGGCGGTATTTAATTCTAAGACCTTATTTTTCTTAATGAGCGTTTTAAAGATCGCATCAAGGATAGAGGAAAAGTGATCGAAATTAACACCCTCTAACCCGTTATCTAAATACCGAAACACATAATCAATGTGCGCAAGAATTTGAAAGTCATCAAACGCCTGGATGGCTTCTAACACCGTTTCAAAATAAAGCGTTAAAGCATCATCCAAAGAGCGACCTTCAAATAAAGATCCATCGTAGGGATCGAGTCCTTTGACATAATGAACCGATAATATCACTAGGCCAAAATCATGCGCTTTGACCAAGGCATTCATACGGTCTAACACATGTGGTTGATACCCAAGTTCAACGCCCATTTGAAGCTTGACGTTGGTATTTTTTTGAACCGCCTTTAAGGCGTTTTC
>CBFHLD010000120.1:0-1718 GCA_965656585.1 Candidatus Izemoplasmataceae bacterium | reverse complement strand
CTGGTGAGTGCTTTGGGAGGTCAATCATGAAATCGTATGAGACCTTCATCTTTGATTTGAGCGAAAAAGGGCGTAAAGGCTACTCCCTAGAGCCCAAAGCCTATCCGAAAGTACGTTTGGAAGGCAATTTTGTCCGTGCAGAAAAACCTGAACTCCCCGAAGTCTATGAACTCGGGGTGTTAAGACACTTTACGAATATGTCGATGAAAAATTATGGGATTGAAACCGGCATGTATCCGCTGGGGTCTTGTACGATGAAATACAATCCTAAAATTCATCAAGACATTGCGGCGATGAAACCATTTGCCGGAGTGCATCCCTATCAAGAAACAGGCATCGATGGACTCTTAGAAATTTATGATGACCTGCAAACGCACCTATCAAATATCAGTGGGATGCATCAGTTTACCTTGAATTCCTATGCCGGAGCCCACGGGGAACTCGTCGGTCTCATGGTAATGAAACGCTGGCATGAAGCCCATAAGACCGGTAAAACTAAAGTTTTAGTACCCGATGCCGCGCACGGGACCAACCCAGCCAGTGCCATCGTGGCGGGTTTTAGTGTGGTGGAACTGAAGAGTAATCATGACGGCACGGTTGATCTGGATGATTTTTATGCGAAACTTGATGATGATGTCGCGGGGATTATGCTCACCAACCCCAATACCTTAGGCGTCTTTGAACGCAATATCTTAGAAATCTCTGAGGCTATTCACGATCAAGGTGGCCTTTTATACTACGACGGAGCGAACCTTAATCCTTTACTCGGCATGGCACGACCTGGCGATATGGGCTTTGACATCATGCATATTAACTTGCATAAAACCTTCTCCACGCCGCACGGCGGCGGAGGACCGGGTGCAGGCCCGGTCGGAGTGAGAAAAGACTTAGCCGAATTCTTACCGAAACCCGTGGTGGAAAAAACGGATTCTGGATACCGACTGAATCACGGTAAACAAGGGACCATCGGTCAGATTTCTCAGTTTTATGGGAACTTTGGGGTTTACATTAAAGCCTATGCATTTATCTTAACGAACGGGCGGCACCTGAAAGACATCGCACGGTATGCGGTCTTAAATGCGAACTACGTGAAAGAATCGCTTAAAGATGTCTTTGAACTGCCTACCACTGTCGTATGTAAACATGAGTTTGTCTTTAACGGGCTAAAAAATAAGTCCGATCATGTGACCACACTCGATGTGGCCAAGCGCCTCTTAGATTACGGGGTGCACCCCCCAACGATTTATTTCCCGCTTCTATATAAAGAAGCGCTCATGATTGAACCGGTGGAAACCGAATCCAAACAAACCATCGATCAGTTCATTGACATTATGCGCACCATTGCCAAAGAAGCCAAAGAAGACCCTGATATGGTCAAAAGTGCGCCCCATACGACGATTGTTAGACGTCTGGATGAAGCCAAAGCAGCCCGCAGTCCAATTCTCACCTTTGATGCGCACTTAAAGGCAGAATAATGGTTGTCAAGAAGTGCGTTTTATGGTACATTAGTGAAGAAATGGAGGCGAGTGAATATGCGCGCAGAATTCGTGTTAAAGTGCACCGAATGCCAGAACGAAAACTATTACATGAGCAAAAATAAAACCAACCATCCTGAGCGGATGGAAGTGAAAAAGTTTTGTAAGAAGTGTAATAAACAAACGATGCACAAAGAAAAAAAATAAGCTTCCTTTGGAAGTTTATTTTTCTCTTTAGAGGAG
>CBFHLD010000119.1:0-1773 GCA_965656585.1 Candidatus Izemoplasmataceae bacterium | reverse complement strand
AAAACGATTAAAGGCCTAGGTGTCAAAGGCAAATTCATTTATTCAGATATCTTCACCGGCTATTAGTTTTTGAAATACTTGACTCAAAAATTATGTAATTCAAATTTTTGGGCTTATTTATAATTTTTACAATTAAGAATTTTTTACGGTTTAAACGCTTTAAAGGAGCGGTTAAACCGTTTTTTAATACTCTTTTCGGCGGTTGCATATTTTTTGTAATACAAGTTAGACTTAAAGGGCATCAAAAAAACTTTTGAAAGGCAAGGAGTATCATGAAAAAAAGAATGATTTGGCTCTTCAGTGTGTTACTCATTAGTCTAACGCTTGCGGCGTGTGGTAATGAAACAACTGAACCCGAAACGGTTGAACTGCCAGAAACCGTATCCATGAGTAATGTGGATGAATATCTATTTGATGAAGACTGGCAATTTGTTGATCTGAGAAATTTCGACGATCAAATGGCGGACGGATGGATCCGCGGATTCGAGATAATCCCTTTCTTTGATTATCTTGAATACACAGACATCTTAGTAAGAACCAATGAATGGTCCTATGATGGATCGCAGATTCTTAATGAATCAGCGCTTCGCGCATTGTTTGATGAAGACAAAGTGATTGTCTTAATGTGCGCGGGTGGTACACGTGCTGGTTTTGTTAAGGAAGCTCTAGAAGACCTAGGGTATGAAAATGTATATAATGCCGGCGCACTGAGTGCGTATGATGGCAACCACCGAGTGTTTGGTGACGGAGTATATGCGTTTGACATGCCCGCGCCCGAAACGATCGGTGATTTGCCTGAGACCCTTGCCCTCAGCGATGACAATTTCGATCTGTATGTCGGTCGCGAGGACGTTCAATTCGTTGATTTAAGAAACTTCACGGATAAAATGAGCGGAGGTTGGCACGCTGATTCCACGGTGATTCCATTCTTTGACTTCTTAGAAGCCAATGAAATATTAGTTCGGAATGATGATTGGAATTTTAATGCGGACACCATTCTAGACGAAGAGATGCTACGCAGTTTATTTGATGAAGACAAAAACATTGTTTTAATCTGTGCGGGTGGAACCCGGGCTGAGTTTGTGAAACTTGCCCTGGAAGAACTTGGCTATGACAACGTATATAATGCCGGCGGTCTTGGCGATTATACTGGGGATAATTTGATTGTCCCTGGTGAATGTCCGAATGAGTCGGATGATGATCCGACGAATGATTGCGGATAGGAGAAAACGATGAAAAAACTATTGTTAGCCATTGTTCTCATGACGGCACTCTTCTTAGCCGCATGTTCCGAAAGCACCGTTGAAACCGAACCGCTATCATACACGAATTTAAAATGGCCCCATCTTGATGGCCATGGCGCAGAAAGCATGTTTGATGCGCCCGTTTTATTCGAGTATGAAACGCGTGATTTTGTGAAATACCAAGTGTCTTATCTTTCCTGTACGTGCCGGGCACCTAAAGATAATTACTGGAGCACGGTCTACTTTGAGATTGATAAAAATACGGGCGAAGTGATTACAATGTCTTATGACACTGAAAGCACCGATCATTATTCAGCCGGATTCTGGGGAGATTCCAGTCCCATTCCAGACACAGGTGTGACCTATGAAGACTTCAAGTCTGATTTCATCCCTTGGCTAGTGGGTCAAAACTTGGAAGATTTAGAGGGGGTCAATATCTTTTACGATGATACCCCAGATGTCTATGCAGATTACGCCAATACCAAAGAGATTAACGAACCTGAAATGATCGATGCATATTCAGGCAGCA
>CBFHLD010000118.1:0-1799 GCA_965656585.1 Candidatus Izemoplasmataceae bacterium | reverse complement strand
CGTGCCCAAGAGGATTCGAACCCCCAACCTCTTGATCCGTAGTCAAGCGCTCTGTCCAGTTGAGCTATGGGCACATATTTGACAGCGAATAAAATTATAGCATGACAACGCGCACTTTCGCAAGGTGCTTTAAGGCTTTATTTTGAGATCCACCTTTTTTTGTTTTGATGAGTTATTGGGAGTGCTACAATGACATTATAAGGAGACTTCTATGGCTTGGATTGAGAGTTTGATGACCCCCATTTTAACCCTACTTGTTTTAGGGTGGGTAATTACCGGAGGTAAACATCTTCATAAACACGAACATCTTTATTACTTGATCTTTGGGATTATTGGGATCAGTTTAACGATTTTTGCGGTGTTTTTTCAGATGGGGATTATGGTTCAACCCGATAACCTTTTATATCCCATCTTCTTTCAAGGACATCTTGCTTTAGCCTTTTATTTACTGGTCATGTTTGCGGGGGCATTTAAACATAAATCAAAAGCCAAGATTACTCTGTTAAGAGTCCGTAGGGAACTCGCGGTGATTGGGTTTTTCATGGTCATGCCGCATGCGACATTACTTGTTATTACGGCACTATCGGCTTTAAATCCTACCGGAACCATCGCGGTTTTTTTAATGATTCCATTGGTGATTACTTCATTTCCCATTATCCGGCGTAAGTTTACAAGAGAAGGGTGGCTCGGTTTTCATAAATGGGCCTATATCACTTACGGACTGATTTATCTACATATAGTGACAATTACCGTCATCGCCCAAACGCCCCCAACCAATCCCTATGAAGAGCTTTGGTGGTTTAGACTTATCATATACACGATCATTTTCATGAGCTATCTTGTTTTAAAAACGACAAATTCAAATTACACAAAAAAAATCTCTTAACGAGATTTTTTTATGAGTTGATTAATAATATCTGGTAATCTTTTGTGCCAGTGGACTTCATTGTGCTCGCCCCCAGGAATAATCGTTTCAAACCAAGCACTGGATTTGAGATGTTTTTTAAGCGCTGCTTTAATCACTGCGTGCGCATTCAAATACCCCGATTGATCGGCGAGACCTTCTTCTTGATCGCCGACATCTAAGTAGACAAATTCTGGGACTTTTTGAAAGGTTTGTTTGAAATAGTTTTGGAACGCCTTTAAAGAGACATAATACGCCCCCGATATCGACGCCACTCTGGGGAAAGTATCCGGATGTTCAAATCCCGCATACAGTGAAATAATCCCTCCCATAGAAGAACCCATAAGCATCCGGTTCTCAGGCTTAATGGGATGCTTCCCTTCAACCTCAGGGATAATGGTATGGATGAGATCGGTTAAATAATCATCGCCCAGTCCGCCTTTGGCGGGTGTATTTTTAAGCGGCCTATAGTCAATGGGAAACGGGGCGTACTCATCCAGTCTAGCGTAGCCTTCAGCACAGTTGACGCCGGCGACTAATGTATCTTCAATGTTCATGCTTTTGAGCACTTTGTGGATATTCCAGCCCATCCCATAGGACGCTGTTTTATCCCCAAAAATATTTTGCGCATCATGTACGTAAAGAATCCGGGTCACTGGATTTTTGGGGATACCGATATATAAAGTAGCTTCACGTTTTACTGTGGGGAGTTGAATCTTTCGCTCAATGATATTCATAATTCACCTCTTGGTTGAGATACGTTTAGTATAGCATAAACGCCTTATTTAAGCGTTTCACTTGAAAGCAAGCAAGGAGAATGCGACAATAAAATTGAACTTATTTTAGGAGGCATATTATGGCACTTGAATTACCCAAACTCCCCTATGCATACGAT
>CBFHLD010000117.1:0-1799 GCA_965656585.1 Candidatus Izemoplasmataceae bacterium | reverse complement strand
GCTTTTAGGGGTTTGGTGGCTTCCACCATCGCGTCAACATCGTCTTTCGATGGCTGTGACTTTGACAATTTTTCTGTAAAAGGGACCCAAACATCGACCATGGTTTTTTCCCCCATGGATGCTTTTCCGCGGTTCATGAGCGCGTCTTTTCCGTCATTTAAAAGCGCAAGAAGTGCGGCTGAATCGAGGTTTTCTTGACCTGCGCTGGCTTTGGCAAAGGCTAAAAAGATGGACCCATAAAGCGGCCCTGAAGCCCCGCCAACTTTCGATAATAACGCCATCGCAATGGTTTTAAAAAACGTGTTTAGATCGGGGATTTCTTTTCCCTCAAGCGCATCCCGTGCAGCCCCCGCTCCCCGGGCCATGTTAATCCCGTGGTCCCCATCCCCAATGGGGTTATCCAGCTCGGATAGATAGGCTTTATTTTCGACGAGTTGATCAAACCATGCATCCATCCACTGGCGTGCAAGTCTTAAATCCATCAAGCTTACCACGCAATCGTTTCAACAGGTGCATCCAGCGCATCGAGCCAACGTTTGTCGGTCACTTTAAAGAACGTGAGACTTAAACCGGCCATTTCAATGGATGTCATGTAATCGCCCACATACGTCCGTGCGACACGAATCCCTTTTTCTTTGAGTAAGGCAAATACATCATCGGTGAATACGTATTGTTCCATGAGCGGAGTTGCGCCCATGCCATTGACCATGACCACAATATCTTCATCGCCCGTAAGTTTCAAGTGGGCATTGAGTTTGTCATAAAAGACTTTGGCAATTTCTTTAGACGGCATCATTTTAGCTTTTTCAAAGCCAGGTTCGCCGTGAATCCCAATGCCGAGTTCAATTTCATCATCGCCTAAAGTAAATCCTGGGGTACCTTGTTCAGGCACCGTAGCTGGCGATAAAGCAAGTCCAATCGTCGCCAGGTTCGGATTAATCGCTTCCGCGATTTCTTTGAGGTCTTTTAATGTGGCCCCGTGTTCGGCGTGATAGCCTAAAATCTTATGCATAAAGATCGTCCCGGCTACGCCGCGGCGACCATCGGAATAGGTGCTTTCTCCGCCGGATACATCATCTTTAGTGACGGTGTATTCAACGTCAATGCCATCCGCTTCAGCCATGTCTTTGGCCATTTCAAAGTTTAAGACATCCCCGGTGTAGTTTTTTACCACCATAAATACCCCAGCACCTTGATCGGCCGCTTTGATGGCTTCATAAACTTGATCGGGGGTGGGTGAAGTGAAGACATCCCCGAAAATCGCGGCACTTAACATGCCTTTTCCAACATACCCCGCATGAGTCGGCTCATGGCCGGAACCCCCACCGGAAATAATTCCGACTTTCCCTTTTCCTTCATAGTTACGTGCCATCACTCGGGTTTCCCCTACGCGGTGGACTAAGTCTTTGTGGGCTTCTGCCATCCCGTTCATCATTTGTTCGACCACATCACTGGCCGCATTGATAATTTTTTTCATGCAAGTACACTCCTTTTTATTTTTTTTGAAATAAAATCCCCCGGGCCTTAGAAAAAAGCGCAAGATGCGTTTTTTTAAGAACTCCCGGGGGTCTCATTTCAGGTGATTAAGTTATGTTTATTATAGCACTTTTGAAAGCCTTTACAAGGCTATTGCTGTAAAGTTTGAGTAAAAAAAAGACCTCAGAAGAAGAGGTCTTAGCCTTGCGCATAGACGCGGTGGCCATTTTCGATTGTCTTTAAATAATAGTGACCCCTAGGAATCAAGGATTCACTTAATGAGTGATTGTGCATTTTTTCCCGGGCTGAGAACTCATTCATGG
>CBFHLD010000116.1:0-1807 GCA_965656585.1 Candidatus Izemoplasmataceae bacterium | reverse complement strand
AAAGGCGCGCATCGATTATCCCTATCAACCCATCCATGATACACTATTAATGGGCCTTCGGATGAAAGAAGGCGTGAACGTAACCGCCTTTGAAAACGCCTTTGGAATGCATCCATTGACACGCTTTCCAGGCCTTCAAGATCGCCTTGAAGAAGGGCTCATTATGATTAAAAATGATCAGCTACAACTCACGGATAAAGGACTGTTTTTCGCCAATAACGTATGGATGGATTGTTTGGATGATGAAGACACTGCTGAAAGAATTTGAATATGATCTGAGAGCATCGTCTGGGCTCTCGGCGAATACGCTTCTAGCATACCTCAAAGACTGCGCCGATTATGTGACGTATTTGACCGACGTCCGGGGCCTTGATGATCCCGAGTCAATTACCCGCAAAGACGTCACCAATTACGTGATGACGTTAAGAAAAAAACACTACCAAGCGTCGACATTATCACGGAAACTCTCTTCACTGAATCAATTTCATGCATATTTAGTGAAAGAAAAAGTACTGAAAGAAAACATCATCACCCGGATTGCCAAGCCCAAGAAAAAAGCCCATCTTCCGGCGGTTTTAAGCATGGATGATATCACCGCGATTATCGCGCAAACCGACGGGGATACCCCGCTTTCTCAGCGCAATAAAGCGATGGTTGAATTGCTTTATGGCTCCGGCCTCAGAATCAGTGAACTGTGTGAACTCACGACCAATCAACT
Organism: Candidatus Izemoplasmataceae bacterium; assembly: GCA_965656585.1. Taxonomy (GTDB): domain Bacteria; phylum Bacillota_I; class Bacilli_A; order Izemoplasmatales; family Izemoplasmataceae; genus JAGYII01. Next base: position 1,089 of record CBFHLD010000116.1, on the reverse strand, counting down.
GCACCTCAATGAATCGCGTGTGGATGTCATTGGAAAAGGTCAAAAGCGCCGTGTGGTACCACTTTCGGCGTATGCGATCACTGCATTACAAACCTATTTAGAAGGCGGCCGGTTAAAACTGGCCAAAGCCCCCAGCGCGTATGTATTTTTAAACCGGCACGGCAACCCCATCTCCCGGGTGGGTTTTTTCAAGGTCTTAAAAGATTTAGCGCTCAAAGCCGGCATTCCGCATACCGTGAGTCCCCATACCCTTAGGCATTCGTTTGCGACTCATCTCTTGGAGCGCGGCGTTGATTTACGCTACGTTCAAGAAATGCTTGGGCATGTGGATGTTTCCACGACGGAAATTTACACCCATTTATCGACCGGTCATATCAAAGCCATCTACGATCAATATCATCCCACCAAATTTTAGGAGTTATGTATGTTTAAACGCACCTTTGTCATTGTTATGGATTCAGTTGGAATCGGCGAGGCCCCGGATGCCGCGGCCTTTAACGACCTAAAAACACATACCATGCGGCACACGGCTGAGTCTAAGGGATCGATTCATTTACCCACCTTAGAAGCCCTAGGCCTTGGCCATTTGACCGAAATTCCAGGAATCGAACCGAAAGCCAAACAGGCAGCGTATGCGCGTATGCAAGAGACCAGTGCGGGTAAAGATACGATGACTGGACACTGGGAACTCATGGGTCTGCAAATCGATGTCCCTTTTCAAACCTTCACAGAAACTGGATTTCCCGAAGATTTAATCAAGACCTTAGAAGAAAAATGGGGCCGGAAAATCATCGGTAATAAAGCCGCCTCAGGGACCGAAATCATCAAAGAACTAGGCCCCGAACATGTCAAAACCGGCGCCCTAATTGTCTATACGAGTGCCGATAGCGTCTTGCAAATTGCGGCGCATGAAGACGTCGTGCCTTTGGATGAACTCTATCAAGCCTGTGAAATCGCCCGTGAACTCACTTTGGAAGGGCCATATAAACTGGGCCGTATCATCGCCCGTCCGTTTATCGGAAGTGAAGAAGCGGGCTTCACCCGCACCGCCAACCGTCATGATTACGCGTTAAAACCGTTTGCAAAAAC
>CBFHLD010000115.1:0-1834 GCA_965656585.1 Candidatus Izemoplasmataceae bacterium | reverse complement strand
ATATAAAAGGTGTCTACTTTTTTAGGTTTAAATGTCGTACACATAATCTAAGATGATCCCATTCATCTTAAGACCCACACTGTAATAAAAATCCTCACCACTTTGGGGTGAGGATTGAAATTCTAAGTTATCGCTTGAATTGGTTGAGAGTTAGATGGGGACGACGAAGAATGATCATCCTCCAGGTCATATTCGTATTCATACTCTCTTTGTGAATAGATGACAATGAATTGATACTTGGATTGACCGTCACTGCCCGTGATGAGCTCTGCGCGTATTTGGCCGGTTTCTTCTTGAGTATTTGATTCTAATTCATAGTTAATTAAGAAGTAAGGTTCTTTAAGTTGACTGGATATGAAAGAAAATTCTGCTTCAATCGAACCCCTTTCGATTTCAAGTTCAACTTGTGACTCTTCGTTTTCCAGTTCAGTTTTGATTTTCGTGGTTTGAACTAAAATATTATTTTGATACTCTTCATAGATGAATTTTTTCTCATTATCCGCTGTATCTGTCTCGAAAGATGATATCAGATAATTGGCGGGATCTTCATACGCGATTAACATGATGACGGATTCATCATCATCTTCACCCATTACACCCTCTAATTGGATACTCTGATTGTCGATAATGGCTAAACCTTCCATCCAATAATTGATTTGTAAATCATCATAGGCATCACTGAATATCAAGGATTGATTGGATTGATACTCGTACTCGTTATAGTAGTAAGTATACGTTTGTGAAACCGAATTATAATCCACAATCGAAACATTCATTTTGAATTGATAATCGTCTCGATCTGAGGGTTCAATCACTATTTCAGAAGAATTTTGATTAAGGTATTCTTCTAAAATGAGTAAATATTCTTTGAGTTCAGGTAGTTTTTCTTCAACTAAGGGTCCATCATCATCACTTAGAAGACTTATTTGAGGGTTTTTGGTTGATGCATTGGTATTCATTTGTTCTGAGATTAAGCGGGTGCTTGTGAACGATTGGAACCCAAAATTTAAATCCCCTGTAGCAAAGACGCTGTCTGTTGAATTTGGCAACGAAGGACTAAGCCCTGATAGCCATAATGAAGTAAAAACAATCCCAACGATTAATCCAGTGACTGGTAGGGTAATCCAATATTTCCAGGACTTGGAAGGTGGTTTTGAAGTAGAATCAAAATCGAAATCAGTTACGGAAATTTTGGGAAAAGAATCAACCGTCAAATCTTTATAGAAATTTTCTATCTCTCTTTTTAATTCTCTCGATTTCATTCTAGCACCTCCTTTTCGATCGCTTTTTTCATGGTACTTAAACTTTTTTTATACATGGAATATATGGTTGTAAGTGGTCTATTTTCTATCGCACCGATTTCTTTGAACGACAATTTACCAACAATGTGCATGGTCACAATACGACGGTGCGGTTCATCCAACTTTTCCAAATAATGCCCCATGTCAAAAGATGTTTTTGAGATTTCTGGTGACTCCTCGGGCTCTTTAATAAGTTTTTCAACTTTCTTTTGAGATCGGCTTTTTTGGCGTTGATAATCAAACGCGATATTCTTTGCAATTTGGGCTAACCAAGGTGTGAATCGTTTTTTTGGATTAAATAAGCTTAACTTTGATAAGGCACGCATATAAGTGTCTTGCGAAGCGTCTTCTGTTAATTGTTTATCTTGTAAAATCGGATAGATTACAGAATATACAAGGCCTATTGTCTCGTTATAAAGCAGATTGAATGCCTCTTGATCATTATCTACGATTCTTTTTAGAAGTTCTTTGAGATATTTGTCCATGATGCGATTATATCAATTTTCTGTGATTATGTTTAGATTAATCCTCAT
>CBFHLD010000114.1:0-1892 GCA_965656585.1 Candidatus Izemoplasmataceae bacterium | reverse complement strand
CCTTGATCAATCGGATACAGTCTCAGTAATAATTTTAATAACGTGGATTTCCCGGACCCCGTCCGGCCAATCAAGGCCACTCTTTCGCCCGGTTTAATTTCTAGGGAGATATCGGATAAAAGATGTTTCGTATCATCGGAAAATTGAAACGAAACATTTTTAAAGACGATGTGACCTTGAACCTCAGGGGTATTTAGACTATCCCCGTCGTGTTCTGAAGGTTCCGAAAGAATCGCTTCGATGCGGTCTAAGGCGACCGAGGTTTTCCCAAAGTCAGCGATGATTCTACCGAGCTGTCTGATCGGCCAGACAATGAGACCCAGTAAACTTAAGAAGGCGATGAATTCACCGGTTTGGAGGTTTCCGTTTAAGACTTGGACAATCCCAATCGAGGCGGTAAGGGCGTATTGGCCGAAAATGAGAAAATCAGTCCCACCCCAAAACCACGCCATCAAGTGAATGAGGTGGAAGGTCCTGTCTCTGAAAGTCGCTGATTTCCCTTCAAACTTACCCACTTCAAAGATTTCATTGTTAAAGGCTTTGACGACTCTCACGCCCGTCATCGATTCTTGGACGGTGGTGGTCATGGTGCCTTCGGCTTCTTCGACTTCTTTGAAGACGGTTTTAACGCGTCTAAAATAAACAAATGAAAGGGTAAAGATGATCGGTGCAATGATCGACGATATCCCGGTCATCAAGAGGCTCATCTGAGCCATTTGAAAAAGCGCAAAGGCCATCAGAGAAGCCATCCTTACGACTTCCACGAGTTGTTCACCGATGAATGTGGTATAGGTTTCCACATCGGTGGTCACCCGCTGGATGAGATCGCCGGTTTCCGAATGGGCGTGGTATTCATAGGAGAGGTTTTGCAGGTGCTCATACAGTTTATTGCGCATTTTATAGGCGGTTGTTTCCACAAAGTGCGCATGAATGACACGTCTTGAAAAGATGAGGGTCATCCGCACAAAGGTAAAGCCGACGGAAACTAACGCAATCAAGATGAGTTCATCACTTAAGTTATCGGCCACCAACCAATTTTGAACAAACGGCGGAAGGCTGGAATCTTCAAAGCCAAAGGTGACATCCACTAAGTGTTGAATGAATAAAGGGGTCAGCGTTCTAAAATATTGTAAGGCAAAAATGAGCACGAGCCCGAGCACGTACCACTTGATATTGCCCTCCATAAAGCGGGTAAATTGTCTAAATTTTTTCATGGGATATCCTACACTTTTTCATAAAAAAACCACAGCCCAATAAAATGAGCTGTGGGGTTCACATGCTTTTTTTACGTGGGGTTGACTAAAAAACGGACCTTTCACAACGATATAATGCGGTGTTCGATCGACTCATACTGCCCATTTTCATCACTCCTCACATGAATTAACACTTAAAGTGTAGCACCAAGCCACGTTTTAAACAAGGCTTTTTAAAGCGCAAATTGTGCATGATAAAGTTCGGAATAAAACCCTTGTGAGTCTAAAAGCGTTTGGTGGGTGCCTTGTTCAATGAGGGTCCCTTCTTTGATGACTAAAATCTGATCGGCGTTTTGAATGGTTTGTAAGCGGTGCGCGATGACAATCGAAGTGCGGTCTTTCATCAAGACTTTAAGACTATCTTGAATCTTCGCTTCGGTGCGGGTATCAATGCTGGAAGTCGCCTCATCCAAGATTAAAAGTTCCGGGTCATTCAGTAGGGTCCTGGCAATACTAATCAGTTGGCGCTCGCCTTGGGAGAAGTTTTGCCCACCCTCTAAGACTAAGGTGTCATAACGATCTGGGAGCTTCGTGATGAAATCATGCGCCCCACATTTTTTGGCCGCCTCAATCACGTCTTCACTGGAGGCATTTAAATCACCATAATGAATATTTTCAAAGATGGTCCCTTTAAATAGA
>CBFHLD010000113.1:0-1894 GCA_965656585.1 Candidatus Izemoplasmataceae bacterium | reverse complement strand
GAATACTTAGGGCTCGGTATTTTAACGGGTATCTTCGCTTACTTAGTGGCTGGCGTCTTCAACGATCAAATCATTTCACTTGCCCCGATGTTTTATGCGATGACCGGGGTGGGCTTAGCGATAAACCGGATGATTAAAGCCGATGATGAAAAGTTAAAAGATATCGATCCTGAACCTGAATAAATCAAAAATGCCATCTCAGATGGCATTTTTTTATGGATGGCTTTGAAACGATACAAACCGCTATCGTTCCATTTTGAGTCGATTAAAGGGGGAATCGTTTCACCGGGATGGAATGGTTAAAAAAAGTAAGACAATTGTCTTACTTAAATTTTATCGCTTAGCGGGTTGAGTCTCTTTCGATCAGGCGGACTGGAAACGTTTGATGATCAGGTAAGGTAGCTTTTGAGTCTTGAATGAGTTGGATAAGACTTTCAATGGCCTTATTCGCAATGAGTTCGATGTCTTGTTTGATGCTAGATAAAGTCGGTGAAACGAGCTGATTGAGTTTTAAATCATCATAGCCGATTAGTTCCGTATCTTCTGGGATTTTGAGCCCAACTTTTTCGGCCACTTTGATAACATGCATGGCGATTAAGTCACCATCACAAAAGATGCCATCGCAATCTTTATGATCTCTGAGCGTTTTTTCAATCAAACCGATATCCGGTTCATTAAAGTCTAAGTCCGCATCAATGATTTCAATGGACGAACCGTCTAAGGTTTTCTTAAAGCCTTGATCGCGGTCTTTGACCGTCAATAAGAAGCTAGCGCCTCTAAAGTGAATGACTTTCTTGGCTTTGCGTTTTAAAAAATGCTTGGCGGCCAGTTCTCCACCCATCTGATTATCCGATGAAATGGAAGGGATGGTGTCTGAGACGTGATGGTCAATGGCGACCATGGGAAGTGAGAGTTTTTGATAGCTTCTCAGTTTATTTAAATGGGCAGCCACAATGAGGCCTGAGATATGATACTGCGAAAAGACATTCATAAAGCGCTCTTCGCGCGCTGCATCATTGCGTGAGTTAAAGGTCATTAAGCGGTACCCTTTATCGATGACCGCATCTTCTAAGGCTTCAATGAGTTCCCCGTAAAAGTACGTCGTGAGATGCGGAATGATGACACCGATCAAGTTGGATTGTTTTTTAAAGAGGCTCCGGGCAAGTTCTGAAGGGATGTAATCGAGGGATTTAATTGCATCCAAAACAAGGTTGCGTGTTTCGGTATTCACGTACCCCGTATTATTGACGACTCGTGATACCGTCGCCACACTGACGTTTGCTTTTTTTGCGACATCTTTGATGGTTGCCATATAAACACCTCAAGTCATTATAAAAAGCTTTTCATGGTTTTACAATTTTAACTCCCTTTTATTTTGGTTAAACGCTTACATTCTAACGTCTTTTTTTATATAATGGCGAGTGAAAGGAAGTGACATTTTATGGCCATTAATACCTTGAAATCCTCAAGAAATACGATGCTTTATCAAGTGTATGTGAGAAACTTTAGTGAAGCCGGGACTTTAAAAGCGGTGGAAAGCGAACTGGACCGGATTAAAGATTTAGGGACGGATGTCTTATATTTACTCCCCGTCCATCCGATCGGTGAAAAAAACCGTAAAGGCACGCTTGGATCGCCTTATTCCATTCAAGATTACCGGACGATCAACCCAGAACTAGGAACCATGGAAGATTTCCAAGATCTGATTAACGCGACCCACGACAAAGGCATGACGATTATGATGGACATCGTCTTTAATCATACCTCGTATGATTCTTGGGCCTTTGAACATCACAAAGAATGGTTCTATCAAAATGAAAAAGGCGAGTACACCAACCGGGTGGCGGATTGGTGGGACATCACCGATTTTGATTATTCGAAAGATAAAGCCCTT
>CBFHLD010000112.1:0-1920 GCA_965656585.1 Candidatus Izemoplasmataceae bacterium | reverse complement strand
TTAGGGAGTTCGCCTAACTCTGCGGGAGGCGGGATTCGGACGATCACATTGATGCTGGTTTTCTTAAGCATTTACAGTGTCGCAAGAGGCCGTGATTCGGTGAAACTCAAACGCCGCAGCGTAACCATTAATCCCGAAAACATCCGTAATTCATTGCTGGTGGTGGTGATGGCGGGGATTCTTTTATCCATCGTGATATTTACGATGAGTCTCGCCGAACCCTTCGCGCTGAAAGATATCGCCTTTGAAGCGATCAGTGCGTTTGGGACCACGGGGCTTTCAACGGGGATTACCAGCGAATTGACTGCCTTTTCAAAAGTGGCGTTAATTGCTACAATGTTTATTGGTCGTGTGGGGATTATCGCGCTCATTACCATGTTTAGTCCCCCCACCTTAGAATCAACGGTACAGTACCCGGAAGTGGATATCATTGTTGGATAAGAGGGAAAAATAATGGCTAAAAAAAATTACGCCCGTAAGAAAAGTAAATATACGAAAAAAGACTACAGCACTCTATGGCTGATTCCGCTTTTTTTCATCATCGCAATTTTACCGATGTGGATGCGCGGAACCGTCATTGACCTGACGGAACTTGAAGAAAGCATGTGGATCGGGCAAGACACCCGGTTTGACATCTTTTCGTATTGGAAGTCGATTTGGTTTATCTTAACGACCATTGGAGCTTCCTTAGTCATGGCTTGGTTGCACTTTGACAAAAAGATTAAGATATTATGGCCCTTGTGGCTCATCGTGCCTTTAGGCATCTATTTATTCTTTACGTTAGTCTCATGGTTGAATGCCCCGGATTTAAGTTTAGCGTCCAGAGGCTTCATTGAAATATTCCAAGGCGTCTTTGTGATGATGTCTTATGGCATTATCATCTTTGTTGGATTTAACCTGATCCGAAGAGAAAGAGATTTAGAAGTCTTTGTGAAATGGCTTTGGGTCTTATGGGGCCTGGTGTTTTTCATCGGGTTTTCCCAGTTCTTTGGGTTTGATGTCTTCCGGTGGGAATGGGTGCAACGCCTGATCTTGCCCGCGAGACTTTCTGAACTCGTCGGGAACTTAAACTTCACCTTCGGTCCTAGAACGATTTATGCGACGATGTACAACACCAACTTTGTGGGGTCATACGCGGCGATTATGGTGCCGATATCGATGGCCCTCATCTTGTATGCGAAAGAACCCAAACACGTGACCTATGCCTCAATATTCTTCGCCTTTAACGTCTTTGCGTGGTATGGATCCAATGCCCGTTCGGGTCTCATGGGGGTCTTAGTGGCTGCGGTTTTCTTAGGGGCTTTTTGGTTCTTTGAATCGCGTAAGCAATGGAAGAAGATGCTGGTGATTTTAGGCATTTTCATTGGCCTTTTTATCGTGACGAATACCGCATCGGGTGGAACCACTGCAGGACAGTTTATTGGGCTGACCCCAGCCGGGGAGGGTTCACTAGAAACCCCGGGCGGTGAAGCTGTTGAAACCGCCTATATCGAGGAATTTAACATTGAGGGCTATGAAGTGGAAATCGTCACCGATAAAAAATCGGTCATTCTCACCTATGGCCAAGATTCCGGTGGCCTCTCATTTACCGATCTTGATGGGGAGCCGCTTACAGTCGGTATTAACGAAGATGGCGCTTTAACCTTGAATGAAGAAGGCTATGAAAGTTTTAGTTTTGAATTTAATTCATCCACCAGTGCGTTAGAAACGGAATTTTACACCACCGGGATTGATATTTATCTCACCCCCGATGGCTGGCAAGTCCAAGGGGTCGGCGGTCTATCCGCTGAAACCGTGAACGCGCCGCGTGTGAAGTTACTCGACGGCCTAGAACGTGTGGCGTCTGGCCGTGGATATATTTGGTCAAGAACCATCCCCATGCTCGGTGAATCCTTCTTTGTCGGATTTGGCCCAGATATG
>CBFHLD010000111.1:0-1963 GCA_965656585.1 Candidatus Izemoplasmataceae bacterium | reverse complement strand
TCCTTAACAAGAGTTATCTCGCGCGTCTTTAGATTCTCTCCTCGTCTACCTGTGTCGGTTTGCGGTACAGGCACCTTAATGATTAACCCTAGAAGTTTTTCTCGGAAGCATAGATTCACAGTAATTACTTGGTCACGCCTCAGCCTATGTGTGATGCGGATTTACCTACACCACGGCCTAAACGCTTCAACGAGACATATCCACTGACTCGCTACTGCTATCTTTCTCCGTCACTCCATCAGTCAAAAAGGTGGTACAGGAATATCAACCTGTTGTCCATCGGCTACGCTTTTCAGCCTCACCTTAGGTCCTGACTAACCCAGAGCGGACGAGCCTTGCTCTGGAAACCTTAGACTTTTGACGGTAAGGATTCTCACCTTACTTTTCGTTACTCACACCGGCATTCTCACTTGTCAACGCTCCAACCGTCCTCACGATCGATCTTCACCGCATTGACAACGCTCACCTACCATTCATTACTGAATCCGCAGTTTCGGTATTATGTTTAGCCCCGGTACATCTTCGGCGCGGAGTCACTCGACTAGTGGGCTATTACGCACTCTTTAAAGGGTGGCTGCTTCTAAGCCAACCTCCTAGTTGTTTGTGCAACTCTACATCCTTTTCCACTTAACATAAATTTTGGGACCTTAACTGGCGGTCTGGGCTGTTTCCCTCTCGACCACGGACCTTATCACCCGTAGTCTGACTGCCGAGCATGTAAGTATGACATTCGGAGTTTAATTGATATCAGTACCCCTTGATGGGGCCATCAACCATTCAGTGCTCTACCTTCATACCACTTAATCTCGACGCTAGCCCTAAAGCTATTTCGGTGAGAACCAGCTATCTCTGAGTTCGTTTGGAATTTCACCGCTAGCCACAAGTCATCCAAGCATTTTTTAACATACCCTGGTTCGGTCCTCCATTGGGTCTTACCCCAACTTCAACCTGCTCATGGCTAGATCACTCAGTTTCGGGTCTACAACAACATACTCATTCGCCGGTTAAGACTCGCTTTCGCTACGGCTCCACCCCTTAAGGCTTAACCTTGCATGTTATCGTAACTCGCCGGTTCATTCTACAAAAGGCACGCTATCACCCATTAACGGGCTCTAACTTGTTGTAAGCACAAGGTTTCAGGATCTATTTCACTCCGCTCCCGCGGTTCTTTTCACCTTTCCCTCACGGTACTGGTTCACTATCGGTCACTAGGGAGTATTTAGCCTTACGAGATGGTCCTCGCATATTCCGACAAGATTACACGTGTCTCGCCGTACTCTTCGTCTAACGGAGGTTTTAAGTTTTCGTTTACCGGACTCTCACCGTCTTTGGTTGGCCTTCCCATACCATTCAACTAACTTAAAACTTTGTAACTCCAATGTTAAACACGGGCTGGTCTCATTTCGCTCGCCGCTACTTTGAGAATCGCTTTTGCTTTCTTTTCCTGCGGGTACTAAGATGTTTCAGTTCTCCGCGTATACCTCTCGATAAATCGAGTACCTAATCTTCAATTAGGTGGGTTTCCCCATTCGGAAATCTCCGGATCGTCGCTTACTTACAGCTCCCCGAAGCATATCGTTGTTAGTCACGTCCTTCATCGGCTCCTAGTGCCAAGGCATCCACCTTGCGCTCTTTGTTACTTAACTTTTCATTTCATTATCCACTTTTCAAAGACCTTCTTTAACCAAAAAAATAACCGGTTAAAGCTGAGAGTATAGTCTCTCAAAACTGAATAGAACGTCGTTACTTTGAGTATGATTTCTCTAGAAAGGAGGTGATCCATCCCCACGTTCTCGTAGGGATACCTTGTTACGACTTTACCCCAATCATCCATCCCACCTTAGGAGGCTCCCTCTTTACAGTTAGGCCACCTACTTCGGGTGTTACAGACTCTCGTGGTATGACGGGCGGTGTGTACAATCTCCGAGAACGTATTCACCGTGGTATGCTGACCCACGATTAC
>CBFHLD010000110.1:0-1964 GCA_965656585.1 Candidatus Izemoplasmataceae bacterium | reverse complement strand
CCAATGAAGATACGTACTGGATTATTTTTGAACTGTTGTGGCGGGATTACTTTAAATTCCAAGCCCGTAAACACTTAAAAAACTTCTTCCACAAAGACGGCATTCAACAAAAAAAGATTGCCTGGATCAATGACGATGACCGGCTCAAAGCCATTACGACCGGCACGACGGGGTATCCTTTAATCGATGCCAACATTAAAGAACTGTTAGCCACCGGATTTATGTCTAACCGAGGCCGCCAAAATGTGGCCAGTTTTTGGACGAAAAACTTAGGCCTTGATTGGCGAAAAGGTGAAGCGTTCTTTGAAAAACACCTCATTGATTATGACGTGGAGAGTAATACCGGAAACTGGCAATACGTGACCGGCATCGGCAATGACTCTATGCCGTTTCGTTATTTTGACGTGATCGGTCAAGGGGAGCGCTATGACAAGGATGAATCATATGTCCTTAAATGGCTGCCTGAACTCAAAAAAGTGCCGAAAGGCATGCGCTACGCCATCCCCAAAATGGCTCCAAGAGATAGAAAGAGTCTTGCCCTTGAGTATCCAGAACCCATTGTCGGTTTTTATCCCAGTTTAGACGTCATGAAAAAAAGGTACGGCGTATGAGAGTTTTATGGCTTTTACCGTTTCAACTGCACTTGTCGCAAGAGGCGTTTAAACATTTAGACGATGATGACTTAGTCGTCCTCATTGAAGATGACGCTTTTTACCGGATGCGTCCCTTTCATAAAAAACGCATTGTGGGACTCATGAGTGCCATGCGTCATCATGAGGCCACGCTTAAAGCGCTAGGGTTTAACGTGCGCTTCATCCAAGGCGATACGAAAGAAACATTAATACAACTAAATCCTGATGAACTTTTGACCATCAAAGCCACCGATGCGGATATTGTGGCGTGGCAATCATCCATCATCAAAGGATTGGGCATCAGCCACCAGGCATTTCATGATGCGCAGTTCATCTTGAAAGAATCCGACATCAAAGCAAGACTTTCTAAAAGGCCTTATAAAATGGATCCCTTTTACCGCGCCATGCGCAAAGACTTTAACGTCCTCATGGAAGGTGATAAACCCATCCAAGGCGCATGGAGCTTTGACAAAGAAAACCGGAAGAAACTCCCAAAAAACACCTTCATCCCAGAACCGAAATGGCCTGAAATCGATACTATGACCCAGGACGTCATGGCGTATGTGAATGATCAATTTCAAACGCACCCCGGTGATGTGGACGGTTTTAGACAGCCCGTCACCCACGCCGAAGCCAAAGCGTTAGCCGATCACTTCTTTAAAGAAAGGTTGGCCACCTTCGGCCCGTATCAAGACGCCCTCACGACCCAGTATAAAGATGTCTCCCATTCCATGGTATCTCAGGCGCTGAACACCGGACTATTAGATCCTTTAGCCTTGATTAAAGATGCGGAGTCTACGCTTAATGAAGGCGCCCCCATCAACAGTGTGGAAGGCTTCATTAGACAAATCTTAGGGTGGCGTGAATACATCCGGGGCATTTATTTAAAAGAAATGCCTGGATATCATGACCATAATCATTACGGACATACCCGCAATCTTCCCCATTATTATTGGGACGGTGATACACACATGCACTGCGTGAAAGATGCGACGACACATGTCATCGAAGATGGCTATGCGCATCACATTCAGCGCCTCATGGTCTTAGGTAATTTTGCGAATCTGGCAGGGGTTGATCCTAAAGAAGTGAATGACTGGTTTTTAGAAATGTTTGTGGATAGTCATGACTGGGTCGTTACGCCCAATGTGATTGGGATGGCCTTGCACGCTGATGGCGGTCTGATGGCCACGAAACCCTATATTTCTTCAGGCTCATACATCCATAAGATGGGCGATTATTGTGATTCTTGTTATTATGATGTGAAAGCCAAAACGGGAGAAAAAGCCTGTCCGTTTAACGCGCTATATTGGAATTATATTGACCGTCACA
>CBFHLD010000109.1:0-2019 GCA_965656585.1 Candidatus Izemoplasmataceae bacterium | reverse complement strand
CAAAGGCGGTATTCGCACTGCACTTCACGCGAAATCCTTAAAAAGCATCTGAATGTAAAAGGCGGGGACAAAAAAGAGTTGAATGAGATCGTTTTTAAGTTTGGGTAAGGCGAGATAAAAAATCCACAGGACAAAAAAATCCACCGTCATCACATGAACAAACGTATCGGTATTAAACGCCTCAATATAGGCTTGAAGTGAGCCAAATAATCCATAGATGATAACGGCGACCGTGATAATAAGCCCCGCAAGCATCACACGTTTATTTTCTTGCGCGGGTTTTTCTTCTGGCATCCAGATAAAAATGGCTCCCGTCGCAAATCCGCCAAAGACAAAACTACCGAGTAAAAAGACATAATGGAACCACTTGAGCGTGTAGTATTGCGTAAAATACAGGAAAAACGCCAGTGGAATCATGCCCAGCAAGTTGAAAACCATAAAGGCTAAAGGATCCGCATTCCCGCTCAATAAATCGGCTAGAAAGGTACTGCCAGGATTGACGAAAATTGAATAATAAAGCCCGTAAATGACTAACCCAATCCAGGCGATAATGGCGATGATTCGTTTCATATTATTCTCCAAAGGAATCTAGGTTGAGACTCTTTATGGCGTGGGCCATGAGCGTCTCTTGGATCATTTGATCTTCGACTTCCGGTAAATGATGATTGGGTCTTTCATACGCGTAATACACATACTCACTGGGGCGTTCATTGATGAGTTTCATATACGTAGGGACTGGGCCTTCTGGAGGTTGACCCGTTGAGGAAAAGAGTTTCCAAACTTTATCGACCAGCCATGAGGCATTTTTCGCACCTAAATCGGTTTTAACCAAGCCTGGATGCACCGCATAAAAACGGATGGGGCTTTTCCCGTACACACGGTCTAAATAATACATAAAGATGAGGTTATAAAGTTTGGTTTCTTGGTAGCGTTTAAAGATTTTGTATTTGGTTTCATCCCGTAAGGCTTTTAGGTTAAACCGGGTGCGCCGGTGCGCATCCGATGAAGTGGTAATGACCATGCCTTTTTGACGTTTAAGTATCGGAAAAAACCAATGCGTCAGATAGACCACTGCCAAATGATTGACTTGCAGTTGCATCTCAAAGCCATCGTCTGTGATGATTTTTTCGGCACTGGTCGCCCCCGCGTTATTGATCAAGATATCGGTTTTTTCAAGGGCCTCTTTATGCGTTTCAAGCGCGGTATTGATCGATTTAAATGACGTCAGATCCATCAAGACCGGGTGAAAATCACCTGCTTTTTCGTTTTCTAATGCCGCGAGTTTTTCCCTACTCCTACCGGTCCCAAAGACCGTGTGGCCGTCTTTTAAAAGGGTGAGACAAAGCGCTTTGCCAATGCCTGAGGTGGCACCTGTTAAGAAGATTTGAGCCATAAAAAAACACTCCAAAATTGAAGTGTGGGAAACTGATATGGTGCCGCTTGCTGGATTCGAACCAGCAACCTTTTCCTTACCATGGAACTGCTCTACCGGTTGGAGCTAAAGCGGCCAAAAGCTTTATCATTTTACCACACTGATTGGGCTTTGAGAATACTTTCTCATGCCCTTTTTCAAGTTTATCATAGATTAAGCCTTTTGGAAGGACTTGGCGTGCTACAATATACCGTTAAGGAGACCTTATGACTTTTACGCTCACCATCGACCATCAAACGAAGACGTTTCAGTCGCCGGTTAGACTGAGTACTTTGATTAATGATCCCGACCATCGCTTCTTTTTAGCGAGTGTCAATGGCCGGTTATTTGAGCTTACCGCGACCATTGATTATGACGCGACCGTTCATTTTTTAGACGTCACGGACGATGAAGCGGTTTATACGTATGAGGCCTCCCTGAGATATCTCGTGGCGATGGCGCTTTATCAGCTATATCCAGACGCCACGTTTAAATTCTACTTTTCTGTGTCTAGAGGTGTCTACTTAGAATTCACCGAAAACCCGCCAAAACTTACGTTAAAAGCGATTAAACGCCATATTGAAAGTCATTTAGACGCACTCATTGCG
>CBFHLD010000108.1:0-2071 GCA_965656585.1 Candidatus Izemoplasmataceae bacterium | reverse complement strand
GATGAGTGACCGCTTAATTATCCGGGGCGTTCACATGAAAGATGCGAAAGCGATGTATGACTACGCCAAAGACCCAAGAGTCGGCCCGAATGCCGGATGGTATCCGCATGTGTCACTCGATGAAACCAAAGGGGTCATCAAACAGATGATGAAAGCCACCCCGAATAACAGCGGGGTGTATGCGGTCTGTCTGCACGACAACGTCTTAATCGGAACGATTGATATCCACAACATCAAACCGGGCTTTCAAGGGGAGATGGGACTCGTTTTACATCCGGATTATCACAATCAAGGTATCATGAGTGAAGCCGGGAAGATTATCTTGATTCATGGCTTTGAAGATCTCGGACTTAAACGCATAGAATACCGTCATTTTAAAGACAATCATGCGTCTAAAAGACTGAGGGAAAAACTGATGTTTCGCTACGAAGGTATCCTCCGGAATGGCCATCAAATGCCCGATAAATCGGTCGTTGATACCGTATTATCGGCCATGACGGACATTGATTATTTTATCCGGTATCAAGCCTTTTTTGCGCCGACGAAAGCGACCCTTAAAACGTTAGTCTGAGCGGCGAACAATCCACCAGATACTAAACAATAGATTCACCATCAATACAGCCGCCAACATGTAGCCTAAAATGACAAATAATTCTGCGAGATAATACGAACTAAACCACCCAAACAGTAAACTCGCGAGGGTGACGAAAAATAGGATGGCCGGCATGATGATCGCTTGCATGCGGTCATTGGCGGCTAAGGCATAATTGATGCCTAGGGTAATTAAAGAGCCTAATGCGACGTAAAAGAGTAATCCTTCCAACGTGAAAACCTCCTGAGTATTTGTTTTCACTATAGCATAGCTTACAGGCCTCAAAGTGTTAAGAAATTTATCGCGTTCTTAGGCCGTGTGATGCGTTGACTTTAAGCCATTATCGCCTATAATATAACTAACTAAGCAGACAGACTTTTATCCTTATGACTTTGGAATCATAAGCGACCCATGGACGGTGTAAGCATGGGATTCAAGCGTAAGGTGTGACACCTGTTTGTCCAAACAAACAACATTTAGAGTGCTCAAATCGCTGAGAACTAAGGTGGTACCGCGCCATGTGCGCCCTTAGACTTGAGTACTTTTTTTATTAGGAGGCCCCCCGTGAACAAACTCAAAGGCATGTTTGATATCACCGCCGATCAAGGGTATTACGCATTGATTCAAAACGCCATTCAAACCGTCGCATCAGCCCATCACATTGACCGGATCGATACGCCCATCTTAGAAGCCTCTGAGCTTTTCCACCGGGGCATGGGCGATGACACCGATGTGGTGAGTAAAGAAACCTATACCTTTTTAGACCGCGGAGAACGCTCCGTCACACTCAGACCTGAAGGTACCGCGGGCGTGGTGAGAGCGTTCATCGAAGAAAAATTGTACGCCCAGCCCGATGCGGTCAAAAAAGTCTATTACGAAGGCCCGATGTTTCGTTATGAACGCCCACAAAAGGGCCGTTTCCGTCAGTTTCATCAATTCGGCGTGGAAATATTCGCGCTTCCCTCACCGGCACTGGATGCGGATCTTTGCGCCCTTGCCTATGATTTTATGGGCACTTTAGGCTTATCCGGGCATTTGGAAATCAATCAGCTTTCCAAATCATCCAAGCCCGCCTACACTGAAGCCCTCAAAGCACATTTAAAACCGCACCTTCATACGTTATGTCCGGATTGTCAGAATCGCTATGAGAAAAACCCTTTAAGAATATTAGACTGTAAAGTTGATCATGATCACCCAGCCATTCAATCGGCACCCATGCCCTTAGATTATATGAGTGAAGAAGAAACGGCTTATTTCAACCGGGTGAAAGCGCATCTGGATGCCTTAAAAATTCCTTACACCGTCAATAAAAAGATGGTGAGGGGCCTTGATTATTACACCGGCTTAGTCTTTGAACTGAAAGTCGATGAAGCCATACTCGGTCATCAAAATACCGTCGCCGGCGGCGGTCGGTACGATGAATTGGTCAAAACCTTAGGCGGCCCGGATTTACCCGCGACCGGCTTTGCCTTTGGCCTT
>CBFHLD010000107.1:0-2176 GCA_965656585.1 Candidatus Izemoplasmataceae bacterium | reverse complement strand
TTAGCCGTTGGTTGCCCAAAGTTTAATGCAAGCAGGAATCACCTATTAAAATCCCATAAAAAAAGCCACCGCAATCGTAGACTGCACCCCATTCAGTAGACAAGAAATAAAAAGTACATAGAATCATAAAGAATCTTGTTAAACCTAAAAACGCCTCTATACTAGGGCTACCTAGAAGGAGGTGTTTTTTAATGGCAAAGAAAGGCCAAACATTTAACACGTATGATCTCGCCTTTAAACAAAACATTTTGAAGCTTTATAAACAAGGCCATTCCGCACGGAGCTTAATGAAGACGTATGGCGTCCCGACCGGGACCATTTCGACGTGGCTCAGGATTGAAAAGAAGTATGGTGGACTTGAAGTCGCCAAGCGAGGCAAGCCTAAAGGGTCAAACGATAAAGACTATCAAGAGCGGTATGAAATCTTAAAAAAATTCCAGGACTTCTTGGTCGACAAAGAACCCGAGAAAAGATAAATTTCATCGAACACTACCGAGGAGTCCACCGGATTGGGTTGATGTGTGAGGTTCTAGAAATCAGCCCTAAAACCTACTACAAGTACCGCCACATTCCAGACAAGGATTATGGGGATTACCGACTGATCTTAAAGGTATTCAATCGTTCGATGCGGACCTATGGATACCGGCGCATTACTGAAGAAATTAGACACTCAACGGGGTTGATTATCAATGCGAAAAAGGTCCTGAGAATTATGAAAAAATACGGTATTCAACCTTTGTATATCAAGAATCAACGGCGGTCCAATCATCGCAATAACATCACACCCGATGCCATCCAACCTAATCGACTTCAAAGAAACTTCACACAGGGGTGGGTCACCGACGTCACTTATTTAGATCATGCGGGGCACAGAGCGTTCCTCTCTACCATCCTCGACTTAAAAAACAGACGCATCGTTGCCTATCAAATCAGTCCCCGTAATGATAATAAGCTCGTGCTTGATACCCTTCATAAAGCCTTAAGAAAAACAAAAGATCCGAGCGGACTCATCCTCCACTCGGATCAAGGTTTTCAGTATTTTTCAACAGAATACCGAACTGTCTGCGAAGCAAAAGGCATCCTCATTTCGATGTCTCGAAAAGGGACCCCACTAGACAACGCCGTGATTGAAAGTTTCCACTCTCTTTTGAAAAAAGAAACTCTCTACAATAATGATATCAAAGATCACACAGAATATCTTAAACTGATTCGTAAATGGCTGAAGTTTTACAATGAACGACGTCTAAAAAACAAAAAGTAGACCGCTTTTTTTAACTGTCTACTCTTTGGGGTGCATTACACCTGAGTGGACGCTTTTTTTATATCCACATTTTATTGCATTTATTCAAATTGGCTATGGCTATGAATTTATACATATAGATAGTGTATAATTAATTATGTAGATTTTTATTCAATGATTGGACGGTGTGTGTATGAAAAAGTATCGTAGATATTTAGCACTCTTATTACTCTTAGGCGGGGCTTTAAGCGTTACATTCTTACTTGCTTTTAGTAATGACGAAAATGCAAACGATTATGTGAATGTCATTCCTGAAACGTTAAACGTACAAGAAGGCGATGTATTTGACCTGGCGATTGATTCAAACTTAGATCTAAGTGCGTTAAACATCGTGAGCTCCAATCTTAGTACGGTTCGCTTAGAAGGCCGTCAGCTCAAAGCCCTGAGCGGGGGAACGGCATTTATCACGGTGCAGAGCCAAGATGGACGCGTTCAAGACCAAGTCCTTATTACGGTGAATCCTTTAGTGACTGGTGAACCCGTTGAAGAACTCTCATTTGAAATCATCGTAGGGGATGACCAGTTTACCTTTAGAGAACCGATCACAATCAGTCAATTAGACGCACCTTTACGGGAAGGGTTTACTTTTATCGGGTTTAGCTTGGAAGAAAACGGTGAAGTGTTAGAAAGTGACGCAGTCATTGATGAATCTTTAACACTATATTCCATCTATCAAGCCACCGAAGAAGAAACCCTTGAACCGCCTGTGGTGGATGATGAAGATACAGAGGATGAAGATGAGTCCGATGAAGACCCTGAAGAGCCTGATGATGAACCGAATATTTCAACTCCTTCTTCGATCACGGTCACTTTAGAAAGTGATCAAGGGATAACAATGAGTGTGTTAATCATCAGTCCAGGTTCATTGATTAGTGT
>CBFHLD010000106.1:0-2191 GCA_965656585.1 Candidatus Izemoplasmataceae bacterium | reverse complement strand
CGCCTCCATGGATGCAAAAGAAAAAACATTTATAGAAAATCCAGACATCACCATCGATACACCCAGCTTAAACACCGTCGTCAAAGAACTATCCCAGACCAATCAAATCCGACATGAAGCCTACCAAGAAGTGTACGAATCCCTCTTCCACTTCATGGACGACTTAACTGGCTATGTCCGGACCATACGCGATGACTACAAATCTACTGTTCACCGTTTGATGGATGGGCATTTAGAGATTTACAGTGAACTCATGAATGAAGCGCAACTCGTCTTAGACGTTTCCGCGTGGTTTAAAAACCCAGATTTAATGGCTGAACATTTACGGATAAGTACATTAAAAAGCGCCATCATTGATCATGTTGAAAAAGTTTTAGGGCCATTTATGTCCATGCAGAAAAAATGGCATAACCGGATGCTTAAAGCTTATAAAGAAGCAAGCAGCATCTACAAAGAATTGGATGAAATCCAAGCGTTTTTTGATGCCTTTGATGAAGAAAAAGCATTGGCTTTTGAAAACGAACAAGTACACGTCAGTAAAAAAAGCGCCCAATTGTCCATTGAAATTGAAACTGCAAAAAAACGCTACGAAGTCGACATGTTAAGCGCCGACCAAGATGTCTTATTCGAAGAGAAAAAACGCGACTATCTCGTGAAAGTTGCGGAGGCTGAAAAAAGACTTCAAGAAACCAGAGCTAAATCAGAGCTTGATCAAAAGAAAAAATCCTCGCAAAAAGTGATCGACGAAGCCAAGGCAGAGTTCGACCTCAAAAAAGCGTATTACACCACTGAGAAATCTCTTTTAAAAGACAAAGAGCGCTATTTGACCGCTCGGGAAAAAGAAGCCTTTGAACTTAAGCGTTTGGAAAATGAAAAGGCCAAAGATAACGCTGTTTATGCCATGAAAGTCCGCCAAACATCAGAACTGGATGCGCATGAAATGAGCATCACTCAAGCGAAAAATCAATGGGAACAACTGCAAGAATCCAAGCGACAATTGGAACGTGATATTGATCAGACCCATGCGGCTAAACATCAAGACAAACTCCTTAAACTCAAACATGAAAAGGACACTATCGAACTCGAACTTAAACAGTTAAACTTTGACGAAGAAACCGAAATTCGTGACATTGAAAAAGTCAAAGACGATGAGATTATGGTGCCTAAGAACCGGTTGAAGGAATTTGACCGGGCGTTAAAACGCCGGTATCAATCCATCAATAAACCATACAAAGCTTTACTCAAAACATTTGATAAGCTCGCGTTGGTCCTTGAAGATCCAGCCGTTTCATACGAGAAAGTCGTGACGGTGGCGTCGTCTGATTTTAAAGATGACATTAATATGACCCTTGAAAGTGATTATGAAACTTTACGTTGGACCCGTGAATATTACAGTGAACTAGAAGTTTCACGGATCAAACGTTCGGGCATTAGTGTTCGGAAACAATCCGTGGAAATTCGTCGCCACGAGCAATCGGAAAAGAAATATCTAGAAAGTTTAGATACTTATCTAAAAAGTACGCAACAAAACGTCAATGCCATTTTTGACCGGTTTTATCAAAAAATTGAAAAACATACTTTACTCAAACCCAAAGATCTCATTCGCCACGCGAAGCAATTCCATGAAGAAGCCATCGCCCTGGTGGAAGAGCAAACCCAGTCAGTGTTGAATGAAATCCAATCCTTATTCGATTACATTCGGGCTCAAGACACAGAATTCATCGCAGAAATCGAACACGGGGCCGCTTCGGCGGTGGCATCCATCCGGGCTAAATACGATCAAAAAAGAGAACAAATTTTAGCCGACATCGATGAAATCAACACACGGATTGATGCGCATAAACGCTCAAAAGAACCTTACAACGACGATGAAATGGCGAGGCTTGAAACAGAAATTGAGCAAATTAACGCAGCCGAACAAACCATCCATGCATTAGAAACCGAACGCAGTCAAAAACTTGAACGATTCAAAGGCGAAATCAATGCCCTGGAAAATGAATATCAACAACGCTTTGATGCCATTCATTTCGAGGAGCTCAGACGCTTAGATGACCTTAAAGCGGAAATGGAACACGAAGCGCAAAGGATTCGAGCGAAACTCGAACAGGCCGAGCAAATCTTAAAAGCCATCAAAGCCACCGAACAAGGAACCTTGGATCACTACAAACAAGTTTATGAGTACCAAAAAGCC
>CBFHLD010000105.1:0-2218 GCA_965656585.1 Candidatus Izemoplasmataceae bacterium | reverse complement strand
CATCACCGTGATTTAGGGTTAGTGGGCATGGCGCTCCTTCATGATGACATTGAGGCCGAACTTATTGCTGATGGCATCCATACATCGAATAAAGCCATCCAGTTA
Organism: Candidatus Izemoplasmataceae bacterium; assembly: GCA_965656585.1. GTDB lineage: Bacteria > Bacillota_I > Bacilli_A > Izemoplasmatales > Izemoplasmataceae > JAGYII01. The sequence goes on along the minus strand of CBFHLD010000105.1, from coordinate 2,113 downwards.
CTCCTTAAACTCAAAAGGGATAAAATTACGCTCATCACCGACGGAATGCGGGCGAAACATCTTTCTGAGGGCACCTATGATTTAGGTGGTCAAGAAATCACAGTCAAAGACGGTGCAGCCCGTTTAAAGAGTGGAGTACTAGCTGGTTCTATCCTCAAACTCGATCAAGCCATGAGAAATGTCATGAGGTTGGGGGAAGATTTAGTTAAAGTGTCTAAAATGTTGTCATATAACCCTGCTAAAACACTGAAAGTAGATCACGAACTGGGTCAAATAAAAGAAGGATATGTCGCAGACTTTACGATAATTGACCATGCATTGAATATCAAAAAAGTGGCCGTTGAAGGCATAATCAAAATATAAAAGGAATCCTATCGGATTCCTTTTATAAATAAAATATGTGGGAAGCGTATTGTTGAAACATTTCTTTATTTTTTTGATCGCCCCCATCAACGTTGGCTGAGTAGAAAATAGGGGGGTCAATGTTATTTTCTAAACACAGATTCACGGTTTCAATCACGATGCTGTTTACAATCATTGCACCAATCACAGTTGATGTTGGCCCCACTTTTTGAGAGAGTTTCGGAAGTTTAATAGATGCATCTCCTGACTCTCCATGGTTGTCAATCACTAAGTCTGCGAGTTCAAACAATCGTTTTCCACTGGAATGCCGTGAACTCATTTGGGAAGAAGCTTGAACATTAGTGATTGCAATAATAGTGACGTTATTAGCTTTGGCTACATTGACAAAATCAATGATTGCAGGGTTTCGACCACTGACGGAATGAACAATGACAACATCCCCTTCTTGGAGTGGAGTATTTTCAGCAATGATGGTTCCATAACCTTCCAAACGCTCCATTTTTGAGGTTTTAGGTATAGGCCGGCTGGTTAATTCTAGTTCTGCGGCTTGGATGGGATTAATAACCGCAAGGCCCCCCGCTCTATAAACCAATTCTTGAGTCAAGATACCTGCGTGAGCGGCCCCGAATGCGAAAATATTATGGTGTGACTTAATTGCATTAAACAGTAGTTCTGACGCTTTTAGTATAGTGTCTTGTTCAGCTTCAGCGACTGTATTTAATAATTGATTGAGTTGATTTACATAGGATTTAAAAATCATGTTATTTTTTCATCGCCATTCTTCGATATGTATGGCGAATTCCGCGTATGGTCGTTGAGTATTGCAAAATATTTTCAGGCGTGGCAATCCCCATGAATCCTGCATCTCCGATATGATGAATGTCAACGCCAATTCGTTTACATGCGAGTGCAATCATCCGGATGGTATCTTTGTCTGCCCCTTCTTGGGAAGTACCAATGGCACTCATCGCCAACTTCCCTATACTGTGAATATGATCCACCAACGTCTGAGCATAAGCTTCAGAAAAGCCAGGGACAGTCCCAGGTGCAGGCAGTAAAATAACATCGGCCCCTGCTTTTATAAAAGCATCAATATCAGTGATGTTAAGCATCGATTTTGCCGTTTCAGATCCAATGCCTGCACTATGCATTTTTCCAGCCATTATAACTAATTGATTGCCTAAGTCCTTAGAGATGGTCTCTATCGCATGGACAATTTCTTGATTGGTAACGCCTGTTTTCGGATTCCCCGTGAGAAGAATATATTGGGCTCCTTGGGCCTGGGCTTTTTTCGCACTTTCTAAAGACGCTTGACGCCCTTTTGAGACTACCCTTTTTTCATCCATCACAGATTGGGTGGATACAGGTTCTAAGTTGATCCCGATGAACCGTCCAATATTTTGACCCATATCTTGAAGAAGTGTTTCACCTTCGTATGTATAAGCATCAAAATAAGGTTGATCGGTATCATACATATTGACTAGAAGCATGTCCGCACCAAATGCTGCAGCAAGTTCGGCGTTGGACACGTCGTAAAAAAGAGCTGGAGCCGGTGCAATTATTTCTGCTAAAAGCGTTCTTCCTTCAGCAGCTTTTATACTACTTAGCATCTCGTCTTTTGAATAGCCATTAAACTCGCTGGGTCTAATATCAAGAATTCTTTTCATTATTTCACCTTCAAGGTTAACAATGCTCGGCGATCTATTTCTTTTTGTTTTTTTATTTCTACCATTTTTTTGGATAGGAATAC
>CBFHLD010000104.1:0-2254 GCA_965656585.1 Candidatus Izemoplasmataceae bacterium | reverse complement strand
CCATGAGTTCATGGTGATGAGTGAAGTCGGGGAAGATACCATCCTTTATTCAGAGAAAAGTGATTATGGCATCAACATCGAAGCCTCCAAAGAAGCTGAAGGAGACATGGCCCCGGATGGTTCTGGCCCGTTAAAATCAGGCAAAGGCATCGAAGTCGGGAACATCTTTAAAATCGGCACGAAGTATTCATCCACGATGAATGCCTATTATCAAGACCAAAACGGCGAGAAAAAACCGATTCAAATGGCCTCTTATGGCATCGGGATCAGCCGGACTCTCATGGCGGTCGTTGAAGAACACGCCCATGAAGACGGCCTTGAATGGCCAGAGAGTCTGACCCCCTTTGATTATCATCTAATCCCCTTAGGCGAAATTGATGATGATGTGATGAATCTTTACGACATAATCAAAGCGAATCATGCCGTTTTACTCGATGACCGCGATGAACGCCCGGGCGTAAAATTCAAAGACGCCTCTCTCATTGGAATCCCTAGACGCATCATCCTCGGACGCGATTTCAAAGACGGCCGCGTGGAAACGGAAATTAAAGGCGTCAAAGAAGTGATGGCTTTAGAAGACTTTATCGCCACTTTAAACTAAAATTTGGACCTTAAAAGACCACCAAACGGTGGTTTTTTTATTTTTTTACGGTTCTTTAACAATTAGGCTTGACACGATAACTCAACTTGTCTATAATCAATTTTGCGCGTTAAGAAATCTTGTCCGTTTGAAAGCTTGATTAATGCGTTAAAAATCTTTACTTTAAAGGCACATTCTTATTGACATGACCTTTAAAGTGAGATAAGATATTTAAGCACTCACTCAAATTTTGGGTGTTTGCGTATGGTCTTTGAAAACTGAATAGAACAGAATTACTTTGAGTATAAACAGTTTCAAACTAAACCATCTATATTTATATAGGTGATTACCATTTTTATGGAGAGTTTGATCCTGGCTCAGGATAAACGCTGGCGGCATGCCTAATACATGCAAGTCGAACGAGAGTGCTTGCACTCTAGTGGCGAACGGGTGAGGAACACGTAAGGAACTTGCCCCAAAGACGAGGATAACCATTGGAAACGATGGCTAATACTGGATAGGATATAGATTCGCATGAACCTATATTTAAAGGTGCGTTTGCACCACTTTGGGAGAGCCTTGCGCAGCATTAGCTAGTTGGTAGGGTAACGGCCTACCAAGGCAACGATGCTTAGCTGGACTGAGAGGTTGAACAGCCACACTGGGACTGAGACACGGCCCAGACTCCTATGGGAGGCAGCAGTAGGGAATTTTCGGCAATGGGCGAAAGCCTGACCGAGCAATGCCGCGTGAACGATGAAGGCCTTCGGGTCGTAAAGTTCTGTTGTAAAGGAAGAATGATCAGAGGAGGAAATGCCTTTGATTTGACGGTACTTTACCAGAAAGCTCCGGCTAACTACGTGCCAGCAGCCGCGGTAATACGTAGGGAGCGAGCGTTATCCGGAATTATTGGGCGTAAAGCGTGCGTAGGCGGCGTGTTAAGTCGAATGTGAAAGCCCACAGCTTAACTGTGGAGGGTCATTCGAAACTGGCATGCTAGAGTACGGCAGAGGTTAGTGGAATTCAATGTGTAGCGGTAAAATGCGTAGATATATTGAGGAACACCAGTGGCGAAGGCGGCTAACTGGACCGGAACTGACGCTGAGGCACGAAAGCGTGGGTAGCAAACAGGATTAGATACCCTGGTAGTCCACGCCGTAAACGTTGAGAACTAAGTGTTGGGGTTACCCAGTGCTGAAGTTAACGCATTAAGTTCTCCGCCTGGGAAGTACGATCGCAAGATTGAAACTCAAAGGAATTGACGGGTCTCCGCACAAGCGGTGGAGCATGTTGTTTAATTCGAAGATACGCGAAGAACCTTACCTGGGCTTGACATCCCTCGGACCGTCCTAGAGATAGGACTTTCCTTCGGGACTGAGGTGACAGGTGGTGCATGGTTGTCGTCAGCTCGTGTCGTGAGATGTTGGGTTAAGTCCCGCAACGAGCGCAACCCCTATCGATAGTTGCTAACATTTAGTTGAGGACTCTATCGAGACTGCCAGTGATAAACTGGAGGAAGGTGGGGATGACGTCAAATCATCATGCCCCTTATGTCCAGGGCTACAAACGTGCTACAATGGCCGGTACAGCGAGATGCAAAGCAGTGATGTGGAGCAAACCTTTCAAAGCCGGTCTCAGTTCGGATTGAAGTCTGCAACTCGACTTCATGAAGTT
>CBFHLD010000103.1:0-2260 GCA_965656585.1 Candidatus Izemoplasmataceae bacterium | reverse complement strand
GATTCGCCAATGACACGCCCAATTCCTAAGAACGTTGCCGTGAGAATTCCTGAAAATGCTTGCGGTAAAACCACTCGGAATGTCGTTTGCGTTTTGTTGGCACCAAGCGCAAGCGAGGCAAAACGATGTGAATTAGGAACAGTCTTTAACGATTCTTCTGTAGTCCTTATAATGACCGGTAATAAAATCACTGCAAGTGTTAAAGCCGCAGCCACTAAATTCGAACGATTCGTCGGTAATAAAGTGGTTGTGATTGGGACGAACACCGCAATCCCTAAGAGCCCGTAAATAATCGATGGGACTCCAGTTAATACTTCAATAAATGAACGCATCGCATTGGTTAATCGGTTTTTCGGGGCAAACTCGTTAAAGTATAACGCGGTAAGGATACCCACAGGTAATGCAATTACCAAGGTCATTGCTATCATATATAGCGTTGAAATCATTGACCCTCTGATACCGCCGCCTTCGATTCCAAAGTCAATTTGGCGAATGATGTTTTCGGGATTATCCATGGTTTCAACCATGGCTTCGGCTCCCCGAGATCTTAGGGAAGAGCTTGTATTTTCATACGCCACACGGTTGATGACCATCCCAACTTCCAATGATACAGGAAGTCCTTCTTCAGCGGGGTTTTCGTTGACAAGATTAGTGAGCGGTGAATCTTCAGCTATATGAACAAGTCGAATCACTGGAGCTCCTGCTTTGTCAATTGATTCTTCCACGATGATTCCATAATTTTCCGCCACATATTGATCCCCCCTTGGTTCTGGAAGGTCACCCGTGTAAAGATTAAAATCATCCGGCAATGAAGCGATGTATTTTTGTTCAAAATAATCACTGGTTAAAAGTGAAGGTCTAAGTAATCCTGACCCTTCTCTAAGTAAGAAAAAGACAATCAGAAGTAGCGCAAATACCGTGATAAACGTGGACAAATATGTTAATCCATCTAACACGGTAGACCAGGTAGGTTTTTTAAGCATCGAAATTTCCTACCTTTCGCTTGATGACATTCAACGTAATATTCGTTAGTAAAATGACAATCATCAATAACAATCCGACGGAAAAACGAATATTAAAATCAATCCCTGTGGTTTCTTTGAGTCCCGATAACATCATCGAAGTCATGGTCGATGTGATATCAAATAATCCAAAATTCGGACCACTTCTCGCATTCCCAGCCACCAACGCGACGGCTGTAGCTTCCCCTAAACTCCGTCCAATGGCTAAAATAGCACTGGAAAATATTCCGTTTTTAGCCGCCAATAATATTATCTTAAAGCGTGTTTGCGTTGGGGTGGCCCCTAAGGCGAGTGAAGCTTGTTCTAGTGAGACATCCACTGAGCGAATCGACACTTCGCTGAGAGCAATGATTGTTGGCAAACTCATCAGACTCAAAACCAAGACAACCCCAAGTGTTCCAGCACCTCCCGCACTGCTTATCCCGAAAAGTTGTCCAAAATCATAAATGATGGGTAAAAAGAATCCGGCTCCCACCAACCCAAATACAATGGAGGGAATGGACGCCATTAATTCCACCGTGCCCCGCATAAATTCAGCAATTCTCTTGGGCGCAATTTTCGCAATAAATAATGCGGTCATGACCCCAACGGGAAATGACACGAGTAAAGATAAAAATGCGAGGTATAAAGTCTGCAAGACCACATACCCAACACCATAGGTCGTAGACACAAACGTTCTTCCGCTTAACCATACCGTCCCAGTTAAGAAGTTCCATAGATTAACCGTACCCAGTCCATCGTTATCCGTCACAAAAGGAATAATCCCTTCCAGTGTAATGAAGATAGCAATGATAAAAATAAACGAGGACGAAAGAATCCCAAATCCTAAAAGAATATTGCGTGTCAGTCGATCCGTTTTTGAATATGTATTTCGCGATTTTGTTTTTGTTTTTGGCTGAGTTGTCATAGTGCTCCTTGAATGATGGAAAAGGTCCCTATAAATTATTATAAGGACCTTTAGATATTTTTTTTAAGTCAATTAAAATTTACTCGACTTCGCTCCAACTAGTAATGACCCCTGTGTAGATATCAATGAGTTGTTGCGCTGTAACACTGTCGACAGGGTTGTCGTTGTGAACGATGGCAACAATGGCATCACTCGCAAGTTGACCACGTGTATCGGCAGGTCCATCGGATTCATCTTCATAGAAAGGACGTGAAGCAAATCCGACATGACCCCAGTTAACGCCTCCAAGATCACTTTCTACGCCTTGTGTACGTTTGTACCCATCGGATGA
>CBFHLD010000102.1:0-2276 GCA_965656585.1 Candidatus Izemoplasmataceae bacterium | reverse complement strand
TAGTGATTATAGCACGAAAAATGATGAAAAAAAGATGAAAAAAACCCCGCATCCAGTGCGGGGCTTAAGCGTGCAAAATGTAATTTTTTTCAGGCGGATTTGGAGGTTCTAAGTTGCGTGAGTAACGCCGCAAAATTCTCCGGCAAAGGCGCTTCAAAAACCATGGGTTTTTGAGTCGTTGGATGCACAAACGAAAGTTTCCTCGCGTGTAGAAACTGACCCATTCCATCGTCTCGGGCGCTGCCGTATTTAGGGTCGCCTAAGACAGGATGGCCTAAATGGGCCATATGGACCCGGATTTGATGGGTTCTTCCGCTTTCCAGTTCACAGGCGATATAGGTGGCCTCACTGAAAGATTCTAATACGTGAAAATGCGTGATGGAAGGTTTTCCGCTCGGGGTGACCGCCATCGATTGGCGTTTCACGGGGTGCCGCCCAATGGGCGCATCGATCGTGCCTTTTTCGTGGGCGAGGGTGCCTTTGACTAAGGCGACGTATTCGCGTTTGATGAGGCGCTTTTTAAGGTCGGCTTGCAGGGTGAGTAAGGCCGCTTTATTTTTCGCAATAACTAAAGCGCCGGAGGTATCTTTATCCAGCCGGTGGACAATGCCGGGGCGAATCGTATCGTCAAAGGCGCCTAAATCTTTGATTTGATATAAAAGCCCGTGCACGAGGGTGGGTTCTTTCGTGGTCGAGGCGGGGTGGACGGTAAGGCCTTCAGGCTTATTGATGACGGCCACATCCGCATCTTCATAAAGAATGTCTAAGTAAAGATTCATAGGTTCTAAGCCCATCACGACCGGTTCTTTATAGATGACGTCTAACGTGTCGCCTTCTGAGACTTTTTGGCTGGCTTTGGCGAGGGACCCATTTATCAGTAAGCGCTCTTCACTAATCCAGTGATGGATGGTACTGCGAGTTTCACCGAATAAATCACGGGCGGCGATGTCACAGCGTTTCCCGGCGCTTGATGCGTCAACGATCGGCATTTTTTTGTTTCCTTTTGGCTTCAAAAAAGAGCAGATCAATCGCAAATAAGATGACCCCAATGGTCAAGTAGCTGTCCGCAAAGTTAAAGATGGGATAATCATACGTAAAAATATAGACATCAATAAAATCCACCACATAGCCAAAGCGGACGCGGTCGATGAAATTGCCGATCGTTCCGGCAATTAATAAGACGATGCCAAAGCTGAAAAACCGGGCGTTTTTAAAGTCAATCTCCATGGAAAAATACCCGAATACCGCTAAGGCAAACGCAGTGACGATGTAAAAGAACCACTGGGCCCCTTGCAGTAAACCCCAAGCGGCGCCTTCATTGTGGTGATGCGTGATGTATAAAAAGCCTTCAATCCAGGCCACCGAATCGTTGAGTGGGATGGCCGCTTCGGCGATGGCTTTGGAGACTTGATCCAGTCCCACCAGCCCTAATATGAGTAATAATATGGGCCAAGATTTCATAGGGCCTCCTTAAAGTTTGGTATCGTCGATGCCGTTTAAATACGCTGAAATCGGTTCGGCAATGCGCTTCACGGTGCCGGGGTCAAACGGATTATCCAGCCCCTGGCTGGCTAAAAGCCCGGTGAATGATTTGCTTCCACCGAGGCCACATAACCCCACGTATGAATCGAGGGCTGCTTGAGGCGTTTCTTGATGCTTAACCCAGTACTGAAACGCGACGACTTGGGCGAGCGTGTAATCGATGTAATAAAAAGGGACGGAAAAGATATGGCCTTGTCTAAACCAAAAGCCGCCGCGTTCAAAAAACGCGTTGTCTTCATAGTCTTTAAAAGGGAGATACTTCTTCTCGACTTCGCGCCACCAGCGTTTACGCTCTAAAGGCGTCATTTCAGGGCGTTCATAAATGCCGTGTTGGAATTCATCCACGGCGACGCCATAGGGTAAGAAACTCAGCGCCCCGGCGAGATGTGTGTATTTATATTTGGCGGTATCTTCTTGGAAGAAATGTTCCATGTAAGGCCAGGCGAGAAATTCCATACTCATCGAATGAATTTCGGCACTTTCTAAAGTCGGCCACCGGTATGGCGCCATCAAGTCTTTAGACATATACGCCTGGAAGGCATGACCCGCTTCGTGGGTTAAGACATCCACATCATGGGAAGTTCCGTTAAAGTTCGCAAAGATAAAAGGTTTTTTCTCATCGGCGATGAACGTGCAATACCCACCGCCTTCTTTCCCGGGCTTAGAATCCAGATCCATTAAGTTTTCATCAATCATCATCTGGAAGAATTTTCCGGTTTCTGGATGCATGTCAT
>CBFHLD010000101.1:0-2278 GCA_965656585.1 Candidatus Izemoplasmataceae bacterium | reverse complement strand
AAATCACATCGAAGCGGCCGGAAAAAAGGCCGTGATGATTTCACTCGATCACTATTACTTAAACCGGGACACCTTGCCGGATGTGGACGGGAAAATCGATTTAGAAACCATTCATGCCCTGGATATCGACCGGTTTAAACGGGATATCACGGCACTCATTGAAACGCAAACTGCCAAGATTCCTACCTTTGATTTTACGACGGGCACGCGCACCGGCGAAACTGAGCTTTCGGTTGAAAAGGATGCGTATTTATTGATTGAAGGCATCCACGGGCTGAATCCATTACTCACGGATCATTTAGATAAAGCCTTAGTCTTTAAAATCTTTATCTCTCCGCATCTCCAGATGCGCCTGGATGATCACAATCCGATGCGCATTACCGCCGTGCGCTTACTCAGACGGATCGTGCGTGACATTGCGTTTAGGAATACCGATGCACTCAACACGTTAAGGATGTGGGAAAGTGTCAGAGCCGGGGAGTTCAAATGGATTTATCCTTTTTTAGAAACCGCTGATTTTGTCTTTAATAGTGCACTTGCCTATGAGATGGGGGTGTTAAAACCTTACGCCATCGATGCATTAAAAGCCATCGACCGGAAAGATCCGCATTACGTGACCGCCAACCGCTTAATCAAATACCTCAAATATTTTAAAACGGTGGATGAAGCACTGGTCCCTCAAGATTCACTCCTCCGAGAATTTATCGGGGGCTTATCACTCTAATACTCAAAAAAAGAGACTGAAAATACAGTCTCTTTTTTTCACTTTAGCCATTTAAGGACCTCGCCGAAGTTTATTTAAGCGAGGTTTGAAACGATCATTTATGAAACGTGACGTTCAAATACGAAAAACGCCTCATTGGAACGGTCCGGATTATACAAAAATCCATCGATGTTAAGGGGTTTGAGATCTTCACGTGATTGGACGAAGTTCTGAGCGCAGGCGCGGACCATGAGACCCCGGCATTTTTTAAGCATCATGGCGGGGCGATGTTCTTTGCCATTTTTGATTTCCACAAAATCAATGGTTACTGAATCCAGGTCATTCATGTGGAAGGCATCCCGGTATTCTTGAGAGAGTAAATCAATGACAAACTCATCTTTTAAGGCGTCAGTTAACGTATCTTCCCAGTATTCAGAAAGTGGAGTGTTATCGACTTTAACACCCATGGGAAGGCGGTAATGGCCGATTTTATCGGTCATCCGCACTAATCCATAAAGTCCTGAGACAATCATTAAATGGCGTTCGATGTAAGACAGCGCTTCACCGCTTAATGAAGGTTTATCCATCATTTTAAACATGTAGCCGGTATAGGCATCCATTGCTTTATGAACAGGTTTAAAATCTTGAAATCGTTCGTAGTTTTCTTCGGCGATTTTTTTTGAGACGGCAAACAACTTTTTAAGATCATCTACGGAATAGGCTTTGAGTTGGTTGAGTAAAAACTGGGTTTTATTTAAAAATTGCGGGTCCGTGGTGGTCTCACTCGGGGCGTTGGCCATGGTTTTTGAGGGGGCCAGTAAAAGTTTCATTCAAAAAGCGCCAAGTATTCGCCGTAGCCTTCTTTGTCTAAATCTTCTTTGGCCACAAAACGAAGGGCTGCTGAGTTAATGCAATATCTCAGGCCGCCTTGATCGGCCGGGCCGTCTTCAAAGACGTGGCCTAAGTGAATATCGGATGCTTTCGTGCGCACTTCAATGCGGCGCATACCATGTGAGGTATCCATCTTCTCTTCAATCGGTTGGATGGGTCTAGTGAAACTTGGCCACCCGGAGCCTGAATCAAATTTATCGGTGGATGAAAAGAGTGGATCCCCGGTGACGATATCGACATAGATGCCTTCACCTTTAAAATCATGAAACTCATTTTGAAATGGGGGTTCAGTGCCGTTTTCAAAGACGACATTAAACTGGGTGGGGGTGAGTTTTTTCTTCATTTCCTTTTTATCAATTTTCATGGACCAAGTCTCCTTCAGATAATCAGCTCTTCCTGAACCTTTTTTATAGGTTTGATAGTGAAACGGATTTTTTAAATGATACATTTGGTGATTATTTTCAGCTTTATAAAAAGGTTTATAGTCTAAGACTTCGGTGACGATGGGTCCTTTAAAGCGCCCGGATGCTTCCAAGGCTTTAATGGTTTTTAAAGCGGCCTTTTTTTCCGCGTCATCTTGGGTAAAGATGGCGGTCATGTAAGAACTCCCGCGGTCGGCAAACTGTCCACCTGGATCAGTCGGGTCGATGTTTTTAAAAAAGACATCTAAGAGTTTTTCATACG
>CBFHLD010000100.1:0-2278 GCA_965656585.1 Candidatus Izemoplasmataceae bacterium | reverse complement strand
GACCTTAAAATCATCAATAATTCGGACATCCGTAATGTGATTAACTCATCATCCAACTTATCCAATGCCATCTGTGAAATTGGGATTGAGTATGAACAAGATATCCCAACGGTAGAAAAAGAACTTGAAAAATTCTTACCCACCCTCGGAAAAAAATACCAAGATATTATCGTCGAAGGTCCGACGTATGTTGGCGTCCAAACTCTCGGCGATTCATCCGTGAATTTACGGATTGTGGCCAAAGTCATTGAGACCGACCGATATAACGTTCAACGCCTTTTAAACCGGGAAATCAAAATCATGTTTGATCAAAAAGGGATTGGCATCCCATTCCCCCAAATCGTCATGCATCAAGCCAAATAAATGGCACAAAAAAACGAACCCGAAAGGTTCGTTTTTTTGTGGTTTAACCGAGTAAGGCCCATATATCAATGCCGAGTAAAATAACGACGACATAATAGGCAAGGGCAATAAATAAGATAAGTTTAATCCAAAACAAGGTAATTTTTAAAATGCCTTTGACGACGGCTAATCCCCCAATGACGGTGAGGATTCCGACGCCGATTATGAGTAACACTTGATTGGTTTCACTTTGGGCGAGGAAATAATCATCAAACAAGGCTAAGATTTCATCCCCGTATAACCAATCCATCACGATTCGGTTGGCAAAATCAAACATTTTTTACTCCTTAACCGATGCTCAAGTTGAGTGCATGTTCATAGGAGACATATTCCCCTGGAGCCGTTTTCACCCACGCATCTTCTTGGTGAGACATTTCGGAGACTTCTGAAGAGCGCATGCTGCGCAGACGGCTGAACACTTCTTGAATGATGGAAGATCCATGCGAATCTAGGGCAGACAAATTAATTGGCTTATCCGTGCGTACATACAGCAATGAATCATCTTGAACTTCCGTTTTAATGTAAGGATTCATGTCGTATTTATAATCGTACCGGTTGGGGACAGGCCCAAACGAAAGCCTCACATAGCGCGATCCTGTGAGTGATTTCTTATACCGTTTAAACGCTAAGAAATCCGCATAAAACATGTATTTATTGAGTTTCGTGACATACATCGGAATGTGTTCTTCATTGGCCATTTGGACAAATAAAGCCGTCACCGCAAAAAACTTTTCGTTTTCATACACTTGGTTGCCATTGTTGATCGACACAAACGTTTGAATGTAACGTTCAATTCTCTCAATCGCCCGGTCACTTAAGGCATCTTTGGTATCTTTGTAATAGGCTTTAAGCCTGTCTAAATCGTTCAGTTGGCGGATTCTCAGTGAGTTGGCTTTGGACGGAATAAACCCAGATTCATAGCGGGCAACCGTGATTTCACCCAGCCCAATCAGACGCGCAAAATCGCGTTGATTCAAGCCAAAATCGGTTCGCTTCTTCTTAATTTCATAGGTGGTGACCAACCCGTGCTTAGCACGGTACGCATCATTAAAAAGGCGTCTTAATTCCCGGGTCAGTTTCGCGGGGTTGTGCGCACACTCATGACACAAACCGGCATCAATATCCAGTTCAATCAGTTCACCTTTGACTTTGCGGGAGAGAGGAACGGTTAAGCGCCCGTCTTTTTTGGCGGTTTCACATTGTTCACAAAAGGGAAGGTTCATAGGCGTCTCCTGTGGTTAACTTACGTTCATTATACCACTTTGGACGCCCTTTTTTTACCCTTCCCTATATCATATGATTATTTCTTTTTGGTTTTTTTACGCGTTTGATAATCCGCATCGATCACATCGCGCCATGATTCTGACATGGTTTCCGACGTACGGAATTCATTCATCGCACGGTGAACGCCCCTAAAATTGGTTTTCATGCCCTGATGGTCCGCATGAAAATGGGCGGAACGCTCACGTCTGATGCCGATGCTTTCAGCCGCCTTAGCCGCATCAATATTGGCGCCTAAGAATAAAAATTCCCAGCCTGCTTCGTGCTGATAGGTATCAATGAGACTTTTCACCACCGAATACGAATATTCACTTGAGGCATTTTCCATCCCATCCGTCATAATCACCACCAGAACTTTAGGACTCGTCTTTTGCTTGGTTTGACGCACGCGGTGGGCGACTTTTGTAATGGTTTTACCAACCGCGTCCAAGAGCGCTGTAGTGCCTCGCACATAATAGGTTTCACCGCTTAAAGGCGACACTTCTTTTAAGGGGGTATGATCATGCAAGAGTTCATACGCATCATCAAATAAAACGGTCGTAATATGCACCTCTCCTGGCACTTCTTTTTGTTGCTCAATGAGTCCATTGAATCC
>CBFHLD010000099.1:0-2301 GCA_965656585.1 Candidatus Izemoplasmataceae bacterium | reverse complement strand
ACAGAAAAATTGTCAAAGTCACAGCCATCGAAAGACGATGTTGACGCGATGGTGGAAGCCACCAAACCCCTAAAAGCCACCAAAGGGCGTGCAGCGTATTTAGGCGAACGCTCGATTGGGCATATCGATCCGGGGTCGATGTCTTCGGGATATTTATTTAAAACTTTGCTTGATGTCTTGGACGCTTCATGAAAGGATTATTGATTGTTTCACACAGCGCGAAAATCGCGGAAGGGCTTCATGATTTACTCCGTGAGATTGCAAAAGATGTCCCGATGACCTATGTGGGAGGCTTAGAAACCGGAGAAATCGGTACGACCTTTGACCGCATCATGGCCGCGGCTGAGGATAACCCAGCCGATGACTTACTCGTGTTTTATGATCTTGGCAGCGCCAAAATGAATTTAGAAATGGTTCAAGAAACACTGGATAAAACTATGACACTATCGCCAGCAGCGATGGTGGAAGGCGCCTTTGTGGCCGCTACGCTCATCAGTGCAGGTGCCAGTGATGAGGCACTCGAAAAGCAATTAAAACCACTCACAGTCAAATAATATTTTCAAATAAAAACATCCCTTGGCTAAAATATAGGCAAGGGATGTTTTTTTCACTTTTATTTCAGCTTGATTCATAGCCAAAAAAAATACAGAAACACAATCATATAAACCGGCAAAGAGATTATACGCGTTTTTTGATTTTTAAAAATAATATGATTTACGTTATCAAGGATTTAATCTTGAGCTTTAATATCTATTTGTGGTTGATTTCTAATAAAAAGCCCTCATTTGAGAGGGATGCCCAAAGACTTTAATGATTTGGATGCTTGATCAGGGGGGTTCCCATTTTTTTCACCTAACCCGAAATCTTAACGCGTGATTTCGAGTACGGATTGTTCGAATCTCATTAACCCAAAATTATTACTATTACAATGTTTTTTCAAAATGATTATATATTAGCACTATTCGAATACTTTCATAGAAAAACGAGTGAAAAAAAAGTCTGATACCAACAGTATCAAACTCTACTAGGTTCATTGGTGCGGTTGAGGGGAGTTGAACCCCTACGCCCGTTAAGGCACTGCCGCCTGAAGACAGCGCGTCTACCATTCCGCCACAACCGCTTTAAATCTCGCAAAATCTATTATACGAGTTCAAGGGTTAAATGAAAAGCCCTTCAATAGGTTTCTTCAATCGATTGGATGGCGGTAGAAAACGTGTCCATGACTTTTTTTAAGCGCATCAAATGGTCCTGATGCGTGGACACTAACTGCCCCGGTTGACGGTGGATTTTGGGAATCACTTTATATTCAAACAGCGCCAGCTTAGAAAATCCGTTTGAGACTTCCCAAGCCACGTGTTTAAATCCGTGGTCATGCCACTGATTCATGAAAGATTCAACGTCAAAGGAAGGTTTCCCTTCGATGTGATACGCCTCGGACCCATCGGTGTCGGGGCTTATTTTGTTTTTGATCGGTTTCATCCAGTTTGGGGTCCGGTCATTTTTCGCACGCACGGTTTCCATTAAAGATGTTGGAATATTCAGGTAATAGCCCCGAAAGTCAATGTGTTGGCTTGCCCCTTTTCCAGTTGAGACCGTATGTGAAATACTGAGTGCAGACAAGGATACTTGACCCGATTTTAATGTGTAATAGACCCGGTCTAAGGAGCCTTTTTGGCCGACATATTTATATAAAAAATCATCATCCAAAGGCGGCGTTTCTTCGTTTAATGTTACGTCCTTAAGGGGCGATGTCATCCCGATAATCGGGGTCCATAAATCGGTGCGAAGAATCTCATAAAAAGAATTTTCTAATTGACTCGAACGAAATGCCGCCACAAAAAAGAAAATGAAAGCCAGAAACACGCTGGCAAATCCAGACACAATCAATACAGGGGCAATCCCACTGCCAAGCAGTGCCCCCGTTGTAATTAAAATCGCACCCACACCGAGACTTACTAATGCTTGGCGGATGCCTTTAAACCGATCAAAGGCTTTATATTTTTTTAAAAACACGTTAGCAAATTCCATAGATACCTCACTAGTGAATTATAGCATGCTTCTTTGATAGTAACTTAACTATCATATGATAATATAAAGCCATAAGGAAGGTTTTATGGCACGGTATGGACAGGGGGGCCGGTTGGCCCGGGATCTCGGGTATCTTTGGATGACTCGAAGGCGCAAAAAAATGTACACAGTACGCATTGATTTTAAACAGGTCAAGAAACATTTAAAGACCCTTTTTAAACCATTAAGAAAAGTGAAAAACCGAGATTATACGCAAGAATTAGACATCCAAAA
>CBFHLD010000098.1:0-2328 GCA_965656585.1 Candidatus Izemoplasmataceae bacterium | reverse complement strand
AGATTTTTCTAAGGTGTTTAAAGGACTTAATGGGCTGTGGCTTGCCCTCAAGTTACTTCCCTTTAATACGCTTTTAAATCCCCCCATTCAAAAAACCCTTTACTTACAAAACCTCTCCGTTCATGAAAGTGCCCGCTCTAAAGGCATCGGCCGGGCGTTATTGAGTGATTTTTATGAAACCGCCATCCGGGAAGGCTTTGACACGGTTTCACTCGATGTGGCCTTAGATAACGAAGGAGCCATGCGACTTTATTTAAAAGAAGGATTTAAACTGATTAAAAAACGGAAAGTTTTAGGGCTTTTTCCAATGATGTATTATTGCGAGAAAAAGGTCCAGTATTAGTCTTACCGAGCAATTAAGCTCACGGACCCTTGTGGTAAAATCAAGCCAGGAGAAACATTTATGGAATATCTCACATATCTAATCTTAGGCCTTATTCAAGGTATTACTGAACCCCTCCCCATTTCATCCAGCGGGCATTTATTAATGACCCGTTTGGTGTTTGATATTGGGGAGATGGATGTATTTTTTGAAATCATGATGCATTTCGCTTCTCTGTTTGCGGTATTAATTATCTTTAAAGATAAACTCGTCGCCCTTTTCAAAGGCGCTTTTAAAACCTTAAAAAAAGAAGCAGACCCCACGGACTCACTTTCGTATATCGGGCTAGTGTTACTGGGGAGTATTCCAGTGGGAATCGTCGGAATTCTCATTCGCAGCCCGTTAGAATCGTTACTTGAAAATTATGGATTGATCGTGATTGGGATTAGTTTATGGGTGACGGGCTTATTTTTATGGGCCGTTAAACCTTTAACCCTCACCAATCAAGGCACAAAAGTGACGGTGAAAGATGCCTTACTGATTGGCCTGGCGCAAGTAATCGCCATTTTACCGGGGATTAGCCGCTCCGGGGCGACGTTTGTAGGTGGACTTTTTAGACGCCTCGATGTGGCGACCATCATCGAATTTTCTTTCATGCTTTATATCCCGGTCACATTGGGAGTTAGCCTTTTAGAACTCTTAAGTTTAGAATCTTTATTTGTCCCCATCGGGCCACTAGCCCTCGCGTTTATTGCCAGTTTCACGATGACCTACTTTTCGTTAAAATGGTTTAGAAGATTGGCCATTGCGGGGCACTTAAAAGGGTTTGCGCTTTATTGCTTTTCCGCAGGAACCTTCGCGCTACTATTTTTCTTTCTTTAATACACTTAAATCTCACCCAATTAAAAGCCCACGCCGCATTCAAGATTGAATGCATCGTGGGCTTTTTTAAATCCAAATTATTGAAACAACGCTTTAACTTCAGCGGCCGTATCGGCGGCTAAGGCTTTATCTTTGAGAGTTCTCAGTTCCTCCAGAGTGTATCTGGATAGATGATCTTTCACATCTAAAAGTGCGCCGGCACTCATCGATAATTCATCCATTCCCATGCCCGCGAGGAGTAAGGCGGCCATAGGGTCTGATGCCATTTCTCCGCACACCCCAATTTCGGTGTTTTCTGCATGGGCCGCCATTGCGGTACTTTCTATGAGTCGCAGTAAAGTGGGATCTAAGGGTTCATATAAATAACTCACCCCATCGTTCATCCGGTCCGCCGCATACGTGTATTGAATGAGGTCATTGGTCCCGATGGAAAAGAAATCCACATGCTTCGCCAGGGTTCGCGCATTTAAAGCGGCAGCGGGAATTTCAATCATGATGCCAACTAAGATGTTGGTTTGATACGGAGTGTCTTTTTCATTCAGTTCTTGTTTCACATCGTCTAAAATCGCTTTGGCTTTTAAGAGTTCATCGACTCTGGCGATCATCGGGAACATAATCCGTACATCCGGATAATCTTTTCCTGCAATCAGTAAGGCTTTAAGTTGGGTTTTAAAAAGCTCTAATTCATTAAAACATAGCCGGATGGCTCTAACCCCTAAAAAGGGATTATCTTCATGCGGCATCTTTAAATACGGCAACGCTTTATCGCCCCCAATATCAAGGGTTCTCACAATGACCGGTTGCATCCTTTTAAAGACCGCTTCATACGCGTCAATTTGGCTTTCAAGACTCGGGGCTTTTTCACTTTCCATAAATAGAAATTCGGTCCGGAATAACCCGATGCCTTCTGCGCCATTTTCTATCGCCTTCGGCACGTCTTTGACGGACCCAATATTCGCATATAAAGGTACGCTTTTTCCGTCTTTCGTGAGGCCTTTTAAGGCTTGAAACTTCGCTTGGCGTTTGAGCGTCTCTTGATAGGCTTTTAACTCTTTTTCAAAAGCGTCCAGGGCGGCTTGATCGGGGTTGACTTCCAGCGTCCCGGTGTTCCCGTTGAGTAATAC
>CBFHLD010000097.1:0-2333 GCA_965656585.1 Candidatus Izemoplasmataceae bacterium | reverse complement strand
GACTTTAACATCATGTTCTTTAACCACCTCAGGATTCACTTCTTCATATGTATTTTGGTTTCTACCGATAATCACACTATTGGCATTTTGCCAAAGTAGGACAAAATCCTCATCCGAATCAAGCTCTTTAAGCACATACTCTTCTAATGCAAGATTAAAGGTCGGGTCTTTCGAATCATTCAATATGGTTTTCATGTTTTATCACCTCTTTAGTAGTGTATCAAACCTTCCAAAATATAAGAAATATAAGCTCTATCTGAAATATTGATTAGTTGTGGTATAGGTCTTGATAGACCAGTCTAAATTTGGTATGATTGAAAAAACGAGTGAGGTGTGTCATGACCAAAGAAGCGATTTTAAAATCAGCAAAAGAACATGATGTAAAGTATGTAAGGCTTTGTTTTACTGATATTCATGGAATTTTAAAAAATGTGGAAATTCCTGTCAGTAAATTAGAATCTGCATTGGATAATCAAACGATGTTTGATGGTTCATCCATTGATGGGTTTTCCCGGATTCAAGAAGCGGATATGGTGCTTTATCCTGATCCTAAATCTTGGGTCATCCAATCCTGGGAAAATACCCCCTCAGGCACAGCAGCCAGTTTATTTTGTGATGTTTATTTACCAAATGGTAAACCTTTTGAAGGCGACCCCCGGTTTATTCTTAAAAAACAACTCTCTCATATGAAGGATATGGGGTTTGATAAGTTTAACATTGGGGTTGAGCCTGAATTCTTTTTATTTGAGCGTAATGAAAAAGGCTTACCCACTTTAACGCCGCAAGACCAAGGTGGCTATTTTGATTTAGCACCCACAGACCTAGCGGAGAATGCGCGAAGAGACATTATTTTTGAACTTCAAAAGATTGGCTTTGAAATCGAAGCGTCCCATCATGAAGTGGCCCCAGGCCAACATGAAATCAATTTTGAATTTGATAATGCGATTGAAGCGTGTGATCGATTACAGCTTTTTAAATGGGTCGTGAAGAATGTCGCAAGACGTCATAATCTTTATGCGACCTTTATGCCAAAACCCATTGCGAATATCAATGGATCGGGCATGCATACCAATTGTTCGCTTTCCAATGAGCAAGGCAATACCTTCGCCGACCCAAATGGATTACTCGGTTTATCCGATACGGCCCGGTATTGGATTGCGGGGATTTTAAATCATGCGAAAGGCTTTACGGCGATTACCAATCCCTTAATAAATTCATATAAACGTCTCATCCCTGGATTTGAAGCCCCAACCTATATTGCATATAGTGATGCGAACCGGAGTGCACTGATAAGGATTCCTGCGAGTAAAGGCAATGCCACACGGACTGAAATCAGATCGGTTGATTCCAGTGCCAATCCCTATCTCGCCATGGCGGTCATCTTAGCTTCGGGACTCGATGGTATTAAAAAACAAATGAATGGAGTTAAACCAGTATCCATTAATCTTTATGAGCTCACCCTAGAAGAACAAGAATCATTAGGCATTGAATCACTTCCCTCATCCTTAGATGAAGCCGTAAGAGAACTGGAAAAAGATGATGTGATTAAAGAAGCTCTAGGTAACCATGTCTATGAGAAACTTGTGACGTCTAAAAAAGAAGCGTGGCTCGAATATTCTCGTCAAGTTTCACAGTGGGAAATCGATAAATACCTCCATACGTATTAGTCCTAGATGATTCTAGGACTTTTTCTTTGAACGTCTTACTGTGCTATAATCCTTATAGGTTTTAAACAAGGGGAATGCATGAAAAACGTATCGATTAAAATCCAATGGTTTATCCTTGATGCCTTGATAATTATGGCGTCTTATATACTTGCATTTGTTTTATTAGAACTCTTAGAATTTAATAAGTCATTTAGTTTTTTAGCAACATACTTTTTGATATTAATACCCCTTAAGCTTGTCATCTATTATTTATATGGGCTTTACAGGCTCATTTTGAAATCGATTGGGTTTGAGGATCTTTTAAAAATTGTCTCATTGGTCGTTATTTCTAATATTGGAGTTCTCTTAGTTTTATGGATACTGGATTTGTTCAGTCAAATCCATCCGGTAGAACTTTTCATCATTACATTGTTTGAACTCATCATGGTGGGTGGGAGCCGGATAAGTCTTAGGCTCTATAATCTTTATAATCGGAAAATCCAACCGCAAATGACTGGGAAGCGCTTAATGATTGTGGGAGCCAGTTTAGCGGGTGAGATGATCGTTAAAGAGCTGAATAAAAAAGAAAAAGCAGAAGGCAACCCCATCCTTTTTGTGGATGATGACCCAGATAAGATTGGGAGACGCTTGCTGGGCCTCAAAATTGAAGGTCCCACAGAAAGTATC
>CBFHLD010000096.1:0-2334 GCA_965656585.1 Candidatus Izemoplasmataceae bacterium | reverse complement strand
CCAAGCTAAAAAGGATGAGTTAAATCCTGAAGAAAAGGGAATTCAGATCGATGAAAATGATTTGGTCGAGTCATCTTTGAATACAGAACCCATAACATCAATCTATGACACCGATGATAAAGAACTTGAGTCATCACCGGATCAAGAGACCTTAGCTGAAGAAGATAGAGATGAAAAACCATTTGATTGGAACCAAGTTGAAGATGATGAAGATGAGACTATCGAAGAAGAAAATGAACTTTCCATGGATGATTTTACATTTGAAGACGATGAGCCTAATGAATCATTGGAACATGAAACCAACGAAGTGATTAACGAATTAAATGAAGAAGGGGAAGACCGCGATGTTTAAGAAAAAAGTGATTACGCATGAACCAGAAGTGAACCATCTGATTTCTAAAGTGCCCGGCGATTCGTTTAAAAAAGGCCGTTCACTCAAAATACCCCAAGGGTATGAAGCTATCTTAATGGAACAAGATGCCTCTCAAGAAGTGATTAAAAATACGTTTGAGTTGAAGTTAGACCGGCCTGTGTATTTTATTTACTTGGCTAAAAGTAACCGGAAGATCATGAAAACCAATTGGGGAACCCCCACCCGGATTCAATGTGAAACTAAAGAGGGAGTCAAAACGTTAGGGGCCTTTGGGTCGGTTGAGTTTCAACTTAAAAACCCCATCCGTTTTATAACCACCCGGATGAGTGAAGATACCTACGTGGATGAAACCATCCTTTCAAAGCTCGTCCTTTCTAAAATTCCGGACTTGTTTCATCAAGTCGTACCCGAATTAGAACCCGTGGATACGTCGAAAGAAAGTGTCTTAACCAATCTTTTCAAAAAACATCTTACGCCTAAATTAGAATCAACATTGGATGATTTGGGCATTCAAATAAAATCATTCATCATTGAAAACATGAATTTCAATGATGTGGGAGGCGAATAATATGTTTGTCAGGCGAGAAGTCAGTGAAGCCGACCGGCTGCGAAAAAAAATCCGCGTGTTAAAAGGGAAAACCACCGCGGATAAATTTAAGGGACTATTAGACGATGTGATTAAAAAACTCGATCAAATCGAAGCCTTTGATCGATACTTTGAATCGTCATTAAAAGATTTATATCACCGCGTGAAAGAAGATCATCAAGATTTACTGCAAACCACATCCAGTGAAAAAGTACTTACCTCACTGATTTTATGTGAAGAAGATGTGGATCAATTGCTGGATGATATGACGCATACAACCAATCAAGGCACCTATGATAAACGCTTAGAGAACATTTTAGTCTTTTTAAAGGATTTTCAAAATGTGGCATACGAGCGCAATATCGTCTTTTATGAAGATACCGGCTCTAAATTCAACGATCAGCTTTCAGGGATTGCCAAAGACATTCAATATAAGATCTCTAAGATGACGTATCAAATGCGCCAGCTGACCGATGAAATTAAAACTTTGGAAAAAGAAAACATCAAGTTGGTTCAATCACTGGATGCCATCAGCAAAGAATCATTCGAATATAAAGATGTGACACACCGCGTTCAAGATTATCATACACAAATTGAAAACAACGAGAATAGCATTAAACTCATGCGCTCGACGATGAATGGATTTAGAATGATGAGTTCGCTCTTTCAACAGCTCTCCATGCTGGATGAATACATCCATTATTTAAAAGATGATGGATACATCCGCAAATTGGTCAAACGTCTATACCGGAAACCGCAAGAACTTGACCTTTTAGACAACACCGCTGATTTAGTTCAAGCCGTTAATAATATCAAAGAAGAAATCTTAGAAGTGGAATCGGTCGTTAAACCGGCGAAGAAAATGATCTTTGATGATTTAGCCGATGATGCCGATGCTTCAGTCATAGAAAAATATAAAGCGATGGCTAAATAAGGGAGGCCATGTATGGGATGGTTACGAAAAAGAAGACGCAATCATTTAAAAAAAGAACTGCTCCAAGAAGGTAAACTGAACCAATATGCCACCAAGTTTGAACGCCAAATCAAACGCATTGACGATCAAATTCGCGTTTTTGACGTGAAAGCTAAAGAAGCCTATCAAGCCAGTGATGACACTGAAACTCGGATGAATATCTATCAAGTTAGAGAACTCAAAAAACTCAGAGCCGACATTCAAAAACTCCTCACGTTCTTGCAAAAAGCGGCGGTGAAGAAAGATGCGCAAGATATCTACCAAGAATTTTTAACGCAACTCGATCAGTTTAAAGACGCTTACCGCTCTGATAAAGGCAAAAAACGTAAAGAGCGAAGAAGTGTTCGCAAATATAAACGGGAAGTCGGTGCTTTAGATTCTCAACTCGAATGGATCGACAAA
>CBFHLD010000095.1:0-2344 GCA_965656585.1 Candidatus Izemoplasmataceae bacterium | reverse complement strand
GATCCAACGATGATCAAATATTTAATGGATCACGTCAAGGCCAATCCCTTAGATTTTCCGTTTACCGATGCCAGAGATATCCCCTTAGACGACCCGAAAGTATTTAGTTTACTATCGGGTACGGAGGCGATTGGCCTCGATGCGAAAACCCTTGGGTCGAGTGTGGCCAGTTTTGGCGTCCCCGAGATGGGCACACAGTTTGTAAGGGGCATGTTGCACGCCGCAAGGCCGGATAGTTTTGCGGATATCGTCAAAATATCGGGGCTTTCACACGGGACGGATGTGTGGCTTAATAACGCCGAGTTATTAGTGTCGGGTAAACATAAAACCTATCCGCAAGTGCCGTTTAAAGAAGTGATCGGCTGCCGCGATGACATCATGGTGAACCTTATTGATTGGGGCTTAAAAAAAGAAGTCGCATTTGAACTTTCGGAGTTTATTCGGAAAGGAAAACCTTCCAAAGACACCGATGCGTGGGAAGGCTACCAAGCCATCATGCGTGACCATCAGGTGCCGGAGTGGTATATTTGGTCGTGTGGACAGATTAAATACATGTTCCCCAAAGCCCACGCCACCGCGTATGTCATGATGGCCCTCAGAATCGCTTGGTTTAAGGTCTACAAACCGATTTATTTCTACGCCGCATACTTCTCTAAGCGTGCGAAAGACTTTGACCTGATTAGTTTTATTGGCGGGCCTTCGGTCATTCACGAAAAAATGAAAAGCATTGAGGCCAAAGGCAACCGGGCCACCGATACTGAAAAGCGGCTACTCACGGTCTTAGAAGTGGCCCACGAAATGACCTTACGCGGATTTTCCTTTTATCCCATTGACATGGAAAAATCACTCGCCCGAGATTTCGTCATCACGGGTGATCAAAACGGTCTCATTTTACCGTTCATGGCGCTTGATGGCTTGGGCGCTAAAGTGGCGGAATCGATTGTCTCAGCCCGCGAGGAAAGTCCCTTTATATCGCAAGATGATCTCAAAAAACGGACCCTTCTCACCAAAACATCGTTCGATAAATTACTCGCTTTAGACGTCTTCCAAGGACTTCCCGAAGATACCCAAATATCCTTATTTGAAATGTAAAGGAGCATCGTATGAGAATGTTTCGCAGTACCAACCCGATGATGGGCCGCATGCGCCCAGAGGCCATGGGTGGCACATCGGATTACCCCGCTACTTTAGGCACCTTTAGTGTGAAGCTATTGTTGCTGACGGGCGTACTTATTAGTTTTGCGGCGTTTTCGTTTTTTAATTTAGTCAATACCGGCAATTTAACGGGTGGGATTGTCACTTTAATTGCAACCCCCATCATTGCCTTTATCAGTGTGATCGTGGCGATGCGTAATCCCGGTTTAGCCCCTTACTTTGCGTTCATTTATGCGATGACCCAAGGCATCTTCATGGGCGCGATTTCAGGCGTCTATGAACTCTCCTTTGGTGATGGCATTGTCTCCACCGCCCTCATGGCCACCATTGGGGTATTTTTTGCGATGGGCTTTTTATATACTTCCGGCTTAGTCAAAGTTACCAGCCGGTTTAGACGCGTGATGTTTACCCTCTTACTGGGGTTATTCTTCTCCAGTTTAGTGCTATTAATACTCAGCTTGTTTGGGGCTTTAGGCGGTTTAAGTTTGGGCTTTTTACTGCTCATATCGGCGGTTTCCAGTGTCGTGGCAGCGCTTTATCTACTGATTGATTTTGACAACGTATCTAATCTCATTGCCAGTGGTGCGGATCGTCAGTATGAATGGGTGTTTGCCTTATCGTTAATGGTGACACTCGTTTGGTTATACATTGAACTACTCAGACTCATCGCGATTCTCTCGCGACGGAGAAATTAGGAGGCACGTATGAAACAATGGTCACTTGATGCATTATTCACCTCATTTGATGCACCGGAATATGAAGCCGCGCATCAACGTTTAACATCTCTTGTGGATGAAGCCTTAGCGTGGGAAAAGAAAGAAGCAGTCCCCGCTAAAAAGATCGCGGAAGGTCTAAATCTTACCCGTGAATTTCGCAGTCTTTCCGTCCGCGTGGGTGGATTTATCAACCTCACCTTAGCCACCGATACGCAAAATGAACGGGCGTTAAGAGAAATGCAACGCCTGCAGACGTTATCGGCGAAACTCTCTCCCTTCCGTACGGCCTTTGAAAACACGGTCGCAGAAGCGGATTTAAGCACGCTTAAATCGGATGAAGCCTTAGCTCCTTATACCTTTTACTTAGAAGAAACGCAAAAACAAGCCAAGTATTTGCTCTCTTCGGCTGAAGAACAACTGCTTGCGGAGCTTTCTCCCACGGGCGGGAGTGCGTGGTCGAGACTTCACAGTGT
>CBFHLD010000094.1:0-2391 GCA_965656585.1 Candidatus Izemoplasmataceae bacterium | reverse complement strand
AATGATGAAGCAATGATGAATGATTGCATGGCATTTCCTCCTAAAATATTATGATTTTATTTATAACCGACCATGAGGCACGGAGGGTTTTTCAAGAATCAAAGGCCATCATTTTTGATTTAATTTGGATGGGTAAGGATTGGCTAGTAGTTGTTATATAAGGACCATGGGATCGGTTTTTCATAAAAAACCATCACTTTTGGCCATATAAAAACCCAACTTATTAGATGTGTATAAAACCTAAAAACTAAAAGTTAGGAAAAAGACAAGATTGGTGGAGTTGAGGGGATTTGAACCCCTGTCCAGAATAGGTGCCATTTCACTTTCTACATGCTTAGTGTTTAGTTTGATTTAACATGTCACCAGGCCAAACACATCCAAGTGCCATGCGAGTCTTATTAAGTTCATCCATTAGCTTAAGACGGCAGCACCTGGATATAGTCTACTGAATTGTCTATGCGAATCTAAGCCGTAGACGTCTTAGATGCATAGTCGCGCTTATTCTTAAGCAGCGAAAGCTGTTTGAGTGTTTCCGGTTATATTTAACCTTGATGTTTTCACTGGCATCACCCAGGCATGCTTATCAAACGCGAGCTATCCTGTCGAATCCAATAACAACCCCATACATGTATTATATCACGAACGGGTAAACCAAAACATCAGCGCAAAAAAGATGCCGACCACCCCGATGAGGATGAAAAAGGTGAGCCATGAGCTTTTTTGATAGCGGTTATTTTCCAGTTCGTTTTTGTGTTGATCGCGGTGTTTTTCTAACGTAAATTTCGCTTGTTCATGAGGATGACCTTGGCCCTGTGGGCCGTTACCTGGCAACATAAATCCTCCTAATAATTCTTGTGGATTTTTTCTAACCGGCGGTTTTGATCTTTGGTTTTGAGACTTTGACGTTTATCGTAGAGTTTTTTCCCGGTGCCAATCGCAATTTCTAACTTGGCAAGGCCTTCTTTAATATAAACTTGCGTGGCGACGATGGTTTTACGGTCGAGCTGTAGGGCGTTATGCAGTTTGATGATTTCTTTTTTATGCAGTAAGAGCTTGCGGGTTCTGGTTTCTTCGTGATTAAACTGATTGCCTTCTTTGTATTTAGCGATGTGCATATTAACGATGTAGGCTTGTTCATTACGGATGCGTACGTAGGCATCTTGAATGGAGACTTTGCCGGCCCGAATGGATTTGATTTCGGTGCCTTTTAAGGCAATGCCCGCTTCAAATTTTTCATCTAAGAAGTAATTAAACGAGGCTTTTTTATTCCGGGCGATGACTTTCATTGGGGTCTCCTAATACGAAATCCAGTTCCCCATCGTAGACGTGAACTTTACTTAATTGTATCACGACTTTATCGCCTAAATGGTAGGTTTTATCGCTTTCTAAGGACTTTAAAGACAAGGTTTCATCATCAAATTGGAAGAATTCACTACCGAGATTAGAAATATGGACTAACCCTTCCACGGTATTTTCTAAGGTGACATAAAACCCAAAGGGTACGACTGAGGTGATGATGCCATTAAACCAGCTACCGACTTTGGAGCGCATGGTTTCGGCTTTATGCATACTCACAACGTCACGTTCTAACTGCAAGGCTTTACGTTCTTGCGCCGATGTATGCGCAGCCACGGGAGTCATTTGACTTCTGAGGGCTTCTTTTTCTTTGGGCGGGGCATCATTAAAAACAAAGGTTTTTAAGATCCGATGGACCATTAGATCCGGGTAGCGTCTAATGGGCGAAGTAAAATGCAGATAATCATCAAAGCCCAGGCCATAATGCGGGGTTTGGTGGTCTTGATAAATGGCCTTTTGCATACTTCTTAGGAGTAACATCGTGAGACCCTTTTCAAACGGGGTTTCTTTAAACGCTTGAATCATTGATTGAATGGTTTCGTGGTTTTCGACATCTTTGGAGACTTCAAAGCCTAAATGACGGGCGACTTCGGCGAGTTTTTCTAAGGTGTCACGCTCCGGGGCGTCGTGGACCCGGTAAATGCCGGGGAGTTTATGGGTATTCAGATACATGGCCACTGCTTGATTGGCCGCCAGCATGCATTCTTCAATGAGGTGCTGGGCTTCGCCGGTGGATTTAATATAAATACTGTTGGCTTGACCGTCTTTATCGAAATTAAACTGGACTTCATCGGTGTGAAATTCTAAAGAGCCTTTCTCCATACGCAGGCGTCTTAAGGCTTTCGCAAACGCATTGAGCGGATTCAAGGTTTTGAGTAGGTGAAGCTCATCTTCCGATGGTTTTTTCCCCTTGAATAAATCGTTGACTCTTGAATATGTGAGCCGGGCATTGGAATGAATCGTGGATTCATAGAGCTTGTAATCATCCATTTGAAAATCTGAGTTAAAATGCATCTCACAGGTGACGGTAAAGCG
>CBFHLD010000093.1:0-2435 GCA_965656585.1 Candidatus Izemoplasmataceae bacterium | reverse complement strand
CCAAAAACGGTTTGCAATACTTTTCTGAAACTTTTTCATTAAAGTCTTTTATTTCCAAGGTGGAACGTTTAAGTATAACCCTTAACCGTGCTAAAATATAAGTGGAGGTACATCTATGTATTTAGTGATATTTTTAGCGTTTATTGCATTACTCATTGTCAATTTAGTTTTATTGCAACGATCGAGTCAACCATCCCCCGAAGAAGTCGTTGTGGATGATGAGGGGTTTGTGAAGGTCAAGCAACTCCCAAGCGTGTCACTCAGCCCGCTACAAACCATCTTAATCGCCGCCAACTTCATTTTATTTTTACTATTGGCGAATTATGTTATTTTGAACCGATTGAACTTGCGGTATTTTTCGTTTGTCTTTATCGTTTTAATTATTTTCGGTTTACTCCTTTACTTAGTCCGTGAAGGCTTCAAAAACCACGTACAAATTTCAGATCGGTGGTTTGTCTTACTTGGGACTTTAGGCGGAATCTTGGCCATCGTCTATACGTTATTTGGCGGGCGCACCTACTTTCACGCCGAAGCGTACTCGGAACTGATTACCCCCGAGTCAAGTACGTTTTCCGCGGAAGTCGATACCATTGATGCGAATAGTCTACCGGTCGTGGATAAAGCCTACGGGGAGCGTTTGGGCGTATTAAAACTGGGTGAATTCCCAGGCCTGGGAAGTGAATTCCAAGTGGGAGCGTACACAGACATCCTTTATCAAGGCGAACAGTACTTAGTGGCCCCCTTAGAATACCGGGACATCTTTAAATGGCTCAATAACCGAGATGTGGGGACCGCTGGGTTTATTCTCATCAACAAAGTGACGGAAGAAACCAGACTCATCAATTTAACTGACCGAGATGGAACAGGACTCAAATATGTCGAGTCCGCCTATTTTGGCCAAGATCTCTTGCGTCATGTCTATTATTCTGGAACCACCAAGTATGAACGCATCGCGGTCCACTTTGAAATCGATGAAGCGATGAATCCTTACTTTGTGGTGCAACTGGGACTCCCAACGATTTTTGTCAACGGTGGACGTGATGTCGTGGCCATCGCCTTAGTCGACGCGGTCACCGGGGAAACCACCATTCATGAAGTCGGAGACATTCCCGCCTTCGTCGATAACGTTTATGATGATGCCTTAGTCTTAGAACAACTCAATTATTACGGAACGTTAAGAGAAGGGTTCTTTAACTCCATCTTTAATCAAGTGGGCGTATTAAGACCATCCCCCGGAAGACGAACCGTCATTAATTCCGATGAACTGTATCATTTTACCGGGATGACCAGTGCCGGCGGCGATGAGTCTACGGTCGGCTTTGCCTATGTTAATATGCGGACCAAAGAATCGACGCTTTATTCATTCCCAGGCGCCACCGAAGTGGCCGCCATGAATAAAACGTTAACGTTGATTCCCCAAAATAATATTTCTGCGTCTTTCCCAGTGCCGGTATCTATCGGTGATGAGGCAACCTATTACATACTTATCAAAGGGCAAGACGGAAGGATTATCCGTCACGTCTTCATGAACGTTCAAGACTTACAAGTCTCCGGCATCGCCGAAACTCAAACGGGGGCTTACAATGATTATCTTTTAAACATTGATTCAACCGCCAATCAAGAATTATCCAGTGTCAGTGGTAGTATTACGGGCATTGATTCGTACGTCTTAGAAGGCAATACGGTCTATTGGATCAGCATTGACGGTGAACCCTATGCGGTGAACGTGTCGAATGTCTCATCTGGCGTATTACGCATTATCATTGGATTGGAAATTGGTGACACCGTCACCCTGGATCTCGCCGGGTCTAACATCATTAATATCACCCCATAACATAAAAAAAAGCGCATAATTTTATGCGCTTTTTCTTGATTCTGCGAAAGTCTTATGTTCGTCGATAAAGGCTTTGACGCGTTCTAAAATCTGATCGCGAATTTCTCTAGTGCGATTCATGATCGCTTCGTCATCCCCTTGAATGCTGGAAGGATCTTCTAAGTTCCAGTTTTCATTGATGAGGGTCCTTGGGAAAATCGGGCAGCGTTCCCCGTTGATTTGGTCACATACTTTAACCACGGCTTGATAGATGCGCCCTTCTTTATGATAGTCAAAGACATCGTTGGTTTCATTGCCGGAGATATCATAATCTAACTCGCGCATGGCTCTGACCACATATGGATTCAAAGTCCCCGCTTCTAACCCCGCACTCTCGGCTTCAAAAAGCCCGGCGCCTAAATCATTTAAAAAGGTTTCGGCCATTTGTGAGCGAGCCGAGTTGTGGATGCAAACAAACAATACTTTAATCATTTTTTATCCTCCTCGTTTTACGGTATAATTATAGTAATAAAGCACCGATTTATCTCAGCCATCATCTTTCTTTAACAATCTTTTACAAAAGGAGTGTCTCATGGGTCAAACATTTGTCTTTTTAAAACCC
>CBFHLD010000092.1:238-2447 GCA_965656585.1 Candidatus Izemoplasmataceae bacterium | reverse complement strand
CGGATGAACCACCTATCCGGTTTAATCCTTTAAAAATCAAAAAGATTGCGGTGTGGACACAAACTGCGTTATCACGCTTTTATAACCACGCAGTCTCTTTAGAATTAGATTTATTAGAAAAGCATCAAATCCCTTGTACACTAAGGGAGTGGGCTGTTTTAATCGAAATATACATCCAATCAAGTCTTGGAGGGTGCATGCTAAGTACACTGAAAGACGCCCTTCCTTATCCAATTTCTACGTTGAGCACCATCATTAAACGCTACGATAGCACCATCGTTCATAAAACGGTGGACCCAAAGGATCACCGCATCACCCATGTATCCATCCATCCTACGTATCATTCCGCATTCGATGCCTACATCGATTTACGGATTGACATCCAAAAACGCATTGAGTCATTGGTTTCAAAAAAAGAATATGCACTGATGATTAAAGCCTTTGAAAGTATTAAAACCATTACCCAATAAACTATCCTTGCTTGATCGGAGAAGCCCATGAATGAAAGACTCAAAAGATTCCGTAGAGATCTCCATCAAATTCCCGAAACGGCCTTTGAAGAATTTAAAACCCATGACTATTTAGTCACTGTCTTAAAGGGACTGGGGTTTGAAACCAAAACCTACTTAGAGACGGATGTGATTGTCTATATTGATCAGGGTGCATCACAAACCATTGCCTTCCGCTCAGACATCGACGCACTCCCTCAAGATGAACTGACTGGAATAGATTTCAAATCTTCACACCCCGGCAGAATGCATGCATGTGGGCATGACGGCCACATGGCGATGCTTTTGGAGTTTGCGCATTACCTCAAAGAACACTTGGATGAACTGACTGTGAATGTACTGCTCATCTTTCAACCCGCCGAAGAAAAAATCGGAGGCGCTAAAAAACTGATTGACGCAGGACTATTCAACGATCATCCCACCGACCATATCTTTGGGATTCATGTGTATCCTTACATCGATGAAGGCATCATTGCCTCAAGACCAGGCTTTCTCATGGCTCAGGCCAATGAACTCACCGTTTCATTCAAAGGGAAAGGCTCACACGGGGCGATGCCGGAACTTGGGATTGATGCGAATCACATGGCGAGTTTATTTTTATCCCGTGTATATGAAAAAATCGCTAAACTCAATGAATCCAGCCGGGTCATCTGTACGTTTGGCAAAATAACCGGGGGAACCGTTAAAAATATCATTGCCGAAAACGCCTCTTTAGAAGGGACGATGCGTACCTTTACAAAAGATGACTACAGGGCGATTGAATCCATCTTACTCCAAGAAAAAGCCACATTAGAAACGGAATTCAAAGGGGAAATCAACGTCCACATCCACGATGGGTATTTACCGGTATATAACAACGAAGATACTTATGGGCTCTTTAAAGAGGCTATAGACAATCATCTTTACCAAGAACTTCCAGAAGCTTTATTGATTGGTGAAGATTTTAGCTTTTATCAACATGAAGTTCCTGGAGTATTTTTCTTCATCGGCACTAAGAATAAAGCCAAAGGCTATATCCACTCACTGCATTCTTCCTATTTCAACCTGGATGAGGAAGCTTTAAATACGGGTGTGAATGCTTACATTAAAATCATTGAACACATCCAAAAAGGGGCCCTTGTATAAAAGGCCCCTTTGATATTTTATTAAGTCATTTAACATGAAATCATTCCATTGATATGATTTGCATTGTCTACTATTTAATTCATTACATTTAAACTAATATGCTGCCGCTCAAATATCTTTCATGTAATTTCTCTTGGCATAGATTACTCTAACGATATTCATGATTTCGTTGCTTTCATCTCATGAATAAACATGGGTCCATCAGCCTTTAAATCATCTTTGTCGATGTCTTTCAAAGAATCATTGATCATCTTCACCATTTGATTCTTAGCTATTTCTCTTTCATAGACGTCTACACTCATCAAAACCATAGATCCATAACCGTTTTTTGTCACAAAGACGGGTTCGTCACTTTCATTGATCATTTTAGAAATACTTGCCGTATTCTTTAATTCATTAATGGGGATAATTTTAGGCATATTAATCACCTCTCTTATTATGCCTTAATTATACCATAATTAGGATTTATAAAGGTAAATAAAAGGATCATATTGAGCATATTGACCCTTTTTAAAAATAATTATTTTAATTCGTCCATCTATTTATGATACGTTTCATTGGATTGGATTTTCATC
>CBFHLD010000092.1:0-228 GCA_965656585.1 Candidatus Izemoplasmataceae bacterium | reverse complement strand
ATGAGGGAATGTCATGTTTGAAACACTCAACATTACAGTCGCTTTTTGTTTCAAAGATTTCGCATGGCCATTGGATCCACCAATCACAAAATTAAAATCATTCTGATGGGCTGTTTCCATCTGATTAAGCCATTTAGAAAAATCAACGGAGCTCAGCTTTTTCCCCGTTTCATCAAAGAGAAAAATGGGGCCGGATTTATAGTGTTTTAAAAAGACTTCCGCTTCTTT
>CBFHLD010000091.1:0-2479 GCA_965656585.1 Candidatus Izemoplasmataceae bacterium | reverse complement strand
ACTTGGCATCGAACGGCTCTTTTTGGCCATCTTAAATGATGCCTTAGTCGAAGAAGAACTGGAAAGTGATACGCGTACATTGCTGAAAATTAAACCCAAACTCGCACCCGTGCAAGTGGCGGTTTTACCACTCATTAAAAAACGTCATAAAGCGTTAGCCGAAGACGTCTTTCAAACGTTATCGCGTGTTTACCGCGTCCAATACGACGAAGCGGGAGCCATCGGACGTCGGTATCGCCGTCAAGATGCGATTGGGACGCCGCTTTGCGTGACCATTGATGATGATTCATTAGAAAAAGGCACCGTCACCGTGCGCATGCGCGATTCGATGGAACAAATCACCCTCGATATCAAGACCCTCACTGAATCACTGAACACTCATTTAAGGTAGGTTTGCATTTGGCCACAAGCGAAGAGATTTTATCGAAAGTGAATATCGTCGATGTCATCGGTGAAACGGTGGCTCTGGAAAAAAGAGGCAAAAACCATACCGGTTTATGTCCATTTCATGATGAAAAAACCCCCTCGTTTTCGGTATCGGAAGATAAACAACTGTATCATTGTTTTGGCTGTAAAGCCTCCGGCAATGCGATTACGTTCTTAAAAAAAACCCGCGGTATATCAGGCGCGGAAGCCTTAAAGGTCCTTGCCGAACGGGCGGGGCTTGATTACCAAGCGAAAGAAAATCCCCATCAACGGTTACTTTCGGCTTTAAAAGCCGCCAGTGATATGTATCATGTGGTGCTTAGGAATTCCCGTAAAGGGGATGATGCCATGGCCTATTTAGAGTCTAGAAAGATTAACCGTCGGACGATTGATGTCTACCGGTTAGGGGTGGCTTTAAAGGGGCGTGACAATCTTTTAAATACGCTCACGGGTCAATCGTTTCTCACCAGTGAACTCCTAGATGCGGGATTGATTACCGGAGACGCTAAGCCTAAGGATTTTTTCTCGGACCGCATCATGTTTCCGATTATGGATGCAAACGGTGAAGTGCGCGGATTTTCCGGGAGAACCTTAGATGGAAGTGATCCGAAGTATTTAAATAGCGCGGAAAACCAAGTCTTTGAAAAAAATCAATTGCTGTATGGACTCTCGCAAGCCAAAGGGGCCATCCAAAAAGCCAACCGAGTCATTATCACTGAAGGCTATTTTGACGTGTTAAGAGCCTTTGAATATGGTTTCTTTGAAACGGTCGGCTTGATGGGAACCACTCTTTCCAAAAGTCATATCCAGCAGCTCACGAGGCTCACCTCGACGTTTGTCTTAGTCTTAGACGGCGATGAAGCGGGAAGAAGTGCGGCCAAGAAGATGGTCCCAATGTTATCGGGCCTCGATGTCAGGCTGGTGGATCTACCGGATGGGAAGGACTTAGATACATTCCTGTTAGAAAATAACCGCGAAACCTTTGACATGATGCTCAGGCAAGCCAAAGACCCCCTCGCCTTTTTATACGATCAACTCACGGCGACGTATGATCTTTCTAAAATTGGGGACTTTGAGCGCTTCAAAAAAGAGTTTTACCCGCACTTGAAAAAAACTACGTTAACCACGCAAACGTATTATTTAAAAACGCTCGCCTTAGCCACGGGCATTGATGTGGCGATTCTTACGCAAGATTTTAGAGGGCTTCAAAAACCCGTTCAAACGGTCAAACAAATCGCCCCGGCGATGATGGATAAATATAAAAAGGCCGAAATTCAAATCTTGCATTACTTTTTTTACCAAGAATTTTACTCACGCTGGTTTAGACGTACGTTCAAAGACATCATGTATATCAACCCCATCGTCAGAGACATCCAGTTTGAAGTCTTTGAACATTATGACTTAAACCCTAACTCGTGTTTGGTGTATCCGCTTTTTAAAGTGACGTTGAGTCCGGTCCAACAAACCTTCCTTGATGAGCATATCTCTATGGATGATTATCCATTTAACCCTGAGGAGTTTGAAGATCTCCTCAAGGTCCTTAAAGATCATGCCATCAAAGATAAAATGATTCGGCTCAAAGAAACTCTAGCGCAAGCGACCACCCTCGATGAAAAAATCACCCTGAGAGAATCGCTCGATTCCCTCAAAAAGGAGCTTAACCGTGGAATTCGATAAGATTATAGAAATGTTGGTGGAACAAGCCAAAGCGAAAAGTTTCCTCACCATCTCTGATATTGAAAAATCACTCACCAAAGCCGATGAAGATAAAATCGAAGACATCATTGCAGCCTTAGAAGAAAAAAGTGTCGATGTCGTCAGTGAAAAAGAACTCGTCGATGTCAAAGTCAAAGACGGAAAAGACGGGGACGTTGAAGTCGATGATGACGAAGATTCTGATGTGGAAATGGATCTTAACTTTGCGGCCCAAATCGAAGAAGAACTCCTTTTAGATAAGAGCTTTGAAGATAACGTTGCCATCAAAGTCGATGACCCCGTGCGGATGTATTTAAAAGAAATCGGCCGGGTGGAGTTACTCGATGCCGACAGTGAA
>CBFHLD010000090.1:0-2500 GCA_965656585.1 Candidatus Izemoplasmataceae bacterium | reverse complement strand
ATCGTATGCATAGGGGAGTTTGGGTAATTCAAGTGCCATAATATGCCTCCTAAAATAAGTTCAATTTTATTGTCGCACTCTCTTAGGATGCTTTCAAGTAAAACGCTTAAATAAGGCGTTTATGCTATACTTAAAGTATCTTAGTTAAGGGATAAATCATGAATATCATTGAACGAAAGATTCAACTCCCCACTTTAAAACGTACAGCCACCTTATATATCGGGATTCCCAAAAATCCGGTGACCCGGATTCTTTATGTGCATGATGCGCAAAATATCTTTGGGGATAAAACAGCCTCTTATGGGATGGGTTGGAATATTCATAAAGTGCTTAAAACCATGAACATTCATGACGTTTTAGTCGCCGGTGTCAATTGCGCAGAAGGCTATGCAAGATTAGATGAATATGCCCCGTTTCCGATTGATTACCGGCCCCTCAAAAATACACCCGCCAAAGGCGGGCTGGGCGATGATTATTTACATGATCTCATCCATACCATTATCCCTGACGTCGAAGCCACATATCCAATTGAATCTGCAAACCGGATGCTCATGGGGTCTTCCATGGGGGGCATTATTTCCTTGTATGCCGGATTTGAACACCCAGATATTTTTCCCCGAGTGGCATCTGTATCGGGCGCGTATTATGTCTCGTTAAAAGCGTTTCAAAACTATTTTAAACAAACGTTTCAAAAAGTCCCTGAGTTTGTTTATCTTGATGTCGGGGACCAAGAAGAAGGCCTCTCCGATCAATCGGGGTATTTGAATGCGCATGCGGTGATTAAAACAGCATTAAACAAACATCTTAAACCCAGTACATTATTTGAGACCGTTATTCCTGGGGGCGAGCACAATGAAGTCCATTGGCATAAACGACTTCCCAATATCCTCTCTCAATTATTGAAATCATAGACTTTTAATTACAAAACTCTTAACTAATCAAAATTCTTTTCATTCCCTCTTCAAGCAAAACTTAAAAAAAATAAAGCACCACTTCATATAATATTACAAAAATATCATATAAAATGATAATACAACATACTAAGGGAGGGAGTTATGTTACGGAGTGCTAAGTCTATAGGTGAACTCATTAAGTATTATCGTACGATTAATGGCTATTCACAGCAAACCCTAGCGGACAAAATCCACGTGACCGTGGCCGCGGTATCCGGCTGGGAACGCGGCATTTCAAAACCAGGCGTGGATGTTGCGACGAATTTAGCTAAAGACATGCGCATCAGTTTGGATGAATTTTATACCATTCATTTACCAACCCAAAGCGAAACGTATTCCATCAACGATGAAATGAATTTAGGACGTGCTTTTTTTAATGTGTATCATTACGACATTTTAGAAAATCCACTCCGTGTCGAAATCACATTTGAGGTTCGTGGACTTACCGTTTATGAAGATTTTATCGACGAAAATCTTCGGGTGTTTATTGAATCCAAAAGCCACACCTATGCGCCTCAATCAACCGTCATCAAAGAGATTGATAGTTATGTCTCTAAAATGAGCCCAGAGCTCGAACAATTTCCCATTCACGCGAAAATTTATTGTGTCCAAAAAACCTTTAAAATCGATAAAATTGAACCCTTTATGTTTGCCATTAACTTTAATGGCAATCACGCGCATTTAGAGGTTTCAGATGCACTTTCAAATTTTATCCACAAAAGGACTCCCGTTCACAAATCATCAATTCAAGACAACTTAGATCAACTCAAAAGTGAGGTTTTCTTACAATATCTTGAATACCTCACCCGTTCAAAAGGGTTTAGTTACCTTAGAGATATCATACTCGAGCACTACGAATATCTCGCACACCTGATAAAAAAATAAACCTATGTAATATTTGCGGACATTATGAATGTTCGCATTTTTTTATCTTAAAAATATCAATTGATACTTTAAATTCATCAAGCAAATATCGCTTATCAACCGCTTTACAAGGCTCTAGACTTTAATTAAATTCTATTTAATTAAAGGGGGACCTATGAAACGAATATTATTACTTGGTTTGAGTGCTCTAATACTGATGACCCTCGCCGCATGTACAAGAGAGACTGACGTTGAAGTCATTCAGCCTGAATTTAGGGTGAATGGAGGATTATTAGAATATCGATCCGGCGATATGCCTTGGATCAGCCTTATTGATACCACAGACTTTGAAGGATCTGATGGACGAGACGGTGTTAATGGACAAGACGGAGTCGATGGGGTTTCGATTGCGGATGCCTCGATTAATGATGAAGGCAATCTTTTATTGACGTTATCGAATGGCAATGTGCTGAATGCCGGAACGGTTGTGAGTGTCGGTCCAGGCCGAGACGCCCCAGATGAAGCGCCTGGATTTGTGCTTGAAGAAACTTACGTCAATGATGACGGTGAATTAATCATCGTGGCGGTGGATGGCACGGAATTAAACGCGGGTAATGTAGTAGGACCAGAAGGGCCCCGTGGTGCCACTGGGTCAAGCGGTTCAGCCGGTGAAGATGGCGAGG
>CBFHLD010000089.1:0-2583 GCA_965656585.1 Candidatus Izemoplasmataceae bacterium | reverse complement strand
TGAAATTACTGGAGGAAGCATTAATTTAGGAATCATCATTGGGGAAGTGGATGGAGATTCTTCATTAACTGATACTGTATTAACCTTGTCAGGCGTCTATTACTTAACTGGCTCAGGGTTTAATACCATTGGCAGTAATTCTTCTAACTTAATAGTTTCTGGTATAGCTACTGAGCTATCAGAAGCAAAATTCACCGCCAAATCTTCATTTATTGGATGGGATATCGAGAAGTATCCTGCGTCTAGTTCGACATGGTCTATTCAATACGACGGTCAAACAACTTACCCTTGGTTAACGTTTACGGATCAACCACACACTTCTCAAATAGTAAATACAGTACCTGTATTATCAGGCGATGATTTCAAAACCATTGAAGAAAACTTATTTGGATCATTCCTTTTAGAGAATGATATTGATTTATCTGAGTTTGGTTTAACCACTCAAAGCTTCATTGATGGGACCTTTACAGGAAATCTATCTGGAGCTGGTTTTTCTATTCTAGATTTAGCCATTGATGCTTTAGAGGATACCGACTACGATGGAATTGGTACAACACTTGGACTATTTAAAACTCTATCAGGGGCTGGAATTGAAAATTTAGTTATTGATGGATTCAATATTACTGGGACTCGAATGATTGGTGCTTTAGCGGGTGAAATTACTGGACCTGAAAAAACAATCATTAGACAGATAGTAATAACTAATGTCAGTATGTATGCCTATGCCAGTGATGCAACAATAAGTCATCCGAGTGATGAGGCTCGTATAGGCGGATTGATAGGAAGAATCTATTCTACTTCCGTTGAAATTAGTAATATAGATAGTTTTGCTACACTCGTTTCACCTAGAAATTATGTTGGAGGAATCGTTGGAGATATTTTTGGAACAGATGCTGAAATTCTCAATTCAACGTTCTCAGGCATCATTGAAGGCGGGATAAGATTTGGTGGAATTGTAGGGCTTTTACATGGGGATACCAATATTACCCTACAAGCTGTCACCCTATCAACTGAGGGTTCAATAGGAATATCTGGAAATAACGAAGTAGGTGGAATCATCGGAGATGTTTTTGCTGCTGTCGACCAAATCAACGGTTCAAATATTAATATATATGGAACAATTGTTGGTAACAATAATGTCGGAGCATTTTTAGGCCGGGATAACTCGAATGGTACAGTGTCAATGAACATTACAGGAATTATTAATAATTCTAATGTCACAGAGCTTATTGGAAATGACACTGGAAATACGGGTACCTCAATTGCAAGACCTTAATTTCACTCAAAAGTATAAACAAAAGACCCATGTCCTTAAATTGGACATGGGTCTTTTGTTTATTCATATTGTGATTCTTTATACGACCGTTTTCTTTTGTTTTCATCAAGTATTTTCTTGCGGAGTCTAATCGCATCCGGTGTGATTTCGATCAATTCATCTTCTTCGATAAACTCTAAGGCTTCCTCTAGAGTGAATAGTCTAGGATCTGGGAGTTTCACCGCATCATCCGAGCCACTGGCTCTCACGTTGGTAAGTTTTTTATTCTTACAAGGGTTAACGACGAGGTCGTTATCTCTGGAGTTTATCCCTACAATCATCCCTGCGTATACATCGGTAGAAGGGGTGACAATCATGACGCCACGTTCTGAAAGGTTTGCCATGGCGTAGGCCATGGTTTTACCGGGTTCTTTGGCGATAAAAACGCCGGTCCGGTTTTTTTCAATGGTTCCCGCATGAGGCAAGTATCCATGGAATGATTTTTCCATGGTCCCAGTGCCCCGTGTGGTGGTCATGAATTCACTACGGTAACCGATGAGTCCCCGTGTGGGAACTAAATAGGTCACTGTGGTGTAACTTTGATCGGTTTTGAGGTTTTGCATTTGGCCCTTACGTGCATTTAAGGCCGCAATGACATTGCCCACGAGATGATCGGGGGCAGAGACAATGACTTCTTCAAAGGGTTCATGTAAGGAACCGTCAATCTCATCCATGAGGACTTCAGGTTTAGATACACATAGTTCATAGCCTTCCCTGCGCATTTGTTCTAAGAGGATGGATAAATGCAGTTCTCCGCGTCCGGAGACTTTAAAGCCTTCCACGCCGACTAAAGGTTCAACCGCTAAGCCTACATTGGTCTCTAATTCTTTGAAGAGGCGGGCTCTGAGTTGCCGGCTGGTGACGAGTTTCCCGCTTTGTCCGACAAAAGGGGAATCATTAATTAAAAAGAACATCTGCATGGTTGGTTTATCGATATCAAGCATCGGTAAAGCTTCCACATGATTGGGATCGCTTAAGGATTCCCCAATCATCACTTGGTCAATCCCAGAAAATATGACTATATCCCCCGCAAAGGCTTTGGGAACGTCGCGTTTTTGCAGGCCTTCATTGACAAAGACTTTTCCGATCTTCACGCGTTCGGTGGTCCCGTCCCGTTTAGATAGGATATAAGACTTCGAAGCTTCAAAGGTTCCCCGGATGACGCGTCCGATGCCTAAACGCCCAATGTAATCATCATAAGCTAGGGATGAGACTTGTAATAATAAAGGTTCATCTGCATTCCCAGGGTAAGGCCCTACGTGTTCAAT
>CBFHLD010000088.1:0-2621 GCA_965656585.1 Candidatus Izemoplasmataceae bacterium | reverse complement strand
CCCGGGCCCTCGCTGAAAACTTATTTGATTCTGAAGCGGCGCTTGTGCGTATTGACATGAGTGAATATCAAGAACGCCACAGTGTGGCACGTTTGATTGGGGCGCCACCTGGGTATGTGGGGTATGAAGCAGGGGGTCAACTCACTGAGACGATTCGCCGTAAACCGTATTCTGTGATTTTATTTGATGAAATTGAAAAAGCGCATCCGGATATCTTCAATGCGCTTTTACAAATCTTAGATGATGGACAGCTGACCGATGGTCAAGGCCGCCAGGTGAACTTTAAAAATACTCTGATTATCATGACGTCCAATCTCGGCAGTCAAATCTTACTCGATAAACTCAAAACTGATGAAGCGCTAACCGAAAGTGATGAAGCTGAAGTATTGAGCCATCTCAGAAGTCATTTTAGACCGGAGTTTTTAAACCGGATTGACGATACTATTGTCTTTACCCCGTTATCGATGGAAGATTTGTATCAAATCATCGACTTACAAGTGAACCTGCTTAATCAAAGGTTGAGCGACCAAGACGTATCGGTCAATTTAGATGATGACGCGAAAGGAAAAATACTCGCCGAAGCCCACGTCCCAGAATACGGAGCGAGACCGTTAAAACGCTACATCGCCAGACACATTGAAACCAAACTCTCAGAAATGATGTTAAAAAATGAAATCACGTCCAACCAAACCATTCATATCTCTTCTGATGGGATTAAGTTGACCTATAAGGTTGAGGCGCACAGTTAAATGTGCGCCTTTTTTCATGCTATAATTGGCGCATGAAAACCCGTGATTTATTTCTGACATTCTTAAAAATCGGCGGCCTCACCATTGGGGGAGGTTACGCCATGATTCCGGTCATTGAACGCGAATTGGTGGACAAAAAAAAGTGGGTGGAACCAACCCATTTTTTTCATTTAATCTCGATCGCTCAAGCCATACCCGGCATCATTGCCTTAAACAGTGCAATTTATCTGGGCTATAAACTAAGAGGCATTAAAGGCGCGATCGCCTCAGGACTCGGTGTGATTATCCCGAGTTTTTTCATTATGCTAGCGGTGGCGTTTGCCTACGTAGAAATTGGCGCATTCCCCGCTTGGTTAGACCGTTTCTTTGAAGGGGTACGGGTCGCAGTGATTGCCCTCATATTAGTTGCTGCGCTCAAACTCTATACGAACACAGGAAATCCCTATAAACTCCTCATTGTGGGAATTATTTTTGCGATTATGGTCCTGACGACTATTCATCCTTTTGTGTTGATTCTCGTGGTTTTATTAATCACTGCGTTATTTTCGCCCAGAGAGAAAAAAGCATGAGTCTATTAAATCTTTGGCTGCAGTTTTTCTTCATTGGT
Organism: Candidatus Izemoplasmataceae bacterium; assembly: GCA_965656585.1. Lineage (GTDB taxonomy): Bacteria > Bacillota_I > Bacilli_A > Izemoplasmatales > Izemoplasmataceae > JAGYII01. Next base: position 1,265 of record CBFHLD010000088.1, on the reverse strand, counting down.
TTAGTCGCGTTTGGCGGCGGAACGGCGATGATCCCCGTGTTAGAGCGGGTGATTGTGGAAGATCAAGGTTGGCTCTCTTTAGGTCAGTTTATTGACGTGATCGGACTTTCCCAGATGACGCCCGGCCCGATTGCGATTAATGCGGCGACGTTTATTGGCTATCAAAGCGTCGCATTAGAAACCGCATCCACTGTTCAAGCCTTTTTAGGGGCGAGCCTTGCGACCCTCGGGGTATTGATGGCGCCGGTGGCTTTGATGAGTATCGTCATCACTTTTGAACACAAGCCCGCCGTAAAACAGTGGATTTCTAAGCTAATCTATGGGCTAAAACCTGCCCTGGTGGGACTGATTTTAGCGAGTGCCCTATCGATTGGGCAAGCTGTAGACGGGACCCTCATGCATTTTATGCTGTTAATCGTTCTCATGATTGGGCTTTTAAAAACGAAGATTCATCCCATCTTGTTTATTATGGTCGCAGGGATATTTGGCGTTTTCGTGTTATAATTTCGCCAGTTAATGTTAGGCATTTAAAGGACATTGTATGAAGAATATGTGGATTAATATAAGAACCTTTTTCTTCGGATCACTCATTCGTGGGTTTGTGTCGAGTTACACGCTGGTAACGTTGCTTGGTGGCCTTTTACTTTGGGCGCCATTTAGCTTACAAGCCGGCGCATCCATTCGTTTTATTGATGCGATTTTCGTCTCAGCGAGTGCGATTTCAACCACGGGGTTATCCCCCATTGTAGTGGGTGAGACGTTGAACATAATCGGACAGATTATCCTACTCATCATTATTCAATTTGGGGGGATTGGGCTGATTATGGCGGTGGCCTCATTTTGGCTCGTGACGAAACAAGACATTGGATTTAACCGCCGCAATATGATCATGGTGGATCAAAATCAGTTTTCTAGGCAAGGCTTAGTGAAATTCATCAAACGGGTGTTAAGAATCATCTTTATTACTGAAGGCATCGCGATTCTTATATTCTTCTCGATTCTTTATTTCTCGGGAACGTTTGGCTTATTGGATTCGTTCTGGCAATCGATGTTTACAGTGGTTTCATTATTTACCAATGCCGGTTTTGACATTGCGCCCGGGGCGGACAGTATGTTTATGTACCGCTCAAGTTATGGGATATTAAGTCTTTCAATGACCCTGATGTTTATCGGAGCCGTAGGCTTTTGGCCCTTGTATGATTTATCGCAGTTTGTCATTGAGAAATTCAAAAAAGAAAAAAGCACCGATGTGGATAGCAAGTTTC
>CBFHLD010000087.1:0-2715 GCA_965656585.1 Candidatus Izemoplasmataceae bacterium | reverse complement strand
GTTGAAATCACTGGCCGACGCGCCGTCTTTAAGAAGCGCTTGAATGGTGGTGGAACGTTCATAGGCTGAAATCCCCGTGGTCGTACTTTTTTCATCGATGGAAATGGTAAAGGCGGTTTGGTGCGCGTCTTCATTATTTTCGGTCATCGGAAATAACTCTAACTTTAAAGCCAAGTCTTTAGGCACCGGTGTACAGATGAGCCCCCGGCCATAAGTGGCCATAAAGTTAATTGCATCTGGGGTGGCGTGTTCCCCCGCGATGACGAGATCGCATTCGTTTTCCCTGGATTGATCGTCACAAACAATGAGCATTTGACCGTTTTTGTACGATTCAATGATTTCGGTCATATTCATTTTAATACCCCCACTTTTTAAGATCACCCGGGGTGATGCCGGTTTGGGCGTTTGACATCTTTAACACATACTTCCCAATCATGTCGGTTTCGATATTAACCGAATCACCGATCTTTTTCTTAAGCAGCGTGGTCACATCTTGGGTATGCGGTATTAAGGAAATCTCAAAGTGAGTTTTGGAAACGCCATATACCGTGAGGCTAATCCCATCCACCGCAATTGATCCTTTATTAATGATCGATGCCGTGAGACTCTCGTCCACCCCAATAAAAAGCCGTTTGGCAATCCCATCGTCCTGGATATCTTGGATGATCCCCGTGCCATCCACATGGCCGGTGACAAAATGCCCGCCCATCCTCGATGATGGCGTCAAGGCGCGTTCTAAATTGAGCGGATCGCCCACTTTCAATGAGCCTAAGTTCGTATTTTTGAGCGTTTCATGCATGACATCCACCGTCACGGAATCTTCGGTTTTAGCGACCACGGTGAGGCATACGCCATTGGTGGCGATGCTATCGCCTAAGGCGGTGCCTTCTAATACTTTATGAGCGCCTAGGGTGAGATGCACCGAGGCATCCCCGGGTGTGGTTTGTTTGAGGGTTCCCATTTCTTCAATAATGCCTGTAAACATTAGATATTCCTTTCAGGTTCCAAAGTGAGTGCGATATCAGGACCGAGTCTTTGCTGAGTTTTTAGGGTGAAAGATAACGCATCTTTTAATGCAAAAAGATTCAGTGGACCGACCAATGATTTAGCATCGGCACCTAATAGTTTTGGCGCCATCATGAGGACCCACCGGTCGACCCAACCCTCTTTTAATAACGAAGTGGTTAAGGTTGGACCGCTTTCGATCATGATGTGCTTGAGAGGTTCTTGGGATAGAAGATCAAAAACGTGGTTTAAATCTAGGTGTGATTCCTTTTTGGAAGTAGAGATCAACCTGACTCCCAGGTTCTCGTATGGTTCAAACTTAGATGGATCCGTTTCTCCCGTCATGATCCACGTGGGGACTTGGTGGGCGGTCTTGACGACCCCTGCATCCATTGGTGTTTTTAAGTGGGTATCTAAGATGATTCGTATGGGTGAATCTTCAAGGGAATCATGCACCGTGAGGCGTGGGTCATCGGCAAGAATCGTGCCCACCCCTGTCATGATGGCGGAGGCATTTCTTCGCATGCGCTGAACTTCAGCGCGGGATGCGTCTGAGGTGATCCACTTAGAATCCCCATTTTTGAGCGCCATTTTCCCGTCTAAACTGACCGCACTTTTTAACGTGATGTAAGGCTTACCGGTAGAAATTTTCTTAAGGTAATCCGCATTCAGAGAGTCTTGGGCGTCCTGAGTATCTAAGACTTCCACGTCAATGCCTGCCGCTTTTAAACGTTTGACTCCGTTCCCTGCGACCAATGGATTGGGATCGAGTGTACCGATGATGACTTTATGGATCTTCGCATCGATAATGGCTTCCACACACGGCGGGGTTTTCCCGTGGTGCGAACAGGGCTCTAATGTGACGACCATGGTTTTACCCGCCACAGGTTCACGGGCCGCATTGAGCGCATTTATTTCGGCGTGCGGGCCACCGTAAATTTCATGAGTGCCTTCACTGATGATGCGCTCACCATCTAAAATGACGGCGCCGACTTTGGGATTCGTTTGGACATGTCTGTTTGCTTTTGACGCAATGTCAAAGGCGTGTTGCATGACTTTATGCATATAAAAAGCCCCGAATTTCTCGGGGCTTATGCATGACTAAAAAATCAAAAAGCGTCGCGTAAAATACGCACACTGATTTCTTCTCCCATCCAGACTATACGGTCGGCGTAGGAATTTCACCTACTCCTGCACAATGAATTGTACTCGCGGACTATCACCGCCGGTCGGGAATTGCACCCTGCCCCGAAGATATTAACTTACCTTTAGTGTACAAACAAATAAAAAAATAAACAAGTCAAAAGAAAAAAATAAATGCAGGTGTATGGTCTTTGTGAGGTGATAGAATGAAAAAACTTTTATTGATTGTGTGCATGTTGTTTATTTCGGCCACCAGCGTGCATGCATCCAGTGGGAAAAATCTGCTCAACCCGTCCCACTTTGAACTGACCGGCCAAACCTTAAGCACCACCCAAGCACTCCCTGTAGAAAGCAGTACCGATTACACCCTTTCTTTTCCGGATTTTATTATGCTTGATGAAATGGAAATTATTGTGGAAGGGGAATCTGGGACTTCCTACGTCCATGAATTCATGCTGGATAATCAAGACTGTGTGATGGAAGGCTATTACACGGTCTGTAAGATTACCACCGCGGCGGGTGAAACCGGACTTATGATGACCTTTAAAGACGGTTTCATCGGCCAGT
>CBFHLD010000086.1:0-2810 GCA_965656585.1 Candidatus Izemoplasmataceae bacterium | reverse complement strand
TCAGCCTTTAATACTTGATCCAGTCTCATTCGATGTTGGAATCATCAAAAGGCACCGGTTCATCGGTGTCGAGCATCTCTTTTAAAATGACTTTGGCTTCATCGAGTTTTTTTGCCGCGTCTTTGGCGATTTTCATGCCTTCTTGGTATTGGTTCATGGCTTGGTCTAAAGGAAGTTCCCCTTCTTCTAAAGCTTTGACAATGGTTTCTAATGCTTTGAGTTGATCTTCAAATGAATGGGCCATTATTTTTCTCCTTTGGGCTGGATGGACGCTTTTTGCGTGCCATCGCTGAATGTGATTTCAACGGAGTCACCGGCGGTTAAGTCGGTCGCTCTTTTTATGAGTTTACCGTCTTTTAAGATTAGGGTGTAGCCTTGTTCTAAACGGGTTTGCGGGGAATTTAACGTGATGCTTTGAGTGAGTTTATCTAACTGATAAGAAAGCCTCGTGATGCGCGATTCAAACGCATTTTTGAGTTGAACAGCCCTGGTTTCAAACGCACTGGCTAAATAATTCACTTTTTCTAACGGTGTTTGCCGGTTGAGCCGGTGGACCCAGTGGGTTAAGGCTTTATCATACGGATCAATCAGGCGTTCTGGAAACCGAAAAACCGGATGGTTTAAGACATATGATAAGGTTTCTTCTTTCCGTTCAACGTTTTGATTCAAGACACGTTTTAAGCGGTTCATTTGTTCTAAGATATAGCCTTTGATGTCTTTTTGATCGGGCACGGCCATTTCCGCAGCCCCCGTGGGGGTTGGCGCTCTTAAATCGGCAACGAAATCGGCAATGGTGAAATCGGTCTCATGACCCACCGCACTGATGATGGGTGTAGTGGCGTGGTAGATGGCATCGGCGACGATGCGTTCGTTAAACGCCCATAAATCTTCAATCGAGCCCCCTCCACGACCGACAATGATGACATCCACATCGGGGTTTTGATCGGCCCGTTGGATGTTGGTCGCGATGGACACTTTGGCTAAGTCACCTTGAACATGGGTTGGATAAACCAGCATCTGCGTCAGGGGAAAGCGCCGTTTGATGGTCGAAATCATATCGCGAATGGCCGCCCCCGTAGAACTGGTGAGTAAAGCCACAGTCTTCGGATAAGCCGGCAATGCTTTTTTATGCGAAGGGTCAAAATACCCTTCGGCTTCGAGCGTTGCTTTGAGTTTGAGATAATTTTGATAGAGTTGCCCCATGCCGGCTTGGGTCATCTGTTTGACATAAATTTGATAACTGCCCGCTTTTTCAAAGACACTGATCGACCCTTCGACGATGACACTATCGCCATCAGCGGGGGTGAACGAAACGCTTTGGGTGTCACTTTTAAACATGATGGCGCTGATCGACGCATTTTCATCTTTGAGTGTAAAGTAAAAATGTCCTCTGGAATGATGTTTAAAATTGGAGATTTCACCTTCTAAGCGGACATCGGTTAAGTGGGGATCACTGGTAAATTTGTATTTGATATAGCGCGTGAGCGCGGTGACAGTTAAGGCATCTTTCATGCGGCGGGTTTGACCACCTTTAAAATAGAATCGAGGACTTTGTTATTAAATGCGACGGCTTTTTTATCCCCCATATCCGTGTAAATATGCGTCAAATGGAGGGCTTCATCTAAAATGATTTCAGAAGGGGTCTGCGTGTTTCTCAGTTCAAAGACCGCCAGTCTTAAAATGGCCCGGTCTACCGTCGACAATCGCTTTAAAGTATATCCGACTAACACATCTTCAATGATTTGATCGATGAGCGCTTGTTCAGTTTCAATGGAGGCAAGCGCCTCTTGAACAAACGGAATATCGGGAATCTCTGGGGTCATGCCCATGTCTTTTTGATAGAGTAATTCGATGATGACAATCCGCTGTTTTCGGCGGCTTAGTTGGGCCTTCGTATCCATGAGAACTCCTCTTAAATGGTTGCTCGTATTTTACCATAATATGGCCCATAAAAAAAAGGAAACAACGTTTCCTTTTAGTTGGATTTAGCGCGGTTGAAGGCCTCCAGTAAGGCTTCGTTGTGAGCGCTTGAGATGAATTGATAAATGTAACGCGTTTGGCCGCTGGGGATGGGGTTAAAAATACTTGCATCCAGTTCAAAATCATTGAGTATGGTTTCATACGTATCGGTAAAGACAGGGGTGTATCCAACATAATCGGCATTTTCCAACGCGTTATCGGGATCGACCATGAAATTAATGAACGCATGGGCGGCTTCTACGTTTTCAGCATCCGTAGGGATGACAAAACCATCCACCCAGACATTGGTCCTCGTGGGGGCTATATACGCGAAGTTGACATCTAACCCTTCGGCTTCATGGGCATAAAGCTCATCAAAGTAATCGCCCGAATAGACGAGGGCTACATCTAAGTTTCCTTCAATGACCCGGTTGTTGAGGTCATCTTCACCGTAGGCGGTAATATTTGCGAATTTCAAAAGGGTTTCCGCCATTTGTAAATGCGACGCATCTTCTGTATTGGGTGAATAGCCTAAATGCATGAGGGCAGCCCCTAAGGCATCACGCGGAGAATCATACATCCCAATCGCATAGGGAGAATCTTGATCAAACAAGACGCCAAAGCCTTGGTCATTGATGGCCTCTTCTAAGCCTTCCACATTGGTGTTATACATCAAGCCGATGGTTCCATAAAAATAAGGCACCATATATTCATAAAAGCGTTCCCCATCAATGAGGTCCACCACACCGTCCATCAAATTCGTGGCATCGTAATTAGGGAGAAGATCATAATCCAGGGGTTGAATTTGACCTTCCTGGACCCATTTATCCATCATGTAATCACTGGGAACC
>CBFHLD010000085.1:0-2822 GCA_965656585.1 Candidatus Izemoplasmataceae bacterium | reverse complement strand
TCCGGCATCATCGATTACGTGGATGATTTATTCGGACCGAAAGTGGCTTACATGGTCGGTTGGTTCATGCAGTTTGTCTACTATCCGGTACTCGTTGGGATTTTATCGTGGCTAGCCGGGGATGTCACACAAACCTTATTTGGACTTGAAAATGCGGTATGGCCCTTGACCATCGCGTATTTTGTGGGTGTTTATGCCCTCAATTTAATCAGTCCAATCATTGCGGGGCGTTTCCAAGTCAGTGCGATGGGCATTAAATTGATTCCGCTTGTGTTGATCGCCGTCATTGGGCTTGGAGCAGGGCTATTTAACGGCAATACCTTAACCGCCCTCACTGAGCGGGCCAGCAATGTGACCGTGACCGCGGGAGCGGGACTCGCCGCCGCCGTGGCCGTCACGGCGTTTGCGTATGACGGATGGATTTTAGCGCTTTCGATTACCCAAGAACTGAAAGATGCGAAAAAGACACTCCCTAAAGCCTTAGTCTTAGGTTCCATCTTTATCGTGGCCATTTATGTGTTATTTTTCATTGGCCTTTCCGGGGTCGTTTCCAACAATGAAGCCATTGCGAATGCGGGCAGTTTAGATACTTCTATCTTGGCCGCAGAACGTCTCTTTGGGGGCTTCTTTGGCAACTTAGTTTCGGTAATGATTTTAATCTCCGTTTTAGGAACGCTCAACGGACTGACCATGGGCGCTGTCCGCGGGATGTATCAAATCGCCGTCAGAGGCGTCGGCCCGTCCCCTTCAACCTTTACGAAACTATCGAAATCCGAAGCACCCATTGAAGGCGGTCTCTTGAGTTTTTCAGTCGCAGCCGTATGGTTATTCGTCTGGTACGGAAATTTCCAAGGATGGTGGGGTGGATTCATGGATACTTCGGTATTATCCATCGTCTTTTTATACATCGCCTACATCTTAGTCTATGTGGATATCTTTAAAAACTTCAATGAACTCCCTACGTTTAAACGTATTGTGGTCCCCACCCTAGCGATTATTGCGGCGCTATATCTCATTTATGGCGCGTTTACCTCCGCACCTTTAATGTTTGTTTATTTTGCGGTCATTGTGATCGTCATTCAAGGGACGGGTTTACTGCTTTATAAGCCTGCGGATAAAGTCTTAAAAACTGAATCTTGATTCACCCAAAAAGCCCTAAAAAAAGGGCTTTTTGTTTGGTAAAAACGGGTTTATTTTGGTATGCTTAAAAAGGTTTATTAACTTATTTTTAACAAAGCGAGAGCCTATGAAAAATCAAACGGTGACAGAAGTCCCCACGCAATGGGTGGGTCCCCTTCTTTTTAAAGGATTAAACGGACGCACCTTCCAAGAAACCGATCAATCGGTGGAAGTGCCTTTAGCGACCTATGAAACCACATTATTTCCATCGGTCGGAAGGGGCGCGAAAATCAGCCGGCTGATTGGTGGGTTAAACGCCACTTTAGTTAGTGACGGGATGACCCGTTCTTTACTCATTGAAACGACGTCGGTGACTGAAAGTCTTGCCGTCACGGAATATGCCCAATCCCATATCGACTTTTTTCAAACCGAAATCATTGACGCCCATTCCAAACATACCCGTCTGAAAAAAATCGACCCGACGTATGTGGGGAATTTGATTTATTTACGGTTCTTCTTTGAAACAGGACTGGCCGCCGGTCATAACATGACCACGTTTGCGGTGGATTACATTGCCGAAAACTTACTCAAAGCATTCCCCAGCATTGAATATGTGTCACTGTCTGGGAATTATTGCACGGACAAAAAAGTCAGTGCCGTGAACCGGATTTTAGGTCGCGGTAAACACGTCATTGTCGATGCGATTATCCCGAAAGATATCGTCGAAAGTGCCCTTAAGTCCACGCCAGAAAAAATCGTCGCCTTACACCAAAAGAAAAACTTAATTGGATCTTTAGTCGCGGGGTCACTGATGAGTGCGAATGCACATTATGCGAATATGCTGCTTGGTTTTTACCTGGCCACCGGACAAGATGCGGCGAATATCGTGGAAGGCTCCCAAGGCATTACACATGCAGAAGTAAAAAACGGAGATCTCTATTTTTCGGTGAACATCCCCAACATCATCATGGGGACCATCGGCCATGGAAAAGGCCCTTTTAAAGACCGCTTTGAAGCAATGGGACTCACCGGCAATCACGCGTCAGAAAAACTCGCTTTAATTGCGGGCGGTGTGGTGTTTGCAGGCGAATTATCATTGCTTGCAGCACTGACCAATCAACACGAACTCGTCAGATCACACACGATTTATGAAAGGAACTAAGGGATATGGTAGGGATTGATCAGATTAACTATTACACCCCCAGAACGTATTTAGACATGCACACACTCGCGGAAGCACGCGGGGTCGACCCGATGAAATACATTAAAGGGATTGGCCAAGAAAAAATGGCCGTCATGGGACCTCATGAAGATATCATTACAATGGCCGCCGAAGCCGCGAAGCCCATTTTAGACGATAAAGATTCGATTGATTTAATCATTTTTGCGACCGAATCGGGGGTGGATTTTTCTAAGGCTGCCGCCATTTATCTCCAACACCTCTTAGAGATTCCCAACCCCGTCAGAGTCATTGAACTTAAACAAGCGTGCTACGCGCTGACCAGTGGGCTTCATTTAGCCACAGACTTTGTGAAAAGCCACCCTGGGAAAAAAGCGCTCGTGGTAAGTAGTGATATTGCGTGGTACGGCTTTGAAACCGCCGGCGAAGTGACGCAAGGGGCCGGGGCGATTGCCATGGTGGTCTCTGAAAACCCGCGCTTAGCCGTAGTCAATCCAGGCACCCCGTATACTGAAGACGTCCC
>CBFHLD010000084.1:0-2971 GCA_965656585.1 Candidatus Izemoplasmataceae bacterium | reverse complement strand
TAATGAGTAAGCGGCAATTAATGGAGGAATCCGCGAGTTCCATGACGCCTAAAAAGGCGGGTTCTTCAACAAGATTGGGACTGGATTCATGAAGGGATTTGGTGAATTTGGCCATAACGTCTGAAAGCTTTGCAAGATCGGTGTCATAGGCCACCCCAAAATCAATGATGGCCACGTTATTATTGCGCGACCAATTAATCAGACTACTGATTTCCCCTTGGGGAATGATTTTTTCGGCGCCCAAATAATTGGTGATATGGACTTTCCGCAAGGTCATTTTCGTGACCGATCCGGTAAATCCTCCGGTTTCGATGACTTCACCGACGTTAAAGGCGTTATCTAAAAAGTTAAAAAAGCCCGTCACGACATCTCTGACTAAGTTTTGGGAACCAAAGCCCACGGCGAGCCCTAAAACACCAGCACTCGCTAAGATCGGGGTGATGTTAAAGCCCACGGTATCTAAAGACAGTAAAATCACTAAGAACCAAATGAGCGCTGAAAGCGTCGTTTTCATCAGCTGGGAAAGTGTCGTAGCCCGTTCTGAACCTTGAGTCGATTTGACCCAACGAATGAGCCACCGGTTGATGATGAGCGAGACGATTCTGGCCCCGATGAAGATCAAGACAATTTGAATGAGATTGGTGATGACCACCGCTAAGCCTTCAGTGAGGGCGGGGAACCATGATTGGAATAAATCGGTTAAGTAAGTTTGCATAAGTTACCTCCACGTTTCATTATAAGCGTCTTAAGACAATAAAAAAAGGCTCTAAACTCGAGCCTTTTGACAGGCCTCACAGAGGCCATAAAAATTCAGGGTATGATGCGTCACTTTAAACCCATGTGTGTCTTCGAGATCACCCTCGTAATCATGCACAGGACAGCTTTCCACATGAATAATCTTTTCGCACTCTGTGCATATTAAATGGTGCGCATGATGGGCATGCGCTCGTTCATACAGTTTGACTTGTGAAGTTTCGATGTGGACTTCACTGACAAGGTGTTTTTCGACAAATTGATCAAGGATCCGGTAAATCGTGGATAAAGGCACCGAATGACCGGCTTCTTGAAAGACTGTCGCAATGTCATCGGCACTTAAGAATTGATCGCGGTCTTCAAAAAGACCTAATATGATTTTCCTCGGGTAGGTTTTTTTCAGGCCCGCTTTTTCTAATAAGACATCAATATTCATGCACGTCCTCCTTTTAAAACATTAAAGACGTAAATCAGACTAAAGATGAGCGCATTCAATAAGACGATGGTCGATCCGGTGGGTAAGTCGTAAATAAACGACGCTGAAATCCCTACAAAGACGGTCGAAACCGCAAAACCCAAGGCGACCATGACAGTCGCAAAAAACCCTTTTTGAAACTGCATGGCGATTACGGTGGGAAAGATGATGAAACTCGATATGAGAATCGTCCCTAAAAGTTGAATTCCAATGACGACCGTCACACCGGTTAAAATGGCTAAAACAAGGTTCAACCGCTGGACTTTAACCCGGGAGACTTCCGCAAAGATTGGATCATACGTCATCGAAAATAAATCATAATAGTAAAAGACACCAAAAAGCGCCACCGCAATAAATAGCACGAAAGAAAGCCATATATCAGTGGATTGAATGGTGAGAATAGACCCAAATAGGTAAGAATTCAGTTCCGTTTGGAATCCGCCATCCACGGACGCTAATAAGGTTCCTAAAGCCATCGCGACGGTGGCCGCGAGACCAATGGCCGCATCCCCGTGCACGCTCGTTTTTTCCGATAATTTTAAAATAAATACCGACACTAACACCACCAGCGGCATGGCGATGAATAAGGGTTGACTCGAAAATAGTAACCCCACCGCCACCGCGCCAAAGGCGACGTGCGCTAAGCCTTGGCCGATCATCGCGTAGCGTTTAAGGACTAAAAAAGAGCCTAAAAATGCGCCACTTAAGCCAATGAGTAACCCCGCAATGAGCGCGCGCACCATAAACCCATACGTAAATAAGTTCAAAAACGAATCTAAAAAGCTCATTGGGCACTTCCGTGGTGATGGGATTGATGGGTATGAATGTATGGCGAAATGGCTTCATTTTCACAGTATTCGTCAAAGGTCCCATCAAATTTAATCGTCTGATCGAGATAAATCACCCGCTGGATGACATCACTCGCACTCCCGACATCATGGGTAATGACGATGATGGTCATGCCTTGCGCGTTCAAGTCCTTTAATAAATCATAAAAGGTTTTACGCATGGAAGGGTCTAACGCACTGGTGGGTTCATCCATAATGAGAATGTCGGGATCACTCATGAGGGTGCGGGCAAGTAAAACGCGTTGTTGTTGGCCGCCTGAAAGCGTCCCAATGCGCTGATTGGTCAGATGCGCAATCGATAAATCTTCTAAAATACGGGTCATTTTTTGGGTCATCTCAGGTGTGGGACGTTTAAAGCCTTTTTGATAGGCAAGAGCGCCTGTTAAGACCACTTCTTTCACGGTGGCGGGAAATGAGCGGTCTTGGACATTTAAGTGTTGGGGTAAATAGCCCAAACGGATGTCTTTTTCCCACGTAATGATGCCTGAATGAGGGTCTTTTAACCCTAAGATGGCTTTGATCAGTGTGGTTTTACCGGATCCATTTTCGCCTAAGATGGCTAAAAATTCATTGTGTTCAATCGAAAAATTCACGTCCTTTAAGGCCGTGAATGATTCGTATTTCACCGAGAGTTGATTAACGTCTAAAAGACTCATACATCCTCGTTTCTAATGCTCGTGGTCATGGTCGTCGTGGTCATGGGCGTCATCCGTGTGGTCATGATCGAGTTCAGGTCCATTATACCCGAGTCCAGTCATTAACATTTCTAGGTTGTGGTCCATCATATGAAATAAAGTCATGCCGGCGGCTAAATCATCGGCGCCGATTTTTCCCATACCATAAACCACTAAGAGTTCTGCTATTTGATCACAATGCCTCTTTTTCTTTCTCCGTC
>CBFHLD010000083.1:0-3006 GCA_965656585.1 Candidatus Izemoplasmataceae bacterium | reverse complement strand
ATAAAGCGGATTTTGTGGCGATCGAAAACATCGACCTTGAACGGATTGAAAGCTTTTTAACCGCACGGGTTACCTTGACCGCGGTGGAAGGTGAGCGTGTTTACCGCGCTTAAACCCTTCAAGCAGTGCTATACTAGGGTGAAAGAAGGAATAAAATTATGGATTTAAATGCCTATATCACCAATGTGCCTAATTTTCCCAAAGAAGGCATCCAATTTAAAGACATTACCCCACTCATTGGAGACGCGGAAGCGTTCCGTTTTGCGATCAATGAAATGGCTGCGTTTGCCAGAGCCAAAGAGGCCGACGTTATTGTCGGGCCCGACGCAAGAGGCTTTATTTTTGGGACACCGGTCGCCTACGCGCTCAATTTAGGGTTCGTGCCGGTCAGAAAACCCGGTAAACTCCCCAGAGAAACTTTAGAAAAAACCTATGACTTAGAATACGGCACGAATACGTTAGCCATCCACAAAACAGAGATTAAGCCGGGTCAAAAGGTCGTGATTGCTGATGACTTACTGGCCACCGGCGGAACGATTGAAGCCACCGTGGAACTCATCGAAGCCTTAGGGGCTAAAGTGGTGGGCTGTGTATTCTTGATTGAACTGGACTTTTTAGAAGGCCGCAAGAAACTTAAAAGTATTCCGGTAAAGACATTGCTCCATTATTAACGAGGTGATCATGTGACCAGCGAACCGGTCTATTCGATTGACGCCTTCATGGATCAGATCCATGGCTACATCAAAGATACGCATACGATCGAACACATTAGACACGCGTATCAGTACGCCAAAACCCATCATGAAGGCCAAAAGCGACAATCAGGGGAACCTTACATCACGCATCCCTTAGCCGTCGCTTTTACTTTAAGCGAATATAAAACCGACCCGACGACGATTATCGCCGGTCTTTTGCATGATGTTTTAGAAGACACTCATGCAACGTATGACGACATTAAAGAAGCCTTTGGCGAGCCCGTCGCCTTACTCATTGAAGGCGTCACCAAACTCGGGCAATACCAATACAAAGGCACCTTAGAAGACGAAGAAGAAAAACTCGCCGCCCAGGCGAAAAACTACCAAAAGATGTTACTGGCGATGGCCAAAGACATCCGGGTTATTGTCGTTAAACTGGCCGATCGTCTCCATAACATGCGCACGCTTGATTTCATGGAAGAGGCCAAACAAAAACGCATCGCCAAAGAAACCTTAGATATTTATGCGCCCTTAGCGCACCGCCTCGGGATGTATGTGATGAAAGCGGAACTTGAAGATACCTCGTTTAAGTATCTTGAACCCGTGCAGTACCGCCAAATCGCGCAAATGATCAGCGACACCAAAAACGAACGTGAAAACGACCTCACGATGATGCAGACGAACCTCGAATATCTTTTAAGGGAAAACAAGTTTGACTACGACGTCAAAGGTCGCGTTAAAAACATTTATTCCGTCTATAAAAAAATGCAATCACGCGATAAAGAGTTTGAAGAAATATTCGATCTTTTAGCCCTACGCGTTATTTTACCCTCGATAGAAAATTGTTATTCCGCCATCGGGGTGGTCCATTCCAAGTGGACGCCGATCCCCAACCGCTTTAAAGATTACATTGCGATGCCTAAGCCCAACCTCTATCAATCCTTACATACCTCGATCATTGCCAATGGTAAGATCTACGAAATTCAAATCAGAACCCAAGAGATGGATGACATCGCCGAATACGGGATTGCGGCGCACTGGGCGTATAAAGAAAACGCCACCCTCGCAATGACAGAAACCACCACCCAAAAACTCAAGTGGTATTCGGATCTCGTCCAGTTTACCGAAGAAAGTAAATCCGGAGAAGAAGTCTTAGACCTTTTAAAAGAAGACATCTTTAACTCGAATGTCTATGTGTTTACCCCGGATGGGGATATCATCGATTTACCCAAAGGGGCGATGCCTTTAGATTTTGCCTTCCGCATCCATACGGAAGTGGGCCTTAAAAGTGTGGGAGCCATCGTCAACCAGAAGATTGTGCCCTTAGAATATAAACTGCAAACCGGCGACATCGTCAAGATGAAAACCTCGAAACAATCCTTTGGACCCAATGATAACTGGCTGAAATTGGTGAAAACGAGCAACGCCAAATCCAAAATCAAAAACTACCTGAATAAAAAACGCCGCGATGAACTCATCGCCATTGGCAAAGAAGACTTACAGCGCGAACTTACCAAGCGTCACTACACAGAAACCTTCACCGACAAAGAAGTGGCGGCACTCTTTGCGAAAAAAAGTGTCCATTCCCTGGATGATCTTTATTATGAGATCGGGAAAAATACGATTAAACCCGTCAATGCAGCGAATTCGCTCATTGGGGCGGAAGAATACACCGAACAAGATCTCATCGATCAAATCAATAGGCAAGTCGATAAACCGGCCAAAGCGGCGTCTGAAATCGTCGTCGAAGGCCTCGATAATCCCTCGCTTAAACTGGCCAATTGTTGTTCGCCGGTCCCCGGCGATGAGATTGTCGGGTATGTATCTAAAGGTGTGGGGATTGCCGTGCACCGTAAACAATGTAAAAACGTCCAAAACTTTGATGCCGACCGGCTCATTGACGTCCAGTGGGGAAGCTCCCAAGCCATCTCTTATAACGTCAATTTGAAATTAATCGTTTCAAACCGTGATAACATCCTCGCTGAAATCGTCAATACAATCACCGCATCCAAAGGTAAAATCAACCAAGTCTTAGCCTCCACCAACGCGCGGGGCGAGGCGGTCATGAAACTCAAAGTCGGGGTCAAAGAAAAGAGCGAACTTGATGTGATTATTCAAAACCTCAATAAAGTGAAAGACGTATACGCCATTGAGCGTCCGATGAAATAAGATGAAATGTTTGATTGAACGCGTCACGTCCGCCGCCTTAAAGTGCCCTGAAAAAAAAGCCCAGATTGATTTTGGGCTTTTAGTCTATGTAGGCTTTACGCATGGGGATACACTGAATACCGTGGAGACAATGATTCATAAG
>CBFHLD010000082.1:0-3028 GCA_965656585.1 Candidatus Izemoplasmataceae bacterium | reverse complement strand
CTTCAATGATTGGATCTTCCGCTATCCCACCGTCAACATCCAAAGTAATGGTATAAATTATAGGGTCAAACTTAGCATATACGGTGAGTAAATCAGTTGTTCCTAAAGCAATTGAAGTGATCGAAGTGCCACTGACAAACGTTTCAGTTTCATACCATCCTTCAAAGGCATATCCAGATATCGCGGTCGGAGATTCGAGAGTTAAAGTATCTTCGATTGTATAAGTTAATCTAGTTGGTGTAATGACGCCATATTCAGAAACGATATATGTAATTGGATAATGGATCGCTGACCAAGAGGCTGTAAGTGTTTGATCCTGCAATAGATTGTAACTGGATAATAACGTTGAATTTTCATCCATCCACCCATTAAAATCAAAGCCGAGACGAGCGGGCGTTGGTAAATAACTTAAATCAGAATTAAACCCAACGGTGACTGATGAGAGACTAACTTGTCCACCGTTGGCGTCAAGTGTGGCGGTGAAATCATTGAGATGATATGTTTCTATCACTTGGAGTGGGAGATTTGAATTGTATATATTTGAGGTTTCTATATCGAACTCACACAGAAAATTTTTCAGTGAGGCCCCAGGCAAATCATTCCAATTTGCTGGATTTTGTGCCAATCGTGCTTGGGTATAATCCTCTCCACCAGCGTCATTAGGTTCACCTGAAGCCCATGGCCGGCCACTGTCCCAAGAACCATCAGTTTCTCCGGTTATCCATGTAAAAGTTCCTTCGTTGTCACGGTCTGTGAGCCCAATCCATATATCAGCAAAATCAATTCCAGCGTAATTGTTACTTGGAATACTAAACTTAGTATCAATCCAGTTCCATTCAGTTTGGCTCGTTATAGTTACCAAATAGCCTGATTTACTGGCACAAAAATTGATTGCCTCCAATGCGTTTCTTTTCTCAGTTCCAGTAAAACCCATGTAGTAATGGCCATTATTTGGATTGTATTCAACATTGTTGCCGCTCATGTTGACAAACTCTATACTGGTCGTGGTGAACTGGATTGATCCATTGCTAATATTTCGCTCATTAAGATTGTACCCTGGTTCATTTGGTAAGGTTAGAAAATCTCCATCAATCCCTACGGGTGTATAAGTCTTTGTCAGTGTCGGAATGTAACGAGCATAAACCACGGAAGTACCAGTTATGACTGATTCGTCAAAGTATTCAGTTGAGTAAAGTTGATCGAAAGTATAACCTTCTAAACTAGGTACGCCAATGGATTGATAACTCACCAGTTCATTGGTGTCGATGTATATATCTTTGTATCCCAAGGATTCAAATGTTGAGGATATATACATGACTCGCACTGGATTCAAGTGAATATTATCAACAGTCCTTGAGTTACCAAGCGTATCAGTCCCTTTGTATACAAAACCGGATAGCGTAGTGACTTGAACGGATGCTGGTGCGTCCTGATAATTAAGGCCACCATCAGTTGAAAATGAAAAGGTAACATCTGCATTTTGATACGAATGAGAATAATTAAAAGTGATGGAGTAACCTTCTGAAATCTCAGTTATATTCGCAGAAATAAGTGGCATCAAATTGATCCACCGTGCATACAAAGTTAAATTTTCTATGGGATCAATGGATAATTCTTTAATTGCATTTCCATTCAAGTATTGGTCATACCAACCCACAAAATCATATCCAATTTGACTTGGGCTAACTAGTGTCAATGCACTACTTGAAACGGTGAAATACTCGATATTTTCTGGAGCATTTGTTCCACCATCAAGTTCATATGTGACTTTGTATGGGGCATTAATAGTAATGGTTTCATCTACAGATAATCCACCAAAATCCTCAGCTCTAACAGTGATGTCATAATTTTGCCCAGGTACGAGCAAATTCGAATTGGCAACTATAATTTGATTGTCAATGATTCCAAATCGACCACTATTATTGTCAATCAATAAATAATCATGAAAATCACCATCGTTGGCATCTACCGCCGCAATGGTGGCTAAGGTTGTCCCATTTTCAAAAGTAGTGTAATTTTCTTTAGGTGTAACGTTTATATCTGTGGGAGCAACGTTTGTCCCTTCGATGATGTTAATGCTGACGGTAACACTCGAAGAAGTCAAAAGTTGAGATGTCTCAGTTTCGACTAAATGGTATGTAAAAGTATCAAGACCTATAGCACCAGGGCTAGGCGTGTAGGTGAAACTACCATCATTGATGTTCAAACTCAAATTTCCTTTACTTGGTTGGCTGAATTCATCGATTTCAAATCCATCTAAGTTGGGGTCATAATCATTTGCAAACAATCCCTCAGAGGCATTAACTGTAAGTGCTGTTCCATCTGAAGTTCCGTATTGATCCTCACTAGCAACAGGTTTATTAGATTCCGGATCGACATTTACTATTCTCACATTTCCGTATGTGGATGCCTTTTGAGAATGATTATAAAAACCAAGCCGTCCTGCCTCGAAATATCCACTTGGTGATGTTACATTAAAAATCTCATTTCCATCGATGGTGATTCTTATATTACTCACAGTATATAAAATCTCAAATTCATATACTTGTCCTTTATTCCAACCTGTAGGATTTGTATCTAAGATGTCATAATTAGCATCTTCGGTATGATCCCAGAATATCGAAGAACGTTCAAGATTATTGAGATTATTGATTTTACCGATTGAAAACCCATCTTCAGTGCTAGCTTTTCGCCAGTCAAAAAGGACAAAATCATAGAGATTTGATTGCTCTTGAAAGCCCATAACAAATCCAATCCAATCATCATCTGTATCGTTTGTCGTGAGTGTGCCTCGAATGATAACATTTACATAGTCTTCAGGGCTAATAAAAAAAGTGGGAGTGCCATTTATTTTTTGATCGACGGTTCTACCACCTTCTTGAACTTGCCAGTCACCATTACCGTCTTGGGAAGACCAATTAGTTAGATCAACGTAATTAAAATCCTGCTCCGCATTGATGCCTTCTGTACTTACTAACAATAAAAATGAGATGATTAAAAGAACCAACCATCTCATAAGTCGAATATT
>CBFHLD010000081.1:0-3030 GCA_965656585.1 Candidatus Izemoplasmataceae bacterium | reverse complement strand
GAGCGGGCGCTCGCGGTATCATTATGCATGGTGAAAAAATCATCCTTTTGCATTATCAAGGATTTAATCATTACGTCCTTCCTGGCGGCGGTATTGAGCCGGGCGAACGTCCAATTGATGCCTTTCACCGGGAGATTCTAGAAGAAACGGGCTACACCGTTGAAGATGCCCATCCTGTTTTAGAACTCACCGAACACTTCGCTGATTCCATTTGGTCGCATACCTTTTTTTATGCCAAAACTCGCGGGCCTCAGGGGCCTCTTAATCTCACTGAAAACGAAGAAAAGTACGCGATTACACTCCATTATTTAGACCCATTTGAAGCACTTGAACTACTCTCCACCCACGTGGGCGATGACCCATATTCAGCCAATATCATGAACCGTGAATTTTTGGGGCTCAGTGAAGCCCTCACTTACATGTCACATGCCAAAATCCTGTGATATAATATCGCAGTATGCTTTAAGGAGGCTCTCATGGCAACGATTGAAAAATTAGAAAAATCCCAGGTCAAATTGACCATTGAAGTCAGTGCCGATCAATTTGATCATGGCTTGGAACACGCGTATGGCACCATTCAAAAAGACGTCGAAATCAAGGGGTTTCGTAAAGGCAAAGTCCCGATGGCTATATACGAAAAGAAATTTGGCGTCGAATCGTTATACGATGAAGCGATTAATCACATCATCTCAGATACCTACTACGAAGCTTTGGTTGAACATGACGTGATGGTGGTTGCCCAACCGAAAATTGATTTTGACATCAATGCAATTGGCCGGGGAAAGGCATTTACCTATACCGCTACCGTTGCCGTTAAACCCGATGTGACTTTAGGGGAATACAAAAACCTTAAAATGAAAAAACCTTCAGAAAAAGTCACTAAAGCTGAGGTTGATGCTGAAATTAAAAAACTGCAAGAGCAAAATGCCGAGATGCAACTCGTGGATTCGCGCCCATTAAAAGAGGGCGATACCGCCATCTTTGATTTCAAAGGAACCAAAGACGGTAAAGCATTCGACGGAGGATCGGCCGAAAACTATGAACTGAAAATTGGCTCGAAAAGCTTTATTCCAGGCTTTGAAGACAAGATGATTGGGCTAAAAGTGGGCGAAGAAAAAGATTTAGAGCTTACCTTTCCCAAAGATTACCAAGCCGAAGATTTAGCCGGCCAAGATGTCGTCTTTCATGTCAAACTTCATGAAATCAAAGAAATGGTTTTACCAAAACTCGATGATGATTTTGTCAAAGAATTAGATAAAGAAGGCATCGAAACCGTGGATGCGCTGAAAGAAAGCATCAAAGCGGACTTGAAAAAAGAAAAAGAAACTAACGCGAAAAATGCCAAGACAGATTTCGCTGTCCAAACCGCCAGTGAGAATGCGACGATTGAAATTCCTGAAGATATGGTGGTGGCTGAAAAAAACCGGATGCTAGATAACACCAAACAACAAGCGAAGCAATATGGCTTGGAATTCGAACAGTATTTACAGTTCTCAGGCATGACCTTAGAAAAATTTGAAGAAAAACTGATGGAAGATGCGCGTAAATCTATTCGCTACAACCTCGTTTTAGAAGAAGTGGCCAAACAAGAAAAGATTGAAATCACGGATGATGAATACAATGGTCGCTTAAAAGAACTTGCCGATCAATATAAAATGAGTATCGAACAAGTCTCCGCACAACTGTCCAAAGACGTGGTCATTCAAGACATTCAAATGAACAAAGCGGTTGATTTATTGGTCGATTCTCTCGTTTTAGAGTAATGAAATACTTTTTTGTTTTTGATCTGGATGGCACACTTCTAAACGACGCCAAAGAAATGGCTCCTGAAGTTAAAGCCATGTTTGACCGGTTAAAAGATAAAGGTCATGAAACGTTTGTGGCCACCGGCCGGGCGTTAGAAATCACCCAGCCTTATCTCGATTTTTTAGGGATAAAAGACCGCTGCATTCTCAATAACGGCGCCGTCATTCATGATTTAGACACGGGTGTAAATCTGTTTGAAGCCGGCATCAGTGATGCCGATATCCAGGCAACGATTGCGTATTTAAACGAGGTCAATGTCGCCTATTCAGTTTCCACCAGTAACGCCCTTTACACCACTGAAGATTATGAACTGGGCTATTATGACCGCTTCATGAAGATGTTTCCAGAATACCCGTTGGTTAATCATCAAGGCGCAAGTATTGAAGATATCAAAGGGAAAATAGTCTATAAAATTCTCGCCCAGTTTAAAAACGATGAAGCCTTGAAAACTCATAAAGCGGCGCTCAAAAATCGCATTCAAGCGACCGTCACCCAAAGTATGGAAAAGTATCTCAGCATTTTACCCAAGGGAATTACCAAAGGGGGAACGCTTAAAACATACTTGGAAGAACAGTCGGTTCCACTTGACCGTTTAGTGGTTTTTGGAGATAATGACAATGATGCTGAAATGCTCGCCTTAACCCAACACTCTTATGCCATGATCAATGGCTCAGAAGCTGCCAAAGCCGCTGCGACGCATGTCACTCGTTTAGATAATAACCACCTCGGTGTCATCGATATGGTGGCCCGTTATGAAGATAAATAAAGGAGAAACACATGGCTGAAAAATCCGTAGTTATTATTGATCCCGCCGGTATGCATGCCCGGCCGGCATCGAAAGTCGCACACTTAGCTGCAAGTTTTGATGAAGATGTGTCCATTACTTACAAAGAACGTTCCATCGATGCGAAAAGCATCATGGGCCTCATGAGTCTAGGAGTCCCCAAAGACGCTGAGATTACCCTCAAAGTCGAAGGTGACGATGCTGACAGCATTCTTTCTTCACTCTTAAATGAAATGAAAGAACTCGGACTCATCAAGTAAGAAAAGACGCGAAAGTGTCTTTTTTTTTGGGTTGCTTATAAATTGCTTACGTGTTTTAAACACGGTATACTTTAACTATTCCTTTACATGAGGTGACTATGTACTCCAAAACCACGCAAACCAAAGGCACCTTGCCCGCCATCGCCATTCGGGGAATTGCTCCATTTCCTTCCACCGATG
>CBFHLD010000080.1:0-3073 GCA_965656585.1 Candidatus Izemoplasmataceae bacterium | reverse complement strand
TGTGTTGATAAAGTTCTGAAGATGCAAGTAAGCTTTGATGGGTGCCTGTGGCGACCACGGCTCCATCATCAATGAGAACGATGAGATCGGCGTGTTTGACCGTGGATATACGGTGCGCAATCATCACGGTGGTTTTACCTTGCCGTGTGGTTTTTAAGTTCGACAAGATTTTTTCTTCCGTGGCGGTATCCACCGCACTCACCGAATCATCCAAGATTAAGATTGGGGGATTTTTCGCCAGCGCTCTGGCAATGGCGACGCGTTGTTTTTGACCCCCCGATAAGGTGACCCCGCGTTCTCCGATAATCGTGTCATAGCCATATTTAAATTCTTGAATGTTATCGTGCACGTCGGATAACTTGGCCACATCTTCAATGGTGGAAGTATCCGGTTCTTCATGAAGTCCTAAGGCGATATTATTTTTGATGGTATCTGAGAATAAAAAGCCATCTTGGGGGACGTAGCCAAAGGCTTCCCTAAGTGTTTTTAACGGAATTTCCATGATGTCATGCCCGTCGATATAAAGCATCCCTTTATCGACGTTATAAATCCTTAAGAGGAGATCGACGATACTGGTTTTTCCGGAGCCTGTGCGGCCCAAGATACCCACCGTTTGACCCGCTTTGACTTCAAACGAGATGTCTTTGAGCGCGAGTGATTCCCCGTCAGGGTATTGAAAGTTGAGTTGATTAAAGGTAATTGACCCTTCAATGGACTGAATGTCTTTGACATCCGGCGCGTCTTTGACATCGACCGGATGGTATAAGATTTCATCAATGCGTTCTAAGGAAGCTTTCCCTTGCGAACGCATCCGGATGATCATGGTGAGTGCCATCATCGGCCACACCAGTAAGCCAAAGTATCCGGCAAATTCCACGAGCATCCCTACCGTAAAGGGATCGGCCGTCCCGGCGGTTTCGTTGATTTTAATCGCCCCTAAGATAATCGTGAGGATGATGACAATGGACACCACCGATTGGACGAGGATTTGTAAGATGACTTGCATGCGGACAAACAATATGTTTTTGTCTTTGGCGTTTTGATTGGTTTTTAAGAAGGCTCTAAGCTCGAGTTGTTCTTTGACAAAGGCTTTGACCACCCCGATGCCGGAAAAACTTTCTTGGACAAAATCCGATAAGTCTTCAAAGGCTTTTTGGGAATCTTTAAAGCGCGAACGCATTTTATTACCGAGAATGGTCCCCGCAATCGCAATCGTTGAGAGTGGAATGACCACGAGTAACGTCATTTGAAGGTCTAATACCGCCATGCGGTAAATGACTAAAAGGCCTAAGAAAATGGCATCCACGGTCATGATCATCCCGGGTCCCATGGTTCTCCTTACGGCTTCTAAATCGTTGATGTAAAGGGCCATCAAGCCCCCCACTTTTTTATGCGAATAATAATCATTGGACAGTTTCAGTGAATGGGTAAACATTTCATTGCGGATGTCGTATTCAATGTTTCTAGATGCCCCTATGATTCCATAGCGCCATAAGAAACGGCCCACCACAATCACCCCCGCAATAATTGCCAGTTGTGAAATGAGGCCAATGAGGCCAGATTCATCGAGGGTGCCCGTATCTAACCCGTCAATGAGTTGACCGGTTAAAGAAGGAATTTCAAGTTGAAAATAATCCACTGCAATGAGGGAGACAAATCCCAAAAGGAATAGATAGTAGTATTTTTTGTAGTATTTATTAATCGTCCGGCCAAATATCATTGATGGGTGCCTACTTTCTTCATGAGTTGATAGAGTGAGTGTTGTTCGTCGTCATTTAAAGCCTCAAAGATAGCATTGGTGAAAGCTTCACTTTCTAACTGGTTCGTATTGGCCATCCTTTTGCCTAGATCGGTGAGTTTTAAAATCATAATCCTGCCGTCATCATCGGACCGCTGCTTTTGGATCAGCCCCGCGGCTTCAAACTTTTGAATGATGTCAGTAATCGATGGTTTTGAAAGCCCAAAGTGCGCGGCAAGTTCACTCATCGTAATCGTCGGGTTGTGATCGATCGCTTTTAAGTATTTAAATTGTTTTTGTGTGAGCTCAGGCAAATTCATCTTCTGATAAAGTTTTTTAGATCCATCGTAATAGACCTTTAAAAAGCCATTCAGGGTTTGCCTAAAATCTTCAAAATCCATACAGACTCCTAATTAGTTAGTTAATAACTAACTAATTATAGAAACACCGCGGGGGTTTGTCAATAAAAAAGCCACCTACTGATTAAAATCATGTAAGCGGCTATTTATTTTTACGATAACTAAAAAATGAGTTTAGTAATCTTTAAGACCTTATCTAATAGATCTTCGGGAAGTTTTTCAATTGTTTTCAAATTTCTGACCTTTGTGTCCATAGCTTTTAGTTGTTCACACATTACTTGGCCATGGGTGGTTGTCCTTACATCTAAATCGACATGTAACGGGAAATTGTATGCACGTGTTGATGTAATCGGAACGACTACAGCAAAGCCGTTGGTCTTTTCGTGATACACATCATTACTTACAATAACACCTGGTCTTTTTCCTTTTTGCTCTGAACCTAGTGCTGGGTCAAAATCGACAATTACTATGTCTCCTTGTTCTACCAAATTTCTCTGCCCTTCACATCATCAAAGACAATGGGTTCATCATAGGTACCATTGAAACCTTCAAATAATTCAGCTAGCGATTTTGGATTAAAGACTTCAGGTTTGGATAAAACAATATCATTACCCGAGACTTTTAGCGTTAATGACTCTACTTCATTGAGATTAAGCATTTTGTAAACTGCGGAAGGAATTATAATCCCTTTACTGTTACCAATTTTCTTAATTTGAGCATTCATTCAATTCACCACCTTTATTAAAAGTATATACAATTGTTATTACAATTTCAATGGCTTTTATCTTTTTTTGTCAATGATGTATTTACAACTAAGCCAATCATATAGTTGATTGGTTAATCCATTAATTACCTATTCTTTTTTAGAATCAAAAGCCCCGTAAACAATACACTAGTGACTACGCCGACCCACATCATGGGCGTCATATCAAAGGCCTTTCCGACGGGTTCATCAATGACGGCGATACGTCCGTTA
>CBFHLD010000079.1:0-3092 GCA_965656585.1 Candidatus Izemoplasmataceae bacterium | reverse complement strand
CTGCATCTGAAATGAGATTTAAAAGTTTACTCCCCCTGGTTGATTTTGCCGGGCTTGAAGCCCTCAAACACACCACGGTGGCCATCATCGGGTGTGGAGGTGTCGGCTCATATAGCGTCATGGCCCTGGCAAGAACCGGCATTGGACGCCTTATCATCGTCGATCCGGATACGGTGGAAGCGGGCAATATCAACCGCCAGTTGATGGCGTTTGAATCCACGGTTGGCATGCCTAAAACCGAGTGGCTTAAAACCCATGTCTGTGATATCAACCCTGATACCCAGGTCCATGCCATCCAAGAGGCGTATGACACGACGATGGATGAAACGCTTTTTGCGTTTAAGCCGGATTACGTCATCGATGCGATTGATGATATGCCAGCCAAAAAAGCACTGATCAATGCGTGCTTAGAAAGAGACATTCCAATATTGAGTGTTTTAGCCCAAGGCAACCGGCTGGGCAGTGGGACGATGATTCATACGACACTCGCTAAAACCAGTTACGATCCGATTGCGCGTGTCTTAAGACGGCATTTTAAAACGCATCCGAAGTATAAAACCATTGAAGTCATATGGAATGACGCCCCCACCGATATTCCCGCCGATGGCGCAGGGTGTGTCGCATCCAGTATCTTTTCGCCCGCGATGGCGGGCTTAAAAGCAGCAGAAATCATTATCAAGAAGGTGATACAATGAAAACCATCATCCTAGCCGGCGGCTGTTTTTGGGGCGTTGAAGCGTATTTTCAACAACTTGAAGGCGTCACATCCACGGAAGTGGGGTACGCCGACGGCCCGTTTAAAACCCCCTCATATGAACAAGTTTGTGCGAGTAGTGGGCACGTGGAAGCCGTCAAACTTTCGTTTGATGAAAGTGTGATTGATTTTGAAACCGTGCTCGATCATTTCTTTAACATTGTCGATCCGACTGCAGTAAACCGTCAAGGGAATGATATCGGTCGCCAGTACCGCACGGGATTTTATAATTTAGACGGCGAAGACGAAGAAACCTTGCGGGCGTATATCACCCTCAAACAAAGCGAATACACTAAACCGATCACCATTGAAATAAAATCCGGGGTGCATTACGACTCGGCTGAGGCTTACCACCAAAACTATTTAAAGAAAAACCCGAACGGGTATTGCCACATCAATTTAGCATCGTATAAGGATGTGTAAAGCATGAAACGAGATGACTATTTAGCCTGGGATACCTATTTTATGGGCGTTGCCGCCTTATCAGCAAAGCGCTCTAAAGATCCTTCCACGCAAGTCGGTGCCTGCATCGTCAATCCCAAAAATCATATCGTCGGAATTGGCTATAACGGTCTTCCCAATGGGCTTTCGGATGATTTATACCCTTGGGATAAAGAGGGCGCATTTTTAGAGACCAAATATCCCTATGTGGTCCACGCCGAGCCCAACGCCATTTTGAATGCGACGGTCTCTTTGGAGGATGCGTCCATGTATGTGACGTTATTTCCCTGTCATGAATGCGCCAAGTTGATCATTCAATCAGGGATTAAAACGCTCATTTATGGTTCTGATAAATACCAAGACAAAGACTCATTTAAAGCCTCCAAACGGATGCTTTCGGATGCGGGTGTCACCATCCGTCAGATGGCGCCTGTGGATATAGAGGTTTCGCATTGAGCGTGATTAAAAAGGCGCTCAGTCTCATCCCGCTTTTCATCATCTTAAGTTTATTCATGGTCCGGGTGGACTACCGCTTGGAAGCCCCCGGCAATTTAGAACCCTTAGATACTTTTATTACGTTTGAAAATGCGGCCGAAAGTGACGCGGATCTTTCGGCCATTTACGTCATGAGTTTTAACCGACCGACCATCTTTCAGTGGTGGGTCGCCCAATACAGCCCGAGCATCGATGTGACGCCGCTCAGTGAAGCCCAGCTTTCCATCAGTAATACGGCCCGCTTTGAAAGCGGTCAAGTTGCCCGCAACTCGTCCATTGATAAAGCGATCATTACAGCCTATGAATCACTGGGTCTTGATATTACCTATGAGGAAAAACTCCTGGTCTATTTGATTTATGATTACGCTTTGGGCCAAGGCCTAGACATCGGCGATACGGTTGAATCGGTGAATGGATCCAACGATATATTTGACGCATTTGCGAACGCGACGTGCGGCGAAACCGCCGAAGTCGTCGTCACGAAAGACGATGGCACTCAAGAGACGCTAGCGTTAGAAAAATTTGAAGATGAAGAATGCCGTTTTGGCTTTAGTCTTTCCACGTATTATGAGATTACTTCCATGCCTTTAACTTATGAGACCACCCCGACGATTGTGGGAGGCCCCAGTGCAGGCTTAATGCATACGCTATATATTTACGCGGCGCAAAACCCGGAACTGAACATCTCTGATTTAAAAATTGCGGGGACTGGGACCATCGGATTGGATGGATCCATCGGCAGTGTCGGTAGCATCAAACAAAAAGTCTACACCGCCCAACGCGAACATGTCGACTTACTATTCATTCCATCGGGGTCCAACTTTGAAGAAGCGCTTTTGACCTACGAAAGCATTCAAAAGCCATCGTTTGAATTGGTGGAAGTATCCACCTTTGACGATGTCTTAAACGCCCTGGAGGCCGCTTATGAAGTGGATTAAAACGGGGCTTTGGGTCCTCATTTATGAAGCGCTGATCATTAATCTAGCCTTGATGGATTTATCCCGCATGGGACACTATATCTTTTTTGCCCTCCTCGGTCCGCTCGCATTTTACTGGGGCTGGGTGATCATAAATCAAAAGCGCGCCCCGCGCTTAATGATTGTATTGAGCATAATTTACCTAATCATCACCACCGTACTCAGTTTCATCGTTCCACCCATCTTGCTTTAGAAAGAGGCCTTTATGCCATTTCAAGATTATACCTATGAAAGACCCAAATTAGAAAAAATCAAAGCGCAGTTTGATACGCTCTTAGCACGCCTTGAAGAAGCTACGAGTGCATCCGCGATGATTCCCGTCATGGATGAATACTACGCGCTGAATGATCAAGTCGATACGCAAAGTACCCTTGCGTCCATCCGTCATTCCATCGATACGAAAGATGCTTTTTACGATCAAGAGC
>CBFHLD010000078.1:0-3136 GCA_965656585.1 Candidatus Izemoplasmataceae bacterium | reverse complement strand
GATGCAATACGCGGTGAAATACCCCGCGCGTCTTGCAACGTTGATGCTTTTTAACGGGGTCATGAAAACCAGTCTCTGGTTAAAAGACATTGGCCGGGGTTGGAATGAAGTGGCGAAAACGGGCAACGGGCTTGCCTATTATCACATCACGATTCCTTATATTTATTCCGATCATTTTTACATCCGGGAAAATGTCTGGATGAACGCACGGAAGAAAGTCCTGGTTGAGGTTTTTTCGGATGACACCTTTTTAGCGCGGCAGATTCGCCTGACCAATAGCGCTGAAACCCACGATGTGAGTGCGGGCTTACAAACAGTCGAAGTCCCTACGCTTGTGGTCGCTTCCGATAAAGACGTGTTAACACCGCCCCATGAACAAGCCGCCATCGCCGAATTGATGCCAAAGGCTACGTTAGTCACCTTAAAAAACTGTGGCCATGCGAGCATGTATGAACAACCTGATATGTTTACCTCACTGATCTTGGGTCATGTCTTAAATGCGCATACCCCATATACCCTTTAGGAGGTCCTTATGAAAAAAACGATTCAACTTTCCAATCAAGAAACCTATGCCTACATGCAAGCGGGTGAAAATAATCCATCCGTTTTAGTCTTAGTCCATGGGAATATGTCCTCGTCGTTTCACTTTACCCCGATTTTTGAGAAGCTGGCGAAGGATTATCATGTCATCGCGCCTGATTTACGGGGCTTTGGCGATTCCAGTTATGATCAACCCTTAGAATCCCTGCATGACTTAGCCGAAGATTTAAAGCTTTTCTTAGACGCGTTAAACATTCAAAAAGCTTCGCTGGCAGGTTGGTCCACAGGTGGTGCAGTTATCTTAAGCTTTGCGGCGCGTTATCCTGGTGCGACTGAGAAACTTATTCTCATTGAGAGTGCGTCGTTAAAAGGCTATCCCATCTTCAAAAAAGACGACCAATTCCAACCCATCCTGACGGAGCTTTATCAAGATAAGGCTGCCATGGCCGCCGATCCAGTGCAAGTGGCCCCGGCCGTTCAAGCGATGGAAACCAAAAACCATGAGTATTTAAAAAATGTCTGGCAAGCCGCGATTTATAATGTCAAAGTGCCCGATGAGATCGATGCCTACATTGATGAAAGTCTCAAACAGCGTAATCTCGTTGATATCGACTGGGCCCTGATGACTTTTAACATGAGTGATGATCACAACGGGGTTGTCCCCGGCGATGGCACGTATAAAGATGTTAAAGCGCCCATCTTAAATATTTGGGGACGAAAAGATTACGTCATCCCGGAAGTGATGTTTAATCAAAACGTGGAAGCCTTCAAGGAAGCCGAATCGCTCATTTTGGATAACGGATCCCATTCCCCCATTACTGATGATCCAGAAACATTGATCAAAGCCATTCATCAATTTCTGTAATCAAAAAACCTCCTATGGGAGGTTTTTTTTACGCTATTTTTTGGAATTCGTGTATTTTCGTATATAATTAAATGAATTTATTTCAATCATTGAAATATTAATAAGAGGTGTATAACTATGGCTCAAGTTTCCCCTTCCCGCGTTCAAAAAGAAGAAGAAGAAAAGAAAAAACGAAGAAAAATTATTTTCTGGTGGTTTTTTTCTATCATTTCATTCGTTGGTTTCTTTTGGATTTTATTTTTAGTCAATCGAGACCCTGAAATTGAGAGCCAATTACAAGTTACGTCCGCAGAGATTACATTAGAAAAAGGATCGACCGATACACTCGGGTTAGAGACTAATCTTTCTTTTGACGATTTACTATTTGAATCCTTAGATTCATCCCGCGTCCGAGTATCAGGGAGTATTGTTGAAGGATTAGAAGTGGGATCAGCGGTCATCGTCGTGAAATCACGGGATGGGTCGGTGTCAGATAGCGTGTTAGTTAACGTGATCCCGGTACCTGATCCCAGTATTACATTAATCTTAGACGGTGAAGTGCAAACCTTAACGGGTCCCATTTCAGTGTCAACCTTGGAAGTTCCAGAGCGAGAAGGATTTGTCTTTTTAGGATGGAAACTTCCAACCTCTGATGCCGTCATTGATGATGATTTTATGATTGAATCAGATACTGAGCTTATCAGTGTCTTTGAACTCGTTGAAATTGAAGCTCCCGAACCTGAACCCGAGCCTGAACCAGAGCCTGAGCCCGAACCTGAGCCCGAACCAGAACCTGAACCTGGGCCTGAAGCGCCGAAGGTTCATACGGTTACGATTCTCAGTGAATCCAATGTCACTTTAACCGCGATTGACGTCGAGAATGGTCAGTTACTTGATGGATCTCTTTTACCGTTAGAAAGTGATCGATTCAGAGGCTACTATGAAGTGGGTCAGACGTGCGATAACCCATTTGACTTAGATACGTTGATTACCGGCTCTTTCGTTTTAGTTCAAGGGGAACTGAATCAAACGAGTCCATGTATTGAACTCGATGAAATGGCCTTTTCAGGCTCATTTAGAGTCGGTGAAACAATTACCGCACATGTATCCCCGTCCAGTGCCAATGTGATGTATGCCTGGTTTACCTCGGATAATAACCGGGACTTTTTCCCGGTGCCTAATATAACGAGTGCATCCATTGAATTAACGCCCCTGCATTTTAGACAATTCATCGCGGTGAATATTCAAGGGGTTGGTGATTATGAAGGACTATTAAAACGAGGGACTGATCGGATTGGGCTGAATACCCAAACCATCAATGATAGCGATGGTGACACAGGTGGTGGCGATACAGGTGGTGGTGACACAGGAGGAGGAGATTCAGAGACTCCCGGTGTCTGCGGAGAAGGAACAGGACTCACTGAGAATGAATTAATCTCAGCAACTGCACTGTTTGCTCAAGGCATCATTCCAATCAGTTCATTGGAAGATCTAAACGCCATTGATAAGGAGTATGAATTACATTGTTTTTCTTTTATCCAAGAGACAACTGGTGGCTTAAGCAAATCCTATCAAATGATCAAAGACATTGATTTATCGGATTACGACGACGATAATGCGGTTATCGATCAAGAGGCTTTTATTGGTCAATTTAATGGGGGTGGGTATACACTCTCAAACCTAAACTTAGAACCAATAGAGAATAAATCTTTAGGATTGTTCTATGCAATCGGTTCTAATGCAATCATCTCT
>CBFHLD010000077.1:0-3148 GCA_965656585.1 Candidatus Izemoplasmataceae bacterium | reverse complement strand
GGGGGTACCGCTTAGAAGCGGGGGAAGCCCCCCTTAAAGAAACCTTAGCGGCAGGGCTTTGTTTACTGGCACGCTACCACGGAAAGCGTCCGTTGATTGATCCGTTTTGTGGGTCTGGCACCATTGTGATTGAAGGCGCGATGATTGCGCGCAATATCCCACCCGGCATCACGCGAGACTTTGCCTTTGAACGGATCAAACCCTTTACTAAGGACGCTTTTAAAGCGGTCAAAAAAGCCGCCTATCAAGCCATTGACTTAGGTAAAGAGATTTCGATTACCGGCCGCGATATGGACCCGAAAGTTTTAATGAAAGCGCGTAATAATGCCGAGCGGGCCGGCGTGGATGAAGACATTACGTTTGAAGAAGCTCGCTTTGAAACGAGTAAATTCACAAACGCATCATCGGCCATCATTACCAACCCCCCGTATGATGAACGGCTCATGTCGATGCGTGAAATCAACGCCTTATATCAAACCATCGGCCGGACGTTTAAACGCTTAAATCATGTCGACCGGTATATGCTTTCAAGTGTCTCAGGGACCGATCAAAAATTGAACCTAACTCCGACGCAAACCAGAGTCTTATTTAACGGCCCCATTAAGGCGAGATACTACCAATATTTCAGTGAATAAAAAGAAATGTGTCAAAGTGTCACATTTCTTTTTATTTTGTGATAGACTATTAAAAGGTGAAAAAATATGTCCACAGATGCAAAAAAAAGCTTTCTCATACTCCAAGATAAGAACATCTTTAAAGGCCTTCTCATTCTCTCTTTGCCTTTGATGCTCAATAACTTACTAAGAACGCTCCATGACATCGTGGACATGTTTTTTGTCTCACGCATTCCGGGGTATTCCACCGAAAGCGTGAGTGCCATTCAATTATCATTCCCTGTTATGTTTGTCTTCATCGCTCTGGCGATTGGACTTTCTGTGGCTGGGGTGGCTCTCATTAGTCAGTTTGTCGGGGCGAAAAAATACGAAGATGCCAAACATTACGCCGGTCAACTCTTGTGGGTGGCGATGATTGCGGCGGCCATCTTTACCGCCATGGCTTACTTTTTAGCGCCCGTGATTGTCTCTGCGATGGGAGCGACAGGCTATGTGTTTGAAAACACCGTGGCTTACATTCAAATCAGAGCCTTTGAACTTCCCTATGTCTTCACGTTTTTTGCGCTTTTAGCGGTCCGTCAATCCACGGGAGATACCTTATCCCCTGTGTATATCGGGGGTGCAGCACTCATCCTTAATAGCATTTTCTCCCCGATTTTTGTCCAAGTCTTAGGGCTCGGGGTTCCAGGCGCCGCGTACGCGACGGTGCTGGGGAATTATTTGTTACTCCCGTTTGCGATTCACCGGTTATTTTTTGCCAAAACCGGGATTCGTTTAAACATCAAAGCGTTAAAACCGGATTTTAAAGCCATGGGCTTGATCGTTAAAGTCGCGGTCCCTGCCTCATTCGGCCAATCATTAACTGCCGTGGGCTTTGGGGTCATCAATTCACTCATTTATGCGTTTGGCGTTCCAACCGTGGCCGCCTTTGGCATCGGTAACCGGATTACCACACTCGTGTTACTTCCCGTGCTCGCCATGGGCAGTGTGATCAGTGCGTTTGTCGGTCAAAACATCGGGGCGATGCAAAAAGAAAGAGCCCGTGAAGTTTTTAAAAAAGCGCTCATTTTAACCACATCGATTCTGTTTACTGGAGCCATGATTATGTTGCCGTTAAGGTCCTTTATTGTGGGACTGTTCATTCAAGATGATCCGGTGGCGCTCGCCTTATCGGTGGAATATTTATTTTATATCTTAATTGCTTTACCCTTGATGGGCGTCTTTCAAACGTTTATTGGGACGTTCAATGGAACCGGATTCACCCGGTATTCGTTTTTACTCGCCGTCATTAGACTCTGGGGCCTCCGCATTCCCATCATTTTATTATTCAGAGAATTTACCGATCTCGGTCCCAGTGGGATTTGGTATGGCATCTTAATCAGTAATTTCGTGATCGCAGGCGTTGGGGCGATATTCTACCAGCGCATCAGCTTTGAACCGCGTGTGAAAAAACTCAGAGAAGCGAAGAAGAAGCAAAAATTAGAAGCCATAAAAAACAGCGCCTAACGCGCTGTTTTTTGTTGGAATAATCCGTGATCTAAAATGGTGATGATGGTCTCAACGACCTTATCAACGGTATGGGGATGATCGCCCAAGTCTAAGATGAGCTTGAGGCCGACAAAGTTGGTGATCCCCATGAGGATATACGAAACAATTTCTAAATCTACATCGGCGACTTCACCGTTGGTTTGAGCGTCTAATAAACCTTTCACGTAACGTTTGGAAAAGGATTCATAATACTCTCTAAATAAAGCGCGGTCAATGTAAAACGATTCCCAGATGATGTTATACATATGCGGGTTTTTGATCGCATATTCCAAGAAGGCCTTGATGCCTTCTTTTTCTTTATCTCTCCGTGAGTCCTTCTCTTTAATACGGGAAGCAATTTCTTTTCGGATGGTATGGGAGATATCTAAAAGAAGATGTTGATAAAGCGATATCTTACTGGGGAAATACAGATAAAACGTCCCCGCGGCTACGCCTGCTTTTTTTGTGATATCGGCCACCGTGGTTTTGTGATAGCCATTTTCTAAAAAGAGCATCTCTGCGGCTCTTAATATGAGGTTAAAGGTGGCTTTCCCGTTCCGTGTGGTGGGATGTTTGATTTGTTCGAGCATATTTTCCTCGTTTCTGACTTGACTATGTAAGCGTTTGCCATTATGATATGAATATACATTCACCTTATGAATATATATTCACAAAATCATCACCCGCTCAAAATTCATTAACTCAAGTATAAACGCCCCCCCTAAAAATCACAAATCACCGCTTATGAAAGGTTGGCTCTCCATGCAAAAAGTATACATCATTGACGCCAGAAGAACCCCCATTGGGTCATTTCTTGGCACCTTGTCCAATCTCCATCCACGCGTCTATGGCGCGGCCGTCGTCAAAGACATCTTAAACCGTAACAAAATCGATCCATCCACGGTGGATGAACTCGTCATCGGAAATATTTTACCCGCTGGACTTGGCATGAACCTCGCCCGGCAAATTTCCATGGATGCCGGAATTCCTCAAAGCGTCCCTGCCCA
>CBFHLD010000076.1:0-3317 GCA_965656585.1 Candidatus Izemoplasmataceae bacterium | reverse complement strand
GCATCCGAGGCTTCTCCGGCAAATAGATAATCATTCACGAGTGAAACCTCACCGGTTTCTTTTAATGCTTCAAAAAGGGCTTCGAATTCTCTCGGGCGTCCTAAACTATTTTCGGTGTCATATGAAACCGGCAAATGACCACTATACCCACCATCGTTCCAGCCCATGAGAGCCACATCCATCAGCGGGATTCCCGCATCCACAAAACGTTGATGCATATTTAATACGGCATCGGTGGTGCTCATTTCAACGAGCGTGGCCCCAAAGAAAGAGGCTTCACTGTCGGCCATGAGATAGGTCAGATGTAAGGGAACTTCACTTTGCGTGGTGGGGGTAAGCCCTAGCCGCTCACGGGTGGCATGAGCCATCCCGACGTAGTGGGCATCGTCGCCTGCTAAGAGTTGATAGGTGACCGCAATATCGGAAAACAGGGTTTGGAGTTCCCTGGGGGCCCCAGAAGACCCATCGGTGGTAAAACTTTGTCGGTAGATTCGCCGGTAATCGTATTTTGCAAACATCAGGTTATACGGTTGATTTAAGGTTCCGTTTGGATAGACCATCAGCCTGGCGCTTAAGTCTCCCGATTCAATGAACCCTAAAAAGCCTTGTTGATATACCCCGTGTACTGCCCCAAAAACGGGCAGGGATAACTCGTAATTGGATACATTCAAACGACTGGAAGGAATTCCTAAGTCACCCCCATAAAAGGGGGCTTGATAAGGACTTAAGAAAGCCCCTTGGTTATCTTCATAGCGAATCAGCGCCCCGGCCCCATCCGGTATCATCATATAACCGGGGATAAAATCCATTTCTGTGGCGCCAAACCCAGGCAGTAAAATGAGACTTGCGAGGCGGACGAATTCTCCGTTTTCTATGATGCTTTCATAGGGAACTTCCACCCGCACGCCGCTATCTTCTAAGGTGACATTCATTTGAAAAGCGATATCGATGTTGGTGAAACCCACGTCCAGCATTTCTTCTAAGGTATAATTCCCGGCTAGATACGCGGGGTATAAACGTTCACACGCCCGGGTGGCACAAAAGCCCCCGACTTCGATATCTAGGCTTAAACCGTTAGGTATAGCCGCCGCATCCACGGTGTGGATGGTTTCATTCAGTCCGACGTTTTCTCTCAGGTCATAGTTACGGTCAGTCCGGATGAAATCAAGTCCGACGGCACTTTCTAAGAGCCCATTAAATGTTCCCGCATTGGGGTTTTCAATGGATGAAGCAAAGACATAACCACTCTCAATGTTTTCAACTTTAAATGTGGTGGTTTCTGCATTGAAATAAAGTCTTAAAGATGCATTTTCTTCAATTAAGGCATCGGATGCATTCAGGGGGATATAAAAGGCTTCATCCACCTCACTTAAATCATCCACTTGCGTGTACTGGGAACTGGAAAGTTGACGGTCTTCTAAATATTCAGGGAGTTCCACTTGCGAAGGCATTTCCGTCTCTCTGCTCGCAATCACAAAGGGGGCGCTTCCGACCAGGCCTAAGAGGGCGATTTTTTTTATAACATTAAACACGGTAGAACACCTCCAAGACAAGATCAACGAGTAATGTAGCAAGTTCCGAGAGTAAGATGTAAATGATGAAAGACCCTAAAAGCAGCATCAGCATCGTAAAGAAACTGATGAGGATGGACGCCGTGGTTTCTTTTAATGAATAATAATGCGTCTCTTTCACCATAAAGAAGAAGTACACCACACTGAGTGAGAGTCCAATGAACTGGACAAACTGAATGAGGAACGCTTCATTAAAGGTAAGGCCTTGGGATAAGATGGCTAAAAACGGTAAAACGATAAAGTAAGGAGTCACCGAGAAAATGGTTGTAATGTAGACATCTTTTAAGCGCCCTTCGCCTTCTCTAATCGATCCGATTAAGTAATTGGCAAAGACAAACAGTAAGAGCGGTAAAAAGATACGGAGAATTTCTTCTAATAGATTAATTTCTGAGACGTCTCTGGGGTTAAATAAGAAACCGAGTTCATAAATGTAAAAGACATAAAACC
Organism: Candidatus Izemoplasmataceae bacterium; assembly: GCA_965656585.1. Lineage (GTDB taxonomy): Bacteria > Bacillota_I > Bacilli_A > Izemoplasmatales > Izemoplasmataceae > JAGYII01. The sequence continues at coordinate 1,299 of CBFHLD010000076.1, read as the reverse complement.
CAAAATAAATGAGTAAGAGTAACGTCGCTGAAAGGATACTGACCCGATTTTTTCGTTTGATTTCATACGTGGCATCGGCGGGATTTCTTAAGTATCTAAAGACATAGAGGATTTCATCCAGCGTCCGTGATTTTTTCCGGACCCAGCTAATGCCTTTTTTGATGGGGTCCGTCACGACATGCATGAACTTAAGCCGTAAATTAATCACATAAATAATCATGACTAAAAAGAAAATGAGTACGTAAGTTCCAACGTTTTCTAAAAGAAACGCATTTCTGACTTCCCAAAATGCATCACTATACCCACTTTGGTACCGCGCAATATCAAATTCTTCTAAGGCTTCTTCAAAGCGCCCGAGGGAATAATACGCATTGCCCAGTCCAATGTGCGCGAGGTCAAAGAGATCGTTTTGTTTGAGGACTTCTTTCCAAGGCTCTTCAGACGCGGCGTAGTTTCCGTTTTGATACAGCGATAAGGCTTCGTGGACGAGATCAGAAAAGGCCGTCGGTAAATAAATATTCAGTTCACCTTCGGCTTGATCGAGCGCGTAAATGGTAAATGAATCATCCACGGCAAGCGAAGAAGGCACGTTAAATAGCCCTTGAATCTGATTGGATTCATCTTGGCCGCCAAAGGCAAAGAGTAAATTGCCTTCCCGGTCGTATTCATAAATATAGCCGTCCCCAGAAATCGTATAAATATTTCCAATGGGACCGACATAAACATCTAACAAGTTGGCGCGGTGAACGACGGGTCCGAGTAAGTTATCACCGTTAATATTCAGGCGTTTGACGCCGGTGTCTTCCACCCCTAAAGAAACGGTGTGGATGAGACCGCGTTCATCAATGGCCATGTTGGAGACTTCCGGTGGGGTGAGCGAAAATAAATTGGCGCGTTGTTCATCGGTAAAGAAGAAGTATTGAAGGACGGTTCTTAACGATGCAAAGACTTGGTTAGTCCCAAAGTACCCTAAAAATTCGTTGTCATTGGTAAATTGGGCCAGGCCTCTCGATCCATTATTAAGGATGTAGACATTCCCTCTGGCATCGGCGAGTATTTTTCTCGGTTGAAAGGCATCATCGCCAAAGAGGGGTGAATCTGGTTTGGTATACGTGACGACAATCGCGCCGTTTTCATCCAGCTGATACGCCGCATTATTTCCGCGGTCGGCCACATAGATGCGACCGTCCCTCACGTACACTCCGGTGGGGTTGATTAAAAAGTCTTCCCCGAAGGTTTCTACGCTTTCAGTGTCTAAATTGAATTTAATGATTTTACCGGTTTCACTTGCCCTATCGG
>CBFHLD010000075.1:0-3383 GCA_965656585.1 Candidatus Izemoplasmataceae bacterium | reverse complement strand
CGACTCATCATCCGTATGTCGGAAATGTTGACTGGAATTGGTGGAACCGACACCATTAAAGTCACGGTAAGTGGTTCAGGCATCAACAAAATCACTGATGCAGGGAACGGCGAGACCATTGTCAATGGGTCGAAATTAGAAAGAACTTTAGAAAGACCTCCTGAGCCAGATCATCGTATATTTGACTATCTACACGATGGGATTAGTTTAGATGCAACGTCTTATTATGATTTTGGACAGACTTGGATTGGGTATTTCTTTTCTCCCCAGCGAACGGTTTATGTGGACAATATTGTGGTCAAAGCTCAAGGGGGCACACTCAAAGGTGGGATTTTTAAAGTATCTAGTAACGGTGTTGTGGATAGTCGAGTTACTGTGACTAGCTTTGTAGATGTCATACCGGGTGAATATACACGTATCCCTGTTGATCGCTACATTTACAGAAATAATTATTATTTTATCGGGGTGTATCAGCCCAATGCGAGTACAAAAATTAATTCAACCTCAAAAGACTTTATTGACTATTCGTTAAACAATGACGCTTATTTATATCCAGGTTCAATTCGCCGTGGGGGTACCCTTTACAACGCGATAGGATACGGTATCCAATGGCCTAACAGAAATCGGTGGCCGTATGGGTCATGGCGTATGCCGGATATTGGTATCGATAATTAAACCCAATCTGCCAAGGAGCTTTTATGGTTAGACAATTCAATAAATGGATTCAGTTAGCTTTTTATATATTCACCGTGTCTTCTATTTTTCTAGGCACATTTTTCATCATGCATTCGGTGCTAAGTGATCAAGTGGTGACCGCGAATACCGCCGATGATGACACCGTAGATGGTGAGTTCAAATCGGAAGGATACAACAATCCTGTGACGCTCACCAAATTTACCCTTGAAGACCGCACAAACGTCGGTAACATCATTGAAGTGGTAGATGAAACGTCATCGCCTGCATCTATTACCACCGAAGTGGCCGTGGCACGGCCCATCGAGTCCTATGAATATTTGATTCCCCAACAAGATTATACAGTCGAATTTGATCTGCATGACCGTGACACCTTTCAAGATATCGAAAGTGTTGAATTGCGCCTTTATTACAATATTTCAGGGTCAGGACTGACCAATGGGGCGGTCATCGCGACCACCGATTCAACGCCCAATACGGGAACCGGGGCTGTCATTAAATGGCAGCGCGATACCCATAACAATGCATTCTTTGTCCACAATACATCCAGCGCAGTCTCATGGGAAGTGGTAAATTCTACCGCGCCCGCATTGAATGTGACATCGGAGAGCGTGACCTTTGAAGTGACGTTTAAATTTTCAAAAGTGAGTCCACAAAGTAACGATCAAGAATGGCACATTGGGTTTAACATCATTGATTCACTCACCGCAACGGGCATTACGGAATCGAACTTTTTTGCGGATGTGGGGATGAGTGACTCTGATCCTGCCAATGCCACACCAGCCTCGTTTAATATGGCCTTTTACGGAGAAGTCGAACTCCCAAACGGTCAGTCCCTAGACTGGGGCACTTTAAAACCGGGCTCTGATTTCTCTGAAAACAGTGCAACGACCGGTGCCATCACATTTTTATCGAATGGTCCTTTTGAAATGCAAATATCCGCCGTCCCAAGATGGCAAGCCACCAATACATCCATTGCCGTTGATAATGCCGTTTTGGTCACAGACAACGCGGTATCCAGTGGGGTCAGTCCCCAAGCGTTTGGACTGAAATACATCACCCAAGGCGCCTTTGATGTTTCCGCGCCAAATTTAACCTCAGAAAGCCAACTGGTGGATGATTTTGACGTGCAAACCACAGAAGCTGGGGTGGCCGAAGAATTCACAGTTCATTTAGCCATCTCGCAAAGTTTTCAAAATGCGACCTACAACGGAGAGATCATATTCTTAGTGAATAATAAAATGACCGATCCCATCACAAATCCGGAATCGGGAGGTTCATAATGAAAAAACTCACGCTGGTGATGAGCTTTTTTATCACGTTAAATATTCTCGCTTTTTTGATACTATCGCATCTGGATTACGGAAATATTCAGGCTCAATCGGACGGACAAGACGGCACCTTTGATGTGGTGGGCTATAACAATGCCCCGACGTTTGAATCATTCGAAGGCCCGTCTACTAATGGGTCAACCTTGGTGCCGAATACCACGTACTCAATCAAATTCGAAATTCAAGACATCGATGGTTTATCAGACATAAAAAAGCTCGATATTATCATGTATTACGTGGATCCTCAGCCCACATCTTTGAGTGCTTTAGAAGCAGAATTTAATAAAGTTACCACGACTTCGATATCCGGCGATGCGCTCATCATGCGCTGGGAAAACACCGCCACATCAGCGGCGGTCAACTCCGCCGCAGGAATCACCACGGGGGCTTCAGCGGATCTACCTGATGCAGGGTTTCATATTGTGAGTGAAGCTTCAGTTGGGTCTGATTTAACCTGGGAAGTCATTAATTCTACTGTCCCAGCGATTTCAGGCTCTGCCATTCCCGGTGATACGTTTACATTTGAAGTTGAATTTAAAATTTCTAAAGTCGCGCGGGAAGCCACAAGGTCTCAGTGGCGATTTGGGGCGAGAATTGACGATGCGAGAACCATTCAAGGTTTCGTGGCATCTGAACAAATTAACAGTGGAACGACCAGTGCGGTGACCCTTCAGTCGGATAACTCTCCCGTGGCCACGGGAACATCCATTCAAGTCTCTGACCGTTATAATATGGATTTTTACGGGGAGACCATTGTGCCAAGTGGCGCATCCTTAGTATGGACCGATCTTTCACCGAGTATACAGTTTAAAGACGAAGAAGTGGTGTCGCTTTCTGGAATTACTTTTATTTCAAATAGTAATCACATTTTAACGGCTAAAAGTGAACCATTTTGGACCGCGACAGGCACTGGCGTCGGCTCTGATGGTGTCATCGAAGTTACCCGAAGCAATCAAAGCTATACCGGTGCTTCATTAACCGCAGAACTGTTTGATGCGACTACTGAACAAAAATTCCGTTTGGGTGTTGATACCACAGGGTCATACCGCGAAAATGAAATTGTGTTACTTGATGATACCGATACCTTTATTACGATTCGTGAAGAACCGTCTTGGACCAATGAACGAGGGAATGACAAAACCTATTATTTCTTCATTGAACTTGCCAACTTATTTTATGATGCGGATTACACCGGTGACATCATACTGGGTATCGCCAATCAAGTGGTGGCCCCTTAAGGATGTTTATGATGAATTTTTTAACCAACCAAAAACGCTATGTTTCCCTCCTGCTCATCGCATTTATTGTGATGAGTGTTTGGGCGTGGCCGGAGGTCATGAGTGATGCGACCGATCAAGT
>CBFHLD010000074.1:0-3441 GCA_965656585.1 Candidatus Izemoplasmataceae bacterium | reverse complement strand
CGTAGGACATATTTATGATGCTACGACTAGTAGCTCGCTAATTTTAAATGTGAGTGATTCATATAACATCGGAGACATAGAAGGAAACGAAAATATTGGAGGACTTATAGGATTATTTGATAATAATGCCGTGTTTATAGACATCGAAAATAGCTATAATGCTGGTTCTGTTACAGGAAATGATGATTTAGGTGGAATAATAGGTGAAATTCAATTTCAAAGTCCAACTATAACATTTACTAGCGTTTACTACTTAACTGGATCAGTTATAGATAATATCAACATTGGAAATATACGGGGTACTCCTGTCATTAACGGAACACCCTCTGTTCTATCTACAATCTCGATGACAGCTATTGATACATTTAGCAACGCAGGGTATGATATCAGTTCAACAAACTCGACAAGTATATGGGTCATTGACCCAAACAAAAATACTGGGTTCCCTTACTTACGATGGGCAGAAGCCTACGTCCCAGAAGATTAAATGAATTAAAAAGCAATGTGGAAATTCCACATTGCTTTTTTTTGTTCTAAAGTAACTTACTTAGACGTATCAATCGGCCGCACCATTTTCTTAATTTCTTCTTTCATCGGACGAAGTTTAGGCGGAAGCGCCAAATCTTCACCAAGGGTGTCATAAGATTCTTCATCATCGATAAAGCCTGGGCCTTCCGTGGCCAGTTCAAAGAGGATGGGTCGATAAAGTCTCGTGTATAAAGACTTAAAATAAAACCGGTCCACATAGCCTGAATGGGGCGCTTTAATGGAGGTGAAGTAATTCGCCCAAGCATCGAGGGCGTCTTTATCTTTAATCTTAAAGGCGGTATGATGCACAGTCCCATAACCTTGCATGCCGCGTGATCCTTCTAAGTGTTTGACAATGACTCTCGCCCCATTACCGCCTGGCGCAATTTCATAGAGAATTCTTTTGCCTTCTTCTTGGATTTTCTTGTAGCCTAAATGGTGAGTCAAAACGTGATCCATCTTTTCAGGTTCTGAGACCGTTAAGGTCATCGGCCCAAGGCCTAAGATTTGAAACTCCGCGGGGACGGGGCTTTTTTTCCACGGAACACCGACTGGATCTAAGTTTAAGCCTTCATCGGAATATAGTGCGTAGCGCTGGCCGTCTTCATCTTCAAAGTTTAAGGCTTCTTGATTAAAGATGGTAAAGCGTTCAAAGGAAATATCTAGTTCATTAAACCTTGATTCCCAGTAATCAATGGCTTGATTGGACCAGACACGCATCCCGATGCGTTCGATTTCATCGGTGCCGTGGATGCCTTTTTGAATGTTTGGAAAATCAAAAAAAGTGACATCGGTACCGGCCGTGCCGGCTTCATCCGCATAAAACATATGATAGGTTTGAATGTCGTCTTGATTGACGGTTTTTTTAACGAGGCGCATGCCTAGGATGCGGGTAAAAAAGTGATAATTTTTTTCGGCGCTTGAGGTGATCGCTGTGACGTGGTGGTTTCCAGTAATTTTCATGAACAGCCTCCTTGAACGTTTAGTATAAGCCTGCATGAATAAAAGGTTGGAAAAAATGCTTGGTGATTATTAAAACAATTTACATGGAATTTACATAAATTGCTTTATAATAACGCTAGTGCACCACAAGGAGGTTTCCATGTTTAAACTGAAAGGTTTTTCGCATAAAGAACGCTCTTGGATTTTATACGACGTGGCTAATAGTGCTTACATCTTAACCATTGTGACGGTGTTACTGCCGCTTTATTACCAAACGGTGGCATCAAGCATTGATAACCGCACACAAATCTTTTCCTTTGTGACTGCGGGAATTGCTTTAACGGTGGCGATATCTTCGCCGGTTGTCGGGGCATTAGCCAATTACGATGGGAATAAAAAACGCTTTTTTAAAGTCTTTTTATCCTTTGGACTGATTGGGGGCTTTGGGCTGATTATCCCGGGACTTAATTACATTACTTTACTCGTCATCTTCTTCATTTCATCCTTTGGCTATAACATGAGTAACGTAGTCTATGATGCGTTCTTAATGGATGTGGCCTCAGAAGAACGGATGGATGAAGTCTCTTCGGCCGGGTTTGGCTGGGGGTATATCGGATCGATGGTGCCTTTTATGATTGGGATTATTCCTTACGCCTTAGTCACCTTAGGATTCTTAGATAGTTCTTTGGAATATCTATCCATTGTCTTTGCGTTTGTCTTAGCCTTAAGCTGGTGGGCGTATTACACAATTCCTTTACTCAAAGATGTCGATCAAACCTATATTTTAGAAAAACCCGCACGGCCGGTCCGCGATGCACTTGGGGATATCTGGAAAACGTTTAGAGAAATCAGCCAATATAAATACATCTTCATTTTCATGTTTGCCTATCTCTTATATATTGACGTGGTCAATACAGTCATAAGGCTTGCGACGACCATTGGGACGGAGCTTGGCGTTGGGGTCACCACTTTACTGGGTGTGGTCATCTTAGTTCAACTGATTGGATTCCCTTCGGCCATCCTGTACGGGAAGGCCACCAAGAAGTTCGGCGGAAAACGGATGATTTATTTTGGGATTTTCATCTACGCGACCACCATCTTCTTAACCTTCTTAATCAATGAAGACACGGTCTATCTGATGTGGGTCGTCGGCGTCTTAGTTGGGTCTGCCCAAGGCGGTATCCAGTCCATTTCACGGAGTTACTTCGCGAAGATGTTGCCGATGGATAAAGCCAATGAATTCTTTGGCTTCTTCTCAGTCTTTGGAAAGTTCTCAGGCATTATCTCCCCATTCTTACTGGGAATCGCGATTAGTGCCTTAGGCATCAACAGTGCGGTCTTAGTCCTCATGGGACCTTTAGCGGCTGGGGCCATCCTTTTAGCCTTTGTGAAGCCGGAAAAACAAGAAGTTTTACTGGATGAATAATTTAAAAGCCATCACTTTAAAGGTAAGTGATGGCTTTTTTTATTCTTTTAATTGAGTCCGGTAATCTAAAAAATGACGCATCACTTGTTCACTGTCACAATCGATCCCCGTGTCATAAGACGCATTGGTTAATACATTGGCTAAGCCGTTCGTATTTTTCTTGTGATAACTATCCTTCGCCGCTTGAATAAACGTGTGAGAAAGACTCAAGGCTTTTTCATAGATCTCCAACACTGAGTCATCTAAGGTAGCGTTCGTCACTGGGTGATGCCAGGGGGTTTGACTGAGATTTAAGTAATCAAAGTCATCCGTGTTTTGGGCATGGGAGAGATCTTGAAAGTACGTGCTTTTGGGTTTTTGATACGATTCAAAAAACCCAATGAGCTTACGTTTAAGCGTGAGCGGGTCATAGACTAAAAAGCGTCCGACTTTACGCATCGTCTGATAGCCTTTTGCGAATAAGGGGCCTGCGTGCGTTTCACCGAATGTCTGCTTGATAGCTTGATCGATGGCGGTGATGATGTCTTTGGATAAGGATTTATAAG
>CBFHLD010000073.1:0-3481 GCA_965656585.1 Candidatus Izemoplasmataceae bacterium | reverse complement strand
CGATTTGATTTTTCAAGTGACCAGTTACTGAGCGATGAAACGCTTTTAGCCATTGAAAAAAACACCAATCAAAATATCCAAGAAGCGCATCCCGTCAAGACCACCATCACCTCACTAGAAGAGGCTAAGTCACGCGGTGCGACTGCGGAGTTTGGTGAAAAATACACCGGGGATGTACGAATGGTGGATATGGGAGTTACCCTTGATTTATGCGGGGGAACCCATGTGGCTAATACCAAGAACATCGGCGGATATGCCCTGGTAAGCATTGAATCGAAAGGATCCGGGATTTACCGGATTATGGGGCTGGTGAAAGATGCGTTGAGCCGGTATGAACACTATATAAAAGGCTACTTAGACGCTTTAAAAACATTGGAAGATAAAGCTTTGACCCTCAAAAACGACGGTCTGGAATACGGGCTTACCCCCGCTTGGCCGAAACGTCCTATGCTTGAGCACTCGTATCAAGACATCATTAATCTTAGAGCTCATACCGAACGTTTACAAAGTGCGCTTAAAACTTTTGAAAAAACCCTTAAAGCTAAACGAGCTGAAGCCGCTGTGAGTGATTTGGATGGCTATTTAAAAGAGGCCTCGGGCAAACGCTTAGTCTTTGCCAGTGAAGGTCTTGATGCCAATGCCTTCAAAACCTTGGTGGATGAACTTTTTGTCCGGTTAGAAGGCACCGTAGCGGCACTTAATGTGACGGATAAATTGATGATTGTCATTAAAACGAACGAAAAAGAAATCCACGCGGGAAATCTCACCAAAGAAATGGCTCAGATGGCTGGCGGTGGGGGCGGTGGGAATCCTCAGTTTGCCCAAGCAGGGGCCAAAGATATTACCCAAAAAGAGGCCATCATTCAAGCTCTCAAGGAGCGACTCTATTGAAAGTCATGGCGCTTGATTTAGGCACTAAATCGTGTGGGGTGGCCGTGTCTGATCCGACGGGAAAACTCGCAAGAGGCCTCAAAAACATCCATTTTAAAACCCTGGTCTATGACACCCTTACCGATGAAATCATCCAACTCATCCAGCAAGAAAAAGTCGAAGAGCTCGTCATTGGTTATCCCATAACCTTAGCCGGTGAAATCAAAACACAGGCGAAACAAGCCAAGCGATTAAAGAAAATGATTGGCCAAAAAAACGCGATACCTGTGGTATTATTTGATGAGCGTTTCACCACCAAAATGGCCTCATATTATATGGAAGCTCAAGGCCTATCTAAAAAGCAACAAGCCGCAGAAATTGATCAATATTCCGCCGCCATATTATTGCAAGATTATCTCGCATCGAAAGGATCTGTATGAAAGATTTTGACGTTCCGTTTGAATTTGACATTCCCGAAGAGAAAAGACTCGAAGTCATCGATGAAAATGGGGATACCCAAATTTTTGAAATTGTTCTCACGTTTCACTCCGATGAACTAAATAAATCCTATGTGGTATACAAAGAACCTGGGGATTCAGACGAAGTATTTGCGGCTTCATTTAATGAAGAAGAAAAAGATGGGGGTCAATTATCCGCCATTGAAACCGACGAAGAATTTGACATGATTGAAGAAGTACTCAATACGTTTTTAGAAGATGATGGACACGCTCACGACTGATCATGCGCTTTATGCGACTCCGCTTAAAGATGATGTTCGAGCGCATTTAAAAACGCTGTGTGAGCGCCACAGTGCTCAATCGTTTTTAGAAATTGGGACTGGATTCGGTGAAACGTCAGCCTGGCTGGCTTTAAAGCGACCGTCGATGAAGATTGATACAGTGGAAAAAAACGCCGATGCTGCCCAAAAAGCCTTTCAACTCTTTGCATCACTGGGTTTATCTTCTCAAATCCATGTCTATCATGAAAATGCGCATCGGTTTTACCCCGTTAAAACGTACGATGGCATATTACTCGATGCGTCTAAGTCCCAGCAACAAGCTCTGGTTGAACGGTTTTACCCCGTGTTAAATCCTATGGGATTTATGCTGATTGACAACATTCATTTATCCCGCATTAAAAACGCTCCGCACTCCGCTTCAAGAGAATCCTTAGAAGCGAAGCACGACGCGTTCATGACATGGCTTTTAGCCGACCCTAAATGGCACGTTGAAACACTTGCCTTAGGCGATGGTATTGCCATTATCACGCCCGTTTCCAAGCCATTTGCATAGTGCTTTTGGCCCAAATCGATTATAATAATACACAAAAGGAGTTTTCATGGAAAATAATAAATATCAACTAACACAAGCCGGGCTCGATGCCTTAACTAAAGAACTCGATCAGCTCAAAACTGTTGAGCGTGATCAAAACTTAGAAGCCCTCAAAGAAGCCAGAGCCCAAGGTGACCTCTCGGAAAATGCCGATTACGATGCGGCCAGAGAAGAACAAGCCCGAATCGAAGGTCGCATCAAAGAAATCGAAAACATTTTAAAGAATTACACCTTAATCAAAAATACGAAACGTGGAAAAGCCATTCACATTGGCCGTAAAGTGAGTTTAAAACTGGACGATCAAGCGCCCGTTGATTACACCATTGTCGGCTCCTTAGAGGCCAATCCGTTTCAAAATATGATCTCTAATGAATCCCCCATCGGGAGAGCCATCATTGGCGCTAAAGAGGGCGATTCGAAAGTCGTCAAAACGCATTCCAATAAGGAAGTGCACGTCACGATTGAAAAAGTCTACTAAAAAAAGAATGCGAGTCATTCTTTTTTTCAATGAGGTCACGCGATGATTAAAGGGCTCGTGTTTGCATTAGAAAGTGAATTTGACGTGTTTAAACGCCACTATAAGGGGTCTTTTCATTATGAAGATCCTTTTTATATATCGGATGATGGGTCTTTCAAAGTTATCATCAGTGGGGTGGGAAAACCCCTCGCGGCCATTGCCACTGAACGTTTAATTGTAAAAGGCAAACCGGATGTGATTCTAAATATTGGGGTTGCCGGCGGCGTCAATGCGAAAAAAGGCGATCTAATCGTCGCAAGAAAAGTGTTATTCCACGATGTGGATGTGACTGCATTTGGCTATGTCAGGGGTCAATACCCTGCCAAACCTCCGGTATTTAAAGGCGATAAGTCCTATATCGACGCATTTTTAGATGCAGCTGAACGGTTAGGCATTCCCTTAGAAAAAGCGCATGTCATCACGGGCGACCAATTCGTCACAGACTTAAATACCATCTATCCCATCTTAGACCGTGTTAAAGGCATTAAAGCCGCCGAAATGGAAGCGGCCGCCATAGCCTTAGTCGCGGCTGAACACGGCATTCCGTTTGTCGGACTCAAAGCGATCAGCGATGAAGTGGGCAGTGATTCGCAAGTGGATGATTTCAATCTCTTTTTAGACAAAGTCATGACGCCCTTTGCTCAACTCATTGACGTGGTATTCGCATGATTTTTGAGCACCAAGCGTACGAAATTGAACTCAAACAAATCAAAACCACCCGTTTGAGTGTCCGGCGTAAAAGCGCCCACCGCTTTATCGTCCA
>CBFHLD010000072.1:0-3683 GCA_965656585.1 Candidatus Izemoplasmataceae bacterium | reverse complement strand
CGGTTGGTCGTATCGATTGCGAAAAAATACGTGGGCCGGGGGATGCAGTTTTTAGACCTCATCCAAGAAGGCAACATGGGACTGATGAAAGCAGTCGGGAAATTTGACCATACGAAAGGCTTTAAGTTTTCAACCTATGCGACGTGGTGGATTCGCCAAGCCATCACCCGCGCCATTGCCGATCAAGCGAGGACCATCCGGATTCCCGTGCACATGGTGGAAACAATTAATAAACTCGTGCGGACCCAGCGTCAACTCATTCAAGAATTAAGACGTGAACCCACCCCGGAAGAAGTCGCCGCACGCATGGAAATCACCGTCGAAAAAGTCCAGATCATTCAAAAAGTCGCCCAAGAACCCATTTCTCTAGAAAACCCTGTCGGGGAAGAAGAAGATTCCACCTTAGGCGATTTTATTCCTGATCAAGATACCCTCACACCGCTTGAATTCACCTCCAAAGAGATGCTCAAAAGAGAACTCGATGACGTCTTAGAAACCCTCACCGACCGGGAAGAAAAAGTCTTACGGATGCGGTTTGGTCTTTTAGACGGAAGAACGCGTACCCTTGAAGAAGTCGGAAGAGAATTTGGCGTTACCCGCGAGCGGATTCGCCAAATTGAAGCCAAAGCCTTAAGAAAACTCCGCCATCCTTCCCGTTCGAAAAAGCTCAAAGACTTCATGAGCGGTCGGTAATGAACCGCTTAGACGTCTTACTCCCCTGGATCGATGGCCATAAAGTTTTACTCGATGTGGGGACGGATCATGCGAAACTTCCCATGCAAGCAATCAAACGCACCAGCATCCAAAAAGCCTATGCCAGCGATAATAAACCCGGGCCTTTAAAAGTTGCTAAAACGCGTATTTTAGACGCGGACTTAGACGCTCACGTGAGCGTTTTAGAAGGCGATGGGCTAGAAGTACTCAAAGAGGATGTCGATGTGGTGACGATTGCCGGATTAGGGGGAAGTCTCATTCAATCCATGTTGCTCAAAGATTCACTGAAAAATGTGGAGACTTTGATCATTCAACCCACCAATAAAGTTTCCAGTATTCGGGCGTTTACCGAACTTATGCCATGGATGATTGTCGATGAGATGATTACCGTGGATAAAGATATCCCGTATATTTCTTTACTGCTTAAAAAAGGGTGCGACCGCCTCAGTGAGAAAGAACGGCTCTTTGGCCGCATCTTAATCGAAAAGAAAAATCCAAGTTATAAAGAACTACTGGAAAAAGATTTCGCGTTTTTAAATACCTTACTGGATCAAATACCCAGTGATAAAAAACCGGAAGCCATGGAGCGAAAAGCCACCTATCTCAAGGAGATTTTAGATGACTGGTCATGATATTAAAGCCTATTTTGATGCCAACTACCCAGAAAGCGATGCCTTTGAATGGGATCATGTAGGCCTTCAAGTTGGTGATTTAAACCGGGCCATTAAAAAGATTATGCTCACTCTTGATGTGACCCCCGCTGTGGTGGAAGAGGCGATCCATAAAGATGTGAACTTTATTGTGTCGCATCACCCATTAATCTTTCATCCCCTGCAATCCATGGATTTGAATGCACCGGAAGCCAAGCTGATTGAAACCTTGATTCGCCGTGATATTACCGTTTATTCCGCGCATACCAACTATGATGTCGGGATGCCAGGGATGAACGGCGTGATGGCTGATTTATTGGGGTTAAAGGATGTAGAAGTGTTAAATCCGGATGCCCCTGGTCATGGGATTGGCAGGACCGGGACGGTTGACGAAATGCCACTCAGTGATTTCATGCGCCACGTGAAAAAAGCGTTCGATGTCCCTCAGGTGACTTTAGTGACGTCTCATGCCTTAGATACCCCCGTATCACGCATTGCGCTTTCGGGCGGGTCGGGTTCGGATGATTTAAGTTATGCACTTGAATCTGGGGTCGATCTATTCATGACCGGAGATATCAAGCATCATACGGCATTAGACATGGAAACTGCCGGAATCATTGGCGTAGATATGAGCCATTTTGCCGAACATGTCTTTAAAGCTGATCTCGCACATGCGTTCAAGGCCAAAGGCTTAGACATAGTATTGAGTTCTGAAAACAGTCCCTTTCGCGTTTTTTAATAAAAAAAACGCCTGAGGCGATACCTCTAGGCGTTTCTTCGTGTCCGTGTTTAGACTTCAATGATTGCATCCACGGGGCACACCATTTCACAGGCGCCACAATCAATGCAAGTGTCTTCATCAATCACATAGATGTCATCACCCGGGCTGATGCAGTCCACGGGGCATTCAGGTACACAGTTACCGGTATTGATGCATGTATCCGTAATCCGTCTTGGCATAATCTCCTCCTTGGGTGAGTTACTTTCAGTGTAGGGGGTTCGGATGGGTTTTGCAATGAGAAATGGCCTTGTTTAAAAACTTTATAATCTAGCTTGTGTATCTTGCAAGTTCAGCCAATATCTTATAGACTACAAAAGAGGTGAACGTATATGACAATCGGAGTCTTCGCATTTATTATTTATTTAGTCCTTGCTTTAATCGCGGGCGCAGTCGCTGGGTATTTCATTTCTCAGTATATTTTCAAACGGTACTTAGAAAAAAATCCCCCGGTCAATGAAAAAATGGTTCGCGCCATGCTGACCCAGATGGGCCGTAAGCCTTCTGAAAAGCAAGTGAGACAAGTGATGAAATCGATGGAGCAAGCGAAGTAAAACGCTTTCTCCATCTTTTTTTTATTTTTCTAGTTGACACTTTGTCATAAACGCGTTAATCTTATGCCAATCATAAAAAAATAACTAGAGGCTGCGATGCAGATGAGTACTTAAGGGAGCCGGCAGGCTTAGAACTTAAGGAAAGGCAATCATCGCCGAATGATCCGTTTAGGCATAAACGCATCATGGGCTTACATGAAATACGTGTAAGACTCCTACTTCGGTAGAGGCGCTAATCACACCTTTTGATTTAGTGTCCGCCGTGACACTTTTTTTTATGAAATATGTCATGGAGGAACCATTATGAAAAGAGCATTACTCTTTTTAAGCATCATCAGCACCAGTTTCATCTTAGCCGCCTGCGGCGAAAGCACCGATACGTTTGTGGTGGGCATGGAATGTAATTATGCCCCCTATAACTGGACCACATCGGAAGTATCCGGTGAACCCATTGATGGCGTGGATGCCTATTGCGATGGGTATGACGTGGAAATTGCCCAGCTCTTAGCCGAAGAGTTAGGGTTAGAATTAGTCGTCCGCAAAATTGACTGGGACGGACTCATCCCCGCGCTCACCAGTGGAACGATTGACGCAATCATTGCGGGTATGAGCCCAACGGCTGAACGCGCGGAAGTCGTCAGTTTTTCCAACCCTTACTTTAGAAGCGCTCAAGTCTTAGTCGTGGATGCCAGTTCACCTTATGCCAGTGCCACTTCGCTCAGTGATTTTTCGGGAGCAGACGTCATTGCGCAACTCGGCACCTTACAACATGACCTCATCTTACAAATCCCAGGGGTCAACCGGCTCGATCCGCTGAATGATTATCCCTCACTCGTCGCCCAAGTCACATCGGGCATTGCCGATGCGATGATCGCAGAACTTCCAGTCGCCACTTCGGTGGTGGCATCGAATCCGAATTTAACCATCGTGAATCTCGGGGAGAACGGGTTTGAACTCAATGAAACCGACGTCACCACCAGTGTGGCC
>CBFHLD010000071.1:0-3729 GCA_965656585.1 Candidatus Izemoplasmataceae bacterium | reverse complement strand
CAAAAAATTCTAGGACCATGTAATAGGTTTTCTTTTCAAAGAGTTCATCGGTCCCCTTAATTTCAGCGACGAGCACACGGTCCGTGCCATATTGGGTGAGCGCCACGCACCGGGCATTTAAAAACCACTTTTTCATCCGCTGGCCCAATGTCGAAAGCCCTTCTTTATGGGGGAAATCAAGTTCCGTGCGGTGCGTTCTAGCGTGCTGCGGGGTGATGTCGATGTACCATTTAAAACTTTGAGTACCTTTCATGTGAAAAAGCCACTGACCACTAGACAGTTGCTGGATTTTTTGAAATCGAGCCGGTAAGTATCCAGCAAGATCATCTTTGGCATAATGCAGGGTGAGCCCAGTAAATGTCATGAAAGAACCTCGGGGGGATGAAAATAATTTGTAAATGAAATGAAAAAACGAGCAAAAAGGCTTTTAGTAGCCGTTAAAACGTGTTAAGATATGTTTAAATATACCATACAGGAGGCTTTATGAAGCTTAATCAGCGCGGATTATTGATTGTCATCAGTGGGCCTTCTGGAGTCGGTAAGGGAACCGTAAGAAAGGCTCTCTTTGAATTTGATGAACACGATTTTGTATATTCGATCTCAATGACCACACGGCCTCCACGAGAGGGTGAGGTTGATGGGGTCGATTATTATTTTGTCAGCAAAGAGGAATTTGAACGCCGCATTGAAGCGGGAGCCTTCTTAGAATATGCCGAATTTGTTGGGCATTATTATGGCACCCCCAAAGATAAAATCGATGCCTATTTAGACGCGGGCAGCGAAGTCGTCTTAGAAATCGAAGTGGAAGGCGCTTTGCAAGTCAGAGAAAAAATGCCGGATGCGGTCTTTTTATTCATCGCCCCTCCCTCCAGAGAAGCTTTGTATAACCGTTTGCTATCCCGGGGATCCGAAGATCCAACGACCGTCGTCAACCGAATGGATAAAGCCGAGCGAGAATTCTTGCTTGCGCACAAGTATGATTATATAATAGTTAATGACGACGTCCATAACGCCGCCGATAAAATCATCGCCATCGTTCGGGCGGAACACGCCAAAACGGAACGTTCGATTCATTCATACCGAACGATGTTAGAAGTAGGAGATGCCAATGGCAAATAAAGAAGGACTCAGGTATCCATCCATCGATTTATTGTTGGAGAAAATTGATTCAAAATATAAGCTTGCCTATGCCGCAGCCCTGAGAGCCAAAGCGCTTAAAGAGCATGATGACAGTGTAATAAAAGCCAAATGCTCCAAACCTGTCGGCATCGCACTCGAAGAAATACAAGCCGGTAAAGTCGACATTCATTTTACAAAAAAAATGTAGCGTAAGCTACTTTTTTTATGCGAAAAAAAGAGGGGTTTTTGGTATACTAATGAATAAATAGGAGGCCGTAAATGACAAGCGAATTTCACACACTCCTGACCCTTTTAAATCTCAATGAAACGACATTCACCACGCCTGGTGTTCTCGATGCGCTCCATGTCGATAAGAAAACTAAGGCATGGTTTTTTAATATCCGTTTTCAGAAAGTGCCAACCTTGGATGCCTTTCAGATGTTTCATGAGCGCTTAATTCAACTCCCCGCCCAACTCTCCCATGTGGATACGGTCGATTTCAACTACACCTATGATTCACTGGAAGGATTAGATCCTTTAGCGATGTTTGAGTATTTACTTGCGCTTTTGGTCGTTGAAAAACCCCGCTTTGAATCCTTGCAACAATTCGACCTTTCATTAAGTGGGGCAGACATTATCATTACATTGCCTGCGGATGCGGATTTTGTGGTGAGCTGGGAAGAAGAATTGCACCGGTTTGTCAGTCGCTTTGGCTTTGCGTTTTCTTACGTATTTAAGCGCCAAAAAGAAAGCTTGATAGCTGATCGCATTCAAAAAATTGATGAAGAAGACGAGAAAAAACGTGCCAAAGCGCATAAAGTTCAAAGTTTTTTAAGCTTTGAAGACCGCACCGTGGATGTCATCAAACACCAGATTAAAGATATCCCCATCACCGAAGAGGACTTGAGCGAATACACGAGTGCTTACCGCAATCAAACCTTCAAATTTGAAGGGGAAATATTCAGTATCGACCGCCGGAAACTACGGGATGACATGACCCTTTTAACGTGGGTGGTGGGCGATGCGGATGACTCAATTTACGTTAAGAAGTTTATCCGCGACGAAGCGGATGATCAGTTCATGCAGCACGCCGAGGTGGGGCATCTCGTCAAAGTCGAGGGTAAAGCCCACTTTGATAATTATGCTCAAGAAGTCGTGATTACCGCGCAAACAGTCGAAATATCTAAATACCCTGTGGAAAAAGCCTGGCGCGAAGATCAGGCCCCTAAAAAACGGTCTGAGCTACATTTACACACGAAAATGTCTGCCTTAGATGGCATTGATTCGATTGAAGATTATGTGGCGGCAGCTGGGCGGTTTAATCACCGAGCGATCGCGCTCACGGACCATGACACCGTTCAAGCTTTTCCTGCGTTTCATCACGCGGTTGAAGGCACCGATCTTAAACCGATATATGGCGCTGAACTCAGTGTTTATTTTGAGGAAGCCTTGGCGCTTTATCGCGGTGAAAAAACCACCGAACTGATGGAAGAAACTTTCGTGGTCTTTGACATTGAAACGACCGGACTTTCGATTTTAAACGACCACATCATCGAAATTTCAGCGATCAAAATGAAAGCCCAACAAACCACCGAACGCTTTGATACGTTCATCCAATCGCCCGAACCACTCAGTGCATTTACGACCGAACTTACCTCCATCACTGATGCGATGCTCGAAGGTGCCCCGGATGTCTCCGATGCGTTAAGAGCCTTTAAGACGTTTATTGGGGACGCCATTTTGGTGGCGCATAACGCGCCGTTTGATGTGGATTTTATCCACGCCCATATGAAAAAACACGGGCTTTTAGACCACCCCTTTGAATCGGTGGATACCTTACAAATGGCCCGTCAACTTTATGGACAAAAACTCAAACGATTTAATTTAAAAGCCGTCTCTAAATTTTTTAACGTCGAACTCACCCAACATCACCGCGCCGAAGCCGATACGTTTGCGACGGCTGAAATATTCAAAAGTATGCTTTCCGACCTCCACGGTAAAGGCATTAAAACCTTAGGGGATTTAAAACAGGCGGCCACCCTTTATCCAGGGGCAAAAGCGTCCCAACACGCCAGAAAATCCCACGTTACGGTATGGGTGAAAAATGATACTGGCCTGAAACATCTGTATAAACTCATCAGTGATGCGCACACGACGTATTTTAGTGCAGGTCCAGTCTTAAGTTTCAACACGTTATCGAAATACCGAGAAGGATTAATCATCTCCAGTGGCTGTATGCACTCAGATTTCATTGAAGTGGCACTCAACAAAGACGAAGCGCATCTCGAAGCCATCATGAGCCGTTATGACGTCATTGAACTGCAACCTCCGAAAGATTATCTCCATTTATTTGACCGGGAACTGGCCGCAGGGACCAGTGAAGAAGCGCTATTAAACACGGTGCATGCGATGATGCAACGCATCATTCGGATTGCGTCTGATCAAGACATCCCGGTGATTGCCACCTCGGATGCCCACCACATTGAAGAAGAAGGCTTCAAATACCGCGATATTTACATCAAAACCCCGATTGTTGGCGGGGGCTATCATGCGCTTGCGCGCAATCAACGCCCGCCCAAACAATACTTTTTAACCACCGATGAAATGCTG
>CBFHLD010000070.1:0-3742 GCA_965656585.1 Candidatus Izemoplasmataceae bacterium | reverse complement strand
CCGGGTCATTGTGAAGATGGTCATGGAAAATGCGCAAGGCATACTCAATAATTCCAAACAAACCATCGAAATGATTCAATCAGGGGTTTCTTCAGAGAAACTGGCCGATGTCGTGGCCAGTAATTTAAAGATTTCCGAAAAAGAAAAATTCAAATACATCGAAACGGCGAGCTTAGAAGATCGCCTCAATTTCCTCATTCAAGACATCGAAAAAGAAAAACACATGAATGAGATTGAAGATAAGATCAACCGGACCGTCAAAAAGAACATCGATGAGAATCAACGGGAATACTATTTAAGAGAAAAACTCAGAGCGATTCAAGAAGAACTTGGTGATAAAGCCAAAAAAGAATCGGAAATCGAAGAACTCAGAGAAAAAATTCTCGCCAAAAAAATGCCTGAAGCGATCGAAGAAAAAGCGTTATATGAGCTTTCTAGATATGAAACCTTGCCCGCATCAAGTGGTGAGTCGGGGGTCATCCGGACGTATCTAGACTTTTTAGTCGAACTGCCTTGGAATGAATTCTCCAAAGATGAAGAAGACATCACCAAAGCCGAAAAAGCGTTAGAGACGACCCACTTTGGGTTAGAAAAAGTCAAAGAACGGATCATGGAATACCTCGCGGTGAAACTCTTAACGGGTAAAAATCCGCAAACGATTCTGTGTTTAGTTGGCCCTCCAGGGGTCGGGAAAACTTCACTCGTTCAATCGATTGCCAAAGCGCTCAACCGTGAGTTTGTCAAACAATCTTTTGGTGGCGTCAAAGACGAAGCCGAAATCAGAGGCCACCGCAGAACCTATTTAGGCGCTTTACCCGGCCGGATTTTACAGGGCATGAAAAAAGCCAAAGTCATTAATCCTGTGTATTTATTGGATGAAGTGGATAAATTAGGATCGGATTACAAAGGCGATCCAAGCAGTGCCTTATTAGAAGTCTTAGACCCTGAACAAAACACGCATTTTTCCGATCATTATTTAGAAGATACGTACGATTTATCACAGGTGTTGTTCATTGCAACGGCCAACTATTTAGGCAACATCCCAGCGCCCTTAAGAGACCGGATGGAAATCATTGAACTTTCCAGTTACACCGAAATTGAAAAATTCAACATTGCCAAAGAACACTTGATTCCTAAACAAATCGAAACCCACGGATTAGACCCGAAAAAATTAACCATCAGCGATGAGGCTGTCATGGCGATCATTCGTGAACATACCAGAGAAGCAGGGGTCCGTCAGCTTGACCGACTCTTCGGGACTATCGTCCGTAAAGCCATTAAAGTCATCCTCGGTGAGAAGAAAAAACACGTCAGCGTGGACGAGTCCAACCTTTCGACGTTCCTTGGAAAATCCAAATTCTCCAACAATAAAGCCGATCAAGAAGATCAAATTGGGGTGGCCACCGGCCTTGCTTATACCCAATTTGGTGGGGACACTCTAGCCGTTGAAGTCGCCTTTTATGAAGGCAATGGCGCTCTTTCACTGACCGGCCAACTGGGCGATGTGATGAAAGAAAGTGCCCAAGCGGCGATGTCTTATGTCCGCGCCAATGCGGATAAATACAACATCGATCCCAAAATCTTTGAAAAACAAAACGTCCACATCCATGTTCCTGAAGGGGCAGTGCCTAAAGATGGACCCAGTGCCGGTGTGACGATTACCACGGCATTAGTCAGTGCCCTTTCCAAGAAAAAAATCGACCATACGATTGGCATGACCGGAGAAGTGACGTTAAGAGGCCGCGTATTACCAATTGGTGGGCTCAAAGAAAAAGCGATCGCTGCGCACCGTAGTGGACTCAAAAAGATTTTGATTCCCAAACTCAATGAACGTGACATCGACGATATTCCTCAAGAAGTCAGAGATGCCTTAGAAATCGTCTCCGTGGAAACAATGGAAGACATATTATCCAATACTTTAAAAGCGTAAGAGGCAATCATCGATTGCCTCTTTCTCCTTCGATAGGAAACCAACATGCAAGTCAAAGTGAACACCCCGTGGATGGCCGAAAAAGCCAAAGATTACCCTGATATTTTAAACGCAGAAATCGCGTTTTTTGGGCGTTCCAATGTCGGAAAAAGTTCTCTATTAAATGCGCTATTAAACCGTAAACAACTGGCCTATACCTCATCCATGCCCGGGAAAACCAAAACCGTGAACTTTTACTGGATGCACGGGGATTTTTACATTGCGGATTTACCCGGCTATGGGTATGCGCACAAGCAAAAAAACTCCGACCGCTTTGCGAGTTTGTTTGAAGATTATCTCGCGGCGGAACGGATGACCCATGCGTTTATCTTGATTGATGGGCGTCAAGCAGTGAACCCGTTAGACTTACAAATGGCCGAAACCCTGGATTATCTGGACATCCCTTATTCCATCATTATCACCAAACGGGATAAACTCAATCAATCCGAAGCCCATAAAATTCTCACTGAAGCGACTGAAAAATTTACCTGTGGGAAAGAAAACATCTACCTGGTATCGAGTCTTAAAGGCCGGGGCATCGACGCCTTACGCGCGGCCATTGAGACGATGATTCAACTTGTCAAACCCAGCGCTTCTTGATACACTAAATATGTCGTAGATAAGATGAGTACGTAAGGTTGCGTCATCACAAGAGAGTGCCGATCGGTGAAAAGGCACATGCACGCGCTTACCGAAGTCCCTTGGAGACAGTGCTTTGAACGAAGTAGAAGCATTCCCTTAAGCCGGGTTAAACGCTCATGAGTGTATTGGAACCCAATAAAACAAGGTGGTACCGCGGACTTTTAGGTTCGTCCTTATCGAATTTTTCGGTAAGGATTTTTTTTATGGAGGAAAGCTATGATTGCACCAAAGTATGATCACAAAGCGGTGGAAGAAGGCCGCTACCAAATTTGGAAAGACCAAGGCTATTTTAAGAGTGGAGACACCTCTAAGCCACCTTTTACCATTGTCATTCCACCCCCCAATGTGACTGGGAAATTACACCTCGGCCATGCGTGGGATAATACGATTCAAGACATTTTAATTCGGATGAAACGCATGCAAGGGTATGATGCCCTTTATTTACCAGGCATGGATCATGCGGGCATCGCCACGCAAGCGAAGATTGATGCGAAACTGAGAGAAGAAGGCAAAAGCCGTTATGATCTGGGAAGAGAAGGCTTTTTAAAAGAAGCCTGGGCCTGGAAAGAAGAATACGCCAGCACGATTAGAGCCCAATGGGAAGCCTTAGGCATCAGTGTGGATTATGACAAAGAACGGTTTACTTTAGATGACGGCTTAAGCCAGGCGGTTGAGACCGTCTTTGTAAAGCTTTATGAAAAAGGCTTAATTTATAGAAAAGAACGCATCATCAACTGGGATGTTGAAGCCAAAACGGCGTTATCTAATATCGAAGTTGAGCGTAAAGACATTGAAGGAGCGCTTTATTATTTACGTTACATCACCGCCGATGGATCTGATGAAATTTTAATCGCGACCACCCGGCCGGAAACGATGTTTGCCGATACCGCTATCATCATTCACCCTGAAGATGAAGCGCGTCAACACTTCGTGGGCCAAAAAGTCAAAATCCCTGGCACGGATGTCTTAATTCCTGTGCTTGCGGATGATTATGTCGACCGTGAATTTGGGACGGGTGCTTTAAAAGTCACCCCTGCCCATGACCCCAATGACTTTGAAATTGGCGAGCGGCACGACCTGGCAATGCCTTCATGCATGAACGATGATGGCACGATGAACGCCATGGCCCAT
>CBFHLD010000069.1:2255-3925 GCA_965656585.1 Candidatus Izemoplasmataceae bacterium | reverse complement strand
GGATAGTTGTCAAATCCTGAAAAGGCAAATTGAGTCACTAAAACAGCCGGCACGCTCACCACACGCGGAACAATTTCCCAAACCACCTCAAACGGTGTTTTTGTCCCATCTGAAAACACGGTGTTATCCGGGTCTATAAGTTCTACCGTATACGTATAAATCCCTACTTGACTGGCCATATCTCCGGTGGCTTCACTGCCTGGATACACTTCCAGCATCGGATAATTAGCAGCGCCTTGGAAGGCATACTGTGTGACTGAAACAGCCGGGACACTAATGACTAGTTCGGTGATTTCCCAGGGGATTTCGATGGGGGTGGTGTCTCCGTCCGGCCAAGTCAGATTACCTGGATCATCTAAAGAGACTGTGGCGACATAATTACCGACCGCCACCGCCGTACCATTCGTCATAATCGATCCCGGCGCAATAAACGCGCCGACTTGATGGATCAAGTCTCCAAACGCAAAAGAGGTTACTACAACCGCAGGTCGCGAGACAATCATCGGATCGATTCGCCACTGGATCGCCACTTCGGTCGTTCCGTCTTGAAACTGGATACGGGTCGGATGATCCACCCTTGCATAAGCCGTATATATACCGACTTGAGAGGCAATCGTGGTTCCCGTCAGTGTGGTTTCATCATAAATCTCAATTTCTGGGAAGTTCATAAAACCTGTAAATCCATACATGGTCACTGAAACGGATGGTTTCGTAATCACAGTCAATGGATAAATCTCCCAAGCGACACTAAAAGCGCTCGTAGTCCCATTTGAAAATACCGTGTTAACCGGATCTTCTAACTCTACGGTATAGGTATAGATACCAACATCACTGACCCGTTCTCCTGTTTCAACTGATCCCTCAAAAACCTCAAGACCTGGACGATTCAAATCGCCGCTGAAAGCGAACCGAGTCACCAAGATGGATGGCACTGTAACCACACTCGGCGTAATCGACCACTGGATGGTAAACGCTGCATTTGTCCCATTGGAAAAACGCATATTAGGTGGATCGAATAATTCAACGGTATAGGTGTGAATCCCAACCATTGAGACCATTTCTCCAGTGGCTTCACTGCCTGGGAATGGACTCACTTCGGGTTGGTTTAGAAAACCGGTAAATGCAAATTCGGTGACACCAATGGCTGGAACCGAAATGACCATTGGAGTGATTTCCCATGCAAACTCAAACGCGGTTTGCGTCGTATTCTTAAAAACGGTATTATCTGGATCTTCTAATTCAATGACCCAACTGTGAATGCCCGCTTGAGATTGGTACTCTGACGTTGAGATACTGCCTGGATAAGCCATGATATCTGGTGCATTATCAAAAAATGAAAAGGCAAATTGTGTGATTCCTACCGCCGGTTGAGAAATCACTTTAGGAATGACTTCCCATGTGATGAATTGATCGTCTACGGTATTGTCATTCCAGGTGTATGAAGACGGAGTAACCAGCGATAATCTCGCTTGATATACTCCTACGTTTATGGCTTGATCTGAAACAACCGTATACGCCTCGTTTGGGGGAATGGAAATCCCCACGGGGCTTCCGGTAAAACTCACTTCGGTCACAGAAACAGCCGGGATAGTAATCGCCGTTGGACTCACGTCAGAAATCTGCTCAGGGGCAGCCGCTAAATCAACGGAAGGGGACATAAAAGCCCCCAT
>CBFHLD010000069.1:0-2245 GCA_965656585.1 Candidatus Izemoplasmataceae bacterium | reverse complement strand
TGAAAGCCAAAAATAAAATACTTGATACTATCTTTAAAATATTCAAATTAAAAGATTTTAATTTGTTCATGATTGAAGCGCACCTTTTAATTTAATCTTAAATTGTTTAACTTGGTGGAAATAAAATCCAACAGAGATTATACCGGCTAAGGCATCAGCCACCACAAACGTGAGCCAAATACCATCGAGGCCAAAAAGGCTTGAGAAGATAAAGGCCAGCGGAACAAATAAAATAAATTGTCTTAATAAAGCGATAAACAGTGCCCGCTTTGCATCCCCCATCGCTTGATAGATCGAAGACATCATGATTTGAAAGCCAATCAAGCCAAACCCTAAGGCAATGATGCGGAAGGCTCTCCCCCCCGTAGCAATAAAGAACGCGTCAGCATCTCTGGAAAAGATGGTAAAGAACGATTCAGAAAAGACGACGGTAATGGCGCTCATGGTAAAGAAATAAACCGTGATTAACGCCAGTGAAAAAGTAATGCTTTGCGTTAAACGTTTAATGTTTTTCGCGCCGTAATTAAAACCGACAATCGGTTGTAACCCTTGGACCAGGCCAATGCCTGGGAGGAGTAAGAACGTAATCAAACGGGTGATAACCCCATAGATTGAAATATAAATGGCCGGATCATCCGGAGCGTATTGATTGATGAGTTGATTCACAATGATTACCAAGACCGCCCCTAATACATTACGAATGAATGTGGGCATACCGATAATAAATATTTCACCCACCATTTTAAAATCAATTTTAAAAATATATTTCAAATTAATCATTAATGCGCTTTCTTTGGAAAGCGCATGATACAAGATATACACAAACGATAATGTTTTGGCAATTAACGTCGCAATGGCCGCACCGGTTACGCCTAAATCGAGGAGTGGAATCCCTAAAAGAGAAGGGAATATAAATATCGGGTCTAAGACAATATTGACGATGGCCCCAATCAATAAGCTTTTCATCGCAATCGAGGCTCTTCCTTCAGCCCGTGTTAAGTTGGTTAACACCAAACTTCCTGAATACGGGATTAAAGAAATCATAATAAACCCTAAATAATCTTGGGCAAACCCGATATTAGACGCCGTTGCTCCAAACAAGCGAAGTAACGGATTTATAAAGACGAGTCCTAAAACCGTTAAGGTCGAAGATATGAGTAAGGTCATGGTAAGCGCCGTCATTACAGCGCGTTTCATCGTCTCTTGATCACCCCGACCATACGCCCTAGAAAAAATCGACGCAGACCCGATCCCAATCATTAACCCTAAGGCTAAAATAATCAACTGAACTGGAAAGGCAATGGCGAGGGCACCAATGGCAATTTCACCACTGTCCCAGGCGACAAATAAGGTATCGACTAAATTGTATAAAGCATTGGCAAACATGGCGATGATGGCAGGAATGGCCAGTTTAAATACCAACCGTTTAACATTCATTGTGCCGAGCATCGTGCTGCGTTCTTCTGCGGTCATAACGCCTCCTAATTACGCTCAAGTATAGCATAATAAGGCGTTATTAAGCCTTTAAAAAGCGCTTAAACTGACTCGATACGTTGGATGTATTTCGTGAGTTGCCTCATGTGACTATCGGCTTCTTTGTAGCGATTAATACTGCGTTGATACTCCGCCATTTCCTGGTAAACTTCCCGCGCGATTTGTGGTAAATACACCACCTTGAGTTCAGGGAGCACATCACTTCTTAAGAATTTCGCGCGCTCGGTGGGGTCTGTGAGTTTGGCCAGTTCATACAGTTTTTTATAAATCAACTGAAGTGGGGGAACTGATTCAAATGCTTCATCATCAAATTGCTTGTATACTTTCGCTTGAATCCATTTGACTTCATAGTACGCATCGTCTTTAAGTTTTTCATTGAGTACAATGTCTGGGCAGTGATGGCCGAGTGCAAGGGCGTTTTTTAAACAGATGAGTGTTTTTACGTTGACCCAACGCTTAGGCACTTTTAAATTCGATCGCTTAATGCATTCTTGAAAGACATATTCGGGGTCCGTTTCATTCAAAAACATCAATTGATGGAGGTGTAGGCCCGTTTTATAATCCTGATTAAATAGCATATTCGCGATCCTGTTTGCCCGGTTAAAAAAGCGTTGTGCCATGCGGGAGTTTTCCACGGTTTCCGCAATCAAATAGCCATAATAGTTCATCAGAAAATTATATTCATGATGATTCACCTTTAATTGATCCATCAACTGGATGGTGTGATATCCATGGATGTGTTCATTCGCGT
>CBFHLD010000068.1:0-3941 GCA_965656585.1 Candidatus Izemoplasmataceae bacterium | reverse complement strand
ACTACCGCAGGTAATCCTAACGCCCGCGCCATGATGGCGGTATGCGAGGTATACCCGCCAATTTCTGTGGCAAACCCTTTAACTTTGGATAAATCCAGGGCCGCGGTATCTGACGGTGTTAAGTCATCGGCCACAATGATCGCATCTTCATCCAGTAAGGCTAAGTCTTTTAAAGGCGTGCCCGCCATATGGGCTAAGACCCGGGTTTGAATGTCTTTAATGTCGGCGGCCCGTTCTTTAAAGTAAGGATCGTCCATCGCCTCAAACATCGCTTTAAATGTCTCCGTCACATCAAAGTAGGCTTTTAAAGGATTATCGCCCGCGGTGATTTTTTCTTTGACTTGTTTGACAATTTCAATGTCATCCACCATCTGCAGATGGGCATCAAAAATCGCAAGATGTTCCGCATCTAAAGTGTCTTTGGCGTTGGCTTGAATCGCTTTTAAGTCTTCTTTTGAGGCCTTTAATGCATGTTCAAAGGTCTCTAAACAGGCTTTTTGATCGTTACACGGTGTGTCCGGTATATCAATGGTTGGACGTTCAATCTTAACGACTTTCCCTTGTGCTAACCCCTTGGAAACTGCACTACCTATCATATGAGTCATCTCCTTAAATCGTCCGAATACATGATTTATTGTAACACCTGCATGCGTTTCTTAAAATGTGGAATCTATGGTGGGTCAATTAAGAGTTTAAACGCATTTCATATCCAGTCAATACAAGGTGGAACTCGCGAAATTCGGACCGTTTTTAAAAAATAGGTTGCGTCTCTTGATTTCTCTTTGTGAAGCTGTTTGAGTCATATTTGCATCTTCCTAATGTGCAATTTGTCCATGTTTCATTGTGCAATTTGTCCACGTTTCATTGTGCAAGTTGGCGTTTTGATTCGATAAAAAAAACACCTGAATTTTCAGGTGTTTAAAGTCTTAGGCTTGCGTTTCTTTTTTGACGGCTTTATAGCCGAAGCGGCCCACCGAGTCTAAAATAAACTGCCGGTCGACGTTGGCTTCATCGTACGTCACGACGATCGTGGTTTCATAGGTATCGGTGACGACACTTTCAACAAATTTGTTTTTTTCGAGTAATTTACGGATGGCGCGGCCACAGCCCACACAGTGCATTCCATTCACTTTATAAGTTTCTACAGTCATATTGTCCTCCTCATGTAAGCTCATTATAAATAATTAAAGGGAAGAATGCTTGCTTAATGCGTTTGCGTGCCTCCGTTTACAAACAGGGTTTGGCCGCTGATAAAATCGGCCTCACCGGAAGCAAAGAAGAAGCACGCTTTGGCGATATCTAAAGGGGTGGCTAAGCGTCTTAACGGGACGCCTTGGCGGTAGGTTTCCACTTGCGTGGCATCATAATAGGCAGTCATCTCAGTGGGGATAAGCCCCGGGGCGACCGCATTGGCCGTGATATTAAAAGGACCCAGTTCTTTGGCAAGTGAACTGATCAGTCCGTTGAGCGCACTTTTGGCTGTCGCATAGGGCACGTTTTCGGCTCTCCCTTGATAGCCAATGCCGGAAGATATGGCCACGATGCGTCCGTGCTTTTGCGCTTTCATGCGTGGCACGACCGCTTTGAGTAACGGAATGAATCCATGGACCGACACATCCATCACGGCTTCAAAATCGTCCAGTGAAAACGCGTCGATGGGTCCGTCGATTTTAAGGCCCGCATTATGGATGAGTACATCCACACGGGGCACGCGTTTTAAAACGGCTTCAGCGGTTTTTTGAAGGGTCTTTTTATCGGTGAGATCGGCTTCTAATATCCAGACGTTTGTCTGTGGGTGATCCTTTTTAAAAGTGTCTAATTTTTCTTTGTTTTTACGGGTATGCAAGATCAAGTCATAGCCGCGTGTGGCAAACAGCTTACTGATGCCTGAGCCAATGCCACCACTGGCCCCGGTAATCAATGCGATGGGTTTCATAAGGCCTCCTTAAAGTGATACACTAATGGAATGAAAGGATGATTCTATGGAATTTTTCATCATGGTTTTACTGATTACCATCATCATGGCCATCGCCGCGTTTGTCAAAGGCATCATTGGTTTTGGCTCCAGTCTCATCGCCATTCCCTTGATTTCTGCCTTTGTCTTAGCTCCAGGCGATACGAGAGCGATCGTGGTCACGATTAATTTGATGCTGAATCTTTATTTAATCATCCGGGCCGATACGTTAAACCTGGACGGGATCAAGACGTTTTTACCTTTGATCATATCCGTCTTTATCGCATCGCTTATCAGCGGGTTTTTCCTCACTCGCTTTGACAGTGATGCGTTTAACATCGTCTTAGGCATCCTTTTAATTTTAACGGCCCTCAATAAACTTTTCAAATTGTCATTTATCATCCCGCACCCCAAACGTTACTTTATTCCCGTCGGTCTTTTAGGCGGAGCCTTAAACACTCTTGTCGGCGCGGGGAGCGTGCCGGTCCTCATCTTTTTAGGCAACACGGATCTGAAAAAAGATGACTTCCGCACCACCATCATTTTATTTTTACTCGTTTTAAATATCGGATCTTTAGGCTCATTCATGATCAATGGGGCGTATGATTACACACTTTTACTGATTGCCTTAGGCATCATGCCTGTGTTACTGATTGCGTCGAATTTAGGGATTGCCTCGAAAAATAAAATCAACGATCAAATCTTTCAAACCATCATTTCGCTTTTTTTACTGTTTATCGGACTCAACACGATCTTTGGCTGGCTTTAAAGCATCGTAATGGTCCCATCACAGCGCTTCTCAGTCGCACCTACAAGGCCATCTTTCGTATTTAATATGATTTGCCCGCGGCC
This sequence comes from Candidatus Izemoplasmataceae bacterium, assembly GCA_965656585.1. Taxonomy (GTDB): domain Bacteria; phylum Bacillota_I; class Bacilli_A; order Izemoplasmatales; family Izemoplasmataceae; genus JAGYII01. Next base: position 1,135 of record CBFHLD010000068.1, on the reverse strand, counting down.
GAATAGGCCGACTTGGTCGCTCACGTGAATATCGTGACCGGCCTTTTTTAATGCCTCTAAAACGCGTGGGTCAAAGTCGGGTTCAACATCGACTTTAAGGCCTTTATCATAATAATACCGGGGCGCATCTAAGGCTTCTTGGATGTTCATGCCTTTTTGCAGGTGGTTTAAAAAGACTTGGAAGTGGCCTTGTGGTTGCATGAACCCACCCATCACGCCTAAGGGGCCTGACCCTAATGGGGTGTCGATGAATCCCGGCATCAGGGTATGATAGGGTTTTTTCCCCGGGGCGTATTGATTGGGATGGTTTTTCAGTAAAAAGTTGGCCCCGCGGTTTTGCAGGGCTATCCCGGTGCCGGGTACCACAATGCCTGAGCCATACCCCATGTAGTTACTTTGAATGAGTGAGACTTGGATGTCTTTATCGGCTGTGGCCAGATAGACCGTCCCGTGGTCTTCACTGAAAGGATCGGCAAAATCCACCGCTTTATCGGTGATCTTTAACGCTTCATTTTTTGAATCATTCGGGTCTAAATAGCGTTTGATTTCGTGCGCTTGCATCATGCCATGCATGATTTTTTTACCCGAGACAAAGGCCCGTTTTAAACTTTCAATTTCAGCGTGCATGGAAGGCTTGACGTGTTGGTAGATGTCTAAGGCTTTCAAGGCCACGATGCCTTGACCGTTCGGGGGTAATTCATAAAGGGTGCCGCCAAAGGCGTTCACCGCAAGTGGGGTTTGCCATAGTGCTTCATGCGCCTTAAAATCTTCCCGGCTGAGATAGCCTCGATTTCTAAGGAAGTATTCCACCATCGTTTCCATCAATTCACCGGTGTAAAACGAATCTGGATCTTTCGCAATCATATTGAGCGTTTTCGCATGATCTTTCAGGGTATAAAGCCCGTCTAAGTCTTGATCAAAAAAGGTTTTTAAAAACGGCTGATGAATGTCATCTTTCAGGGCCTTTTGATAAATTTCTTGCGCCCGCTTCATGCCTTTTTTGACGGTGGGTGCAATGTAAAAACCTTCGGATGCGAGTTGGATTGCAGGGTCAAAAAGTGTTTCAAAGGGGAGTTTTCCAAACCGTTCATGCACGGTTTTCCAAAGTTTTACCGCTCCCGGCACGGTAATCGGT
>CBFHLD010000067.1:0-3966 GCA_965656585.1 Candidatus Izemoplasmataceae bacterium | reverse complement strand
GTGGTGAAGCGCTTCTAAAGCATGTCCGGTCGTATGACCAAAGTTTAATAAAAGCCGCTCGCTCTGATCGGTCAAATCACGCCCAACGGTATCTATCTTTAACGCTATTGCTCGTTTAACTATTTCTAAATTAGATAGTGTTTTTCTTTCCAAGTGCGTGACAAAGTCTGCATCTTTAATGAGTGCAATTTTAATAATTTCACTCATGCCTTCCATTTTTAAGGTTTTAGGCATCGTCTTTAAAATATCCGTATCGATAAAGATTTTTTCAGCGGGGTAAAACGTCCCTATTCGGTTTTTAAATTGTCCATTAATCGCGGTTTTCCCACCGATGGACGCATCGACCATTGCCAGTAAAGTCGTAGGGACTAGATAGAGTCTTAAGCCTCTTAAATAAATACTCGCGATAAAGGCGGCCACATCGGTCAGTGCTCCGCCTCCGATGGCACAAAGAGTAGTCGACCGGGTAATATTGAGGCTTTCCAAATGGTCAATGACCCGTTTGACACTCTCCCATGTTTTACTGGCTTCTTTAGGAGGCAGTCCCATTTTCTTAGAGTCATCCACTTTTAATAGAGGAGCTAAAAGATCTTTAGGTAAGGATTCATCATAAAGAAAGAAGAAGGAGTCCTCTTGAATAAGGGTCTTTAAATGGGCATTTCCGACGACCACTTCCGTATGAAAGTCTCGCGATGTGTTTAATGTTAAGGGATTCATAGGGGGTCTTTCCTAGCGTTATGTAAAAGCATTAAATCGGTCAAGCAAATGGCGACAGCATTTTCTATGACAATCCCCGCGCGTCTGGCGATGCATACATCATGACGGCCCCCAACCGTTAGGGGTTTGACTTCACCGGATGTTTTTTCAAACGATGATTGGGCTTTTTGAATGCTGGAGGTGGGTTTGATGAATACCCTTACCACCAGTGGATTCCCGTTCGTAATCCCTCCGCTGATGCCCCCGCTATGATTGCTTTTCGTGGTCCCATGCTCATCGATGATAGGATCGTTAAAATCCGATCCCTTGAGATTAATCCCTGAAAATCCAGTTCCAAACTCCACCCCTTTGACCGCAGGAATGGAAAAAAGAAGCGCCCCGATTTTAGACTCCACTTTCTCAAACATCGGTTCACCAAGTCCAACGGGCAGTCCAGTGACGGTGACTTCAATAATTCCACCCACGGAATCACCTTCAGCTTTTACTTTAGATAGATAGTCATCGAGTTGGGACATATCCGTTAACGTTCCCGCTTGCACCAACGCATGATTAAATGTATAAGGCACCATCATTTTAGCGATGGAACCCGCCATGACAATGGGTGCAGTCAGCCTTCCTGAAAACCGGCCACCCCCGCGAAAGTCATGATGGTTATGGTATTTCACGCTTGCCACGTAATCCGCATGGCCGGGTCTAGGATGTTCTTTTAAATGGGTATAATCTTTGGACTGAATGTTTTCATTGCGAATCATGAGATGAAGAGGAGATCCTGTGGTGATTTGATTGACATGGCCCGATGTAATTTCAAACCGGTCTGGCTCCTTCCTGGGGGTGGTTCCAATCGCATCCGGATTTCTTCGTTTTAGATCGTCTTTGATGCGATTTTCATCAATCAATAAGCCAGGTAAAACCCCGTCTATTAAGACACCGATGGCAGGTTGATGGGATTCTCCGTATAAGGTGATACGAAATAATTCGCCAAATGTATTCATGTGTTTTCTCCTAACCGTTCGAACCGTCCACCAATGGATTGATAGACATCTAAAAATTCGGGATATGATTTTTCGGTGCACTCCACTCCTTTGATGATGTAAGGCCGATTGGCTTTGGCGGCCATCATCATAAGGGTCATGGCGATGCGGTGGTCATGATAGGTGTTATAGGATTCTTTCATATCAAATGATTGAATGCCATCGATGATGAGGTGGGTCGCATCCCCTTGGATGGGAACATCGATACTTTCTAAGAGTTCTCTCATGACATCCAACCTTCTAGATTCTTTATGGTTTAATCGTTCTAAATCATAAAAGTGAGATCGCCCAGGAATGCTTGCGGCGAGGGCCATCAACATCGGGGCTAGATCAGGATGATCGGAAAGCGACCCATTAAAAGGAGTAAGGAAAGAAGTTTGTGCGTGGATACTATGCGAACTTTTTTCAAGATTCGCACCCATCTTGATGAGCCAATCGACTCCTTTTTGATCGCCCTGCAGGGAATCTTTCGGTAGATTATGTAGATTTAAATTTCCATTCATTAAAGCTCCCGCCAAGAAAAAAATACTGTGTGAATAATCTCCTTCAATCATCTTTTTAAGCCCGTGATAAGTTTGAAAGCCAGGAATATGAATCACGGGTGGATTAAAATCAATTTGTATGTGAAACTGCTTTAAAACGGACAGAGTCATATCGATATAAGGTTGGCTTGTAAGGATGCCTTCTAAGTGGATGGTTGAATCTCCAGGTAGTAGGGGAAGGGCAAAGAGTAATCCACTGATAAACTGACTCGAAAGTGACGCATCGAGGTGGAAGTCTCCGGGTTTTAAAGGGCCCTTTACCGTCAAGGGCAGCCATGGGGCCTGGGTTTTATTAAATAAAATCGGTTGATCCTTAAAACACTCCGCATATGCCTTTAAAGAGCGTTCAGGCAAGCGGTCCTCCCCCATAAATGTAATCGGTTGATCAAACAAAAGCGCAAGCGGAATGAGAAAGCGTAGCGATGAGCCTGAAGCTTTCGCATGGACCGTCACCGGCGCGTCACACGCAAGGGGTCCCTGAAAATTATTTCCGTGGTTTTTCATGCCAAAAGCCTTTAAAATCTCCCGGGTTGCGGTTAAATCATCCGAATCCATAAGCCCTTCTAAGTGACTTTGCTGTTCAGCCAAACTGGCCGCAATCACATACCGGTGGGACAGTGATTTTGACCCAATGAGTGTGACATCGCCTTTAAATTCACTGGGGAATACGCGAATATCCATGTCAAGACGTCCTTTCCATAGCATGTGGATGCATCAACCATTCTTTCAGTTTTTCAGAATCATTTAATCGTTCTTTAAATGCCTGTAGGCGAGCAATAAAACCATCAATTTCTTGGGTTATGGCATTTTGATTAAGCATGAATATATCGGGCCATAAGGTTGGGTTCATCTGCGCATATTGAGTCATAGTTTGCCACGCATTGCCCGCATATGAAGCAGCGTTTTGTGCATCTTTATGATGCATAAAAGTAGCCGATACGATATGTGGAAGATGAGACGTTAGCGCCACCCACCAATCATGCTCGTCCTCACTTAAAGTGACCGGTTCACGCAACGTTAAATCTTTCAGTATCGTTAATAAATGAGTGTGCGCCATTGGATTAAACGTTTTTTCGATGATAATGACGGGTTTTTGTTCAAATACCACACGCGCGGCATCCTCTGGGCCTGAGGTTTTAAACCCCGTCATTGGGTGATGTGAGATATAGGTGTTGCCAGGTCCAAGGATAGTTTCGATCGCCTGAGTGATTGGGCCTTTGACACTGGATAAATCCGTGATGAGTGCACATGTTTTTAAATCATCTCGGTGAGTCTGGATAAATCCTTCGATGGCCCGTGGCGGTAAGGCGATGATGCAAGCGTCCGCATTTTTTAGTTCACTCAAGCCCTTCCCGCTTAAAAAAGCATCCGCTTTTTCTAAATGAACGGGGTTTTCATCCCAGCCATAAATCGTATGACCTTCGCCTTGGAGTTGTTTGCCATACGCCGATCCCATGAGGCCTAAGCCTGCAATGAAAATCTTCATTGTAAGGGAACCTTGAGGGCATTCGCACTGGTTTTAAGACGGTCCATGAGGCTCGTAAATTGTGGGAAAGTGAGCGACTGGGCTCCGTCGCTTAAGGCTTTTTCAGGTTCAGGGTGTATTTCGATGATTTGGCCATGGGCCCGGATGGCAAGAGCGGCTTGAGCCAGGGGGTCAATCAATGAGACGCGTC
>CBFHLD010000066.1:1844-3978 GCA_965656585.1 Candidatus Izemoplasmataceae bacterium | reverse complement strand
TCACGCGGAGACGATTAAAACCGTCCGTGGTATTGGCTATAAATTGGTCTAAATTTACTTAATCTTAACGAGAAAAATATATTTACGAAACTTTAAAGTTTTACAATTTAAGAGTTAAAATAAAAAACAAATTTTTTGGAGGATTCAATTGAAAAAATTAGCTCTATTAATGGTTTCATTGCTTGCCGTTGGTGTATTGGCAGCATGTGGAGGCACTGATGCCCCAATCAATGTATACACCCGTGATACTTCTTCAGGAACTCGTGCCGGATTCTTTGGCGGGATTGGATATGATGATGCCGCAGAAGATGACAGCTTGTTAGTCGAAGGATTTGTTACCCAAGATAATGATGGCATCTACAGCGCTATGCAAACCGATGTTGATGGTATTGGGTACGTATCTTTAGCGACTTACGTTTCCAACCCAACCGTTGTTAAAGGATTAAGCTTTGAAGGTGTTGAACCTTCACTCACTACTGCAGGGGATGGAAGCTATTTACTTACCCGCCCGTTTAATTATATTTTAAGAGCAGAATGGCCATCCGATACTGATCGCCAACTCGCTGAAGCTTATGTTGCATTCATGCTTTCTAGTGATGGTGGCGACATTATCGCCGATGAAGGTGCAGCTCCACTTGCGGGTGCAAACTACACTTGGGACAGTGTCTCAGATGATCATCCAATTTGCTCCCAAGACAACAGTGACCTAACCATCCGTTTCCGTGGTTCTGACTCCGTTCAAGCAATTGCTGAAGCATTGTCAGCAGCATTCAGCCCTGAATGTGGAGACGTTCAAACCGATAATAACCATACTGGTTCATCCGATGGATACAAACGTACTCAAGGTGAAGAAAGTGATACCAGTGGTGTAAACTGGGGTCATGTTGGATTTGCTTCACGTCCATTCAAAGCAGAAGAATCTGATGGACCTTCTGATACTCGAGGCCAACTTGCAAGCGATGCTATTGTAGCCATCGTTCACAATGATAATCCAGTGGATAACGTCACTGCACAAGACTTAATTGATATCTACACAGGCGAAATTATTAATTGGGGTGACCTCGCCGAGTAATTGTTTATCAACTTAAACTTGAAAATAATGAAAGGTCCTTATAAACTTTTATAAGGGCCTTTTCATTTCATCCAGGGGAGAATCATGACAAATACACCAATCAAATCAAAAAAACGTAGCTTCATGACCAGAAGTGATCGCATTACCCGAAATATTTTACTTGGGTTTGGATTACTTTCATCATCTTTTATTTTTCTCATTGCCTTTTTTATCACCATTGAAGGTATCATTCCATTTGTCACAGATAATGATGGGCTTGGAACTGTCAACATTTGGCGCTTTTTGACCGGGACCATTTGGCTGAACGGACGAACTTTCGTCTCAACGGCGTATGGAGCTGGTTATTTAGTTTTACAAACACTCTATCTCGCATTTCTAGCCTTGTTATTATCGTTTCCGATCGGTGTCATGACGGCTTTATTCATTGCCAAAATTGCGCCTAAATCATTATCGAATATGATGCGAGGAATCGTTGAACTTATGGCATCGATTCCGTCGATCGTCTATGGGCTAGTTGGGGCAGGATTTTTCTTGCCAATTATTTACGATTTTGGTCAACTTTTTGGCATTAGTAGCGCTGCCGGTGCGGGAACAATGGGGGTTGTTTTAGTGCTTGGCTTGATGAGTTTACCAACCATCATCGCCATCAGTGAAGTTTCCATTCGTTCTGTGGATAAATCGTTGGAACAAGCCTCGCTTGCTTTAGGGGCTACACCAACACAGACGCGCTTTAAAATTATTTTACTTGCGGCTAAGAACGGGATTTTTTCGAGTGCCATTTTAGCCATTGGCCGCAGTTTAGGTGAAGCCACTGCGGTTGCTTTAGTGGCTGGAAATGCAAGGAGTGGACCGAATTTTGGCTTTTTTGATATTACCTCTACAATGACATCCATGATGCTATCTGGACTTAAAGAGACAACGGGAATCGATTTTAATATTCGTTTTTCGGTCGGATTGTTATTGATGGTTGTTATCTTAATCACCAATATCATTCTTAATTATATTAAGAGAAAGATAGGTAATCTTGATGAAGCCTAAACATTTAGGGTCAGCCCTTCTAGA
>CBFHLD010000066.1:0-1834 GCA_965656585.1 Candidatus Izemoplasmataceae bacterium | reverse complement strand
GGAATTGGACTGTTAAGACCATCACTATTAACCAGCGATTATTTTGAACAAAAATATATCTCTTCTCTGCCCGAAGATTTTGATTATTTCAGTGGATCATTACCTGAAGCAAATGAAGATCAATACGTGATTGATAATTTTGGCTTAATCGTTGAAGAATCTCGCGATAAAGCCGGAGCAACAGTTGTTCGGGTGGTCTATTTGGCGGATGATTCACCGCTTCAAAATTTACTTAATGAAAACCCAGCGTTCCAAGATGACCCCTTATCTTTATCGGAGGGAATGGTTATCAACAGGGTTGCCTATGAAAATGCCCCATCATCGCTTCCTTCAAGAGGCGCGGCGGCGATGGCTGAAGACATGAATGACACAGACAAGGAAATTCGTCAGTTTGATTTTGGCCTTGAAGGAGGCGGTATCCGAGGTTCCATCATTGCTACCGTCTATCTGGTCTTTATGACACTCATTATCGCTTTACCAATTGGGGTACTCACAGCTCTTTATTTCAATGAATTTGCTCCAAAAAATAAGCTCACCAATACCATGCGCTCGTTCATCGAAGTGTTGACCGGGGTTCCATCAATCATTTATGGACTCTTAGGGATTGCTGTTTTTGTCCCACTCACCACCAGTTTGTTTCAAATTAACAGTTCAAACTTAGTGGCTGGGGCTTTAACTCTCGCAGTTATTTTGCTACCTGTCATCATTAGAACAACGGAAGAATCGTTAAGAACCGTTCCGAATTCACACCGATTCGCCTCTTTAGCACTCGGTGCGAATAAAACGCAGACAACCTTTAAAGTTGTTTTACCCCAAGCATTTAGTGGGATTTTGACGGCAACCTTTTTAGGAATCGGCCGGGTAATCGGAGAATCGGCTGCCTTGATTTTTGTTTTGGGAACGGCCATCAAAGACCAAGTCCGTATTTTAGAACCTGCCACAAGCCTAGCGGTGCATATATTCACCGTCATGTCGAATGAACCCGCCAATGTTGAACTTGCCACCGCCATTGGGGTTATCATCTTGACCATTGTGTTAATACTTAATCTCAGCATTAAACTCACTGTCTATTTATTTGACCGTCGGAAAAGGAGAGCATAATTATGGAACCCCTCTTTAAAATTCGCAATTTGAACCTTTATTACGGTGATTTTCAAGCATTAATATCCATTGATATGGATATTCCTAAAAACAAAGTCACCGCTTTAATTGGACCTTCGGGATGCGGGAAAAGTACATTTATTCGCTGCTTAAACCGAATGAATGACCTTATTGATGTCGCCCGCATTGAAGGAATCATTGAATATAAAGGTGTGGACGCTAACAGCGAAGAATACAACGTGATTGATCTGCGTAAAAAAGTGGGAATGGTCTTTCAAAATCCAAACCCATTCCCGATGAGTATTTACGATAATATTGCCTATGGGCCCAGACAACAAGGACTCAAAGATAAAGCTAAGTTGGATGAAATTGTCGATCGCTCACTCAAACAAGCAGCCCTTTATGATGAAGTAGCCGAGCGAATTCATGATTCTGCAATGGGGCTATCAGGGGGCCAACAGCAACGCCTTTGTATTGCGCGTGCACTGGCCATGGAACCTGAGGTATTATTAATGGATGAACCGACTTCAGCGTTAGACCCGATTGCGACCCAAAAAATCGAAGACCTCATTAATGAGCTTAAAAAATATTACACCATTGTTATCGTGACCCACTCTATGCAACAAGCTGCTCGGATTTCAGATTACACCGCCTTTTTCTACATGGGTGAACTGAGAGAAATCGGAGAAACCGATATGATATTTAAAGCCCCACAACTCAAACAAACCGAAGA
>CBFHLD010000065.1:0-4008 GCA_965656585.1 Candidatus Izemoplasmataceae bacterium | reverse complement strand
TAATCCAATTAGGGGGATATTTTGTTTGGTAAATTCCAATGCTTTGGATTGGAATGTTGGTGGTTTAACCTCTTGCATAGGAATTACCTCCCATCATGTGAACCATGATGTCTTCGTCTTTGATGTTTTGGTTCTTTAATTCTTTCATGAGTGCTCCTTCGCGGAGTACATAAATGCGATCGGCCACACCCATGAGCTCAATGAGTTCACTGGACACTAAGATTACGCCATAATTTTGAGCTTTGAGTTTAAAGATTAAATCATAAATTTGTTTTTTTGACTTCACATCAATGCCTCGAGTCGGTTCATCCAATATGAGAATTTTAGGATGGGTAGCCAACCACTTAGCCAGAACCACTTTTTGCTGATTGCCGCCCGAGAGTTGATTGATGCGTTGGGCATTAGAATTTGATTTTACTTGGACTTCTTGGACATAGCTTGTCACTAGATTTTCTGTTTTTTCTTCATTCACCCAGCCGTACTGGCTCAGTGTTTTCAAATTGTTGTAAAGGACATTATTGGTAATTGACTCTTCTAAAAAGAGCCCTTCTTCTTTGCGGTTTTCAGTCACATAGCCAATGCCTAAGCCTTTAGCTTGAGAAACCGATTTAATCTCAACCACTTGATCTTCGATTTTTAAGGTTCCAGACTCAAAGCGGGTGACTCCAAATAGCGCATTCATCAATTCCGTTCGGCCCGCGCCAATAAGACCTGCAAAACCAATGATTTCACCGGCTCTTAGCGTAAAACTGATATTTTCAAATTCACCGGAGCGTGTTAGTTTCTCTGCCTCCATAAGCAATGGACCAGGAGTAACCATGGGTTTATCAGGGAATAAGTTCCCAAGTTCATATCCCACCATGTTTTTGATGACCGATTCGAAATTCATCTTTTTTATTTGTTCACGGATGACTAATTTTCCATCTCTTAAAATGCTGATGGAGTCGCATAATTCGAATATTTCAGGCAAACGGTGTGAAATATAGACAATGGATTTGCCTTCTGCTTTTAGCACATTGAGAACTTCAAATAGTTTAGTGATCTCTTTATTCGTGAGTGCCGAGGTGGGTTCATCCAATATGATTAATTGCGCATCTTCTAACAAAGATTTTGCAATTTCAATGAGTTGTTGAACCCCGACAGAGTAACGCCCGACAGGTGCATTTAAATCGACATGAATGTCCAGTCGATTAAATACTTCTTGGGCGCGTTTTTTCTCTTCTTCGGTATCAATAAACAGTCCTTTAACGGGTTCTTTACAAATAAAGAGATTCTCAAGCACCGTCATTTCTGGAAATAAATTTAGTTCTTGATTAACGATGCTAATGCCCATCTTTTCTGAATCCAAAACATTTTTGAAGTGGATGGGTGCATCATCAATCCAAACATCTCCGGACGTGCGTTCTTCAATGCCAGTCAAAATCTTAACCAACGTTGATTTACCGGCACCATTTTCTCCGATCAACGCATGAAATTCATTGGGGTGAACTTCGAAATCAACATTGGTTAAGACTTGGACGGGGCCAAAAAACTTATTGATGTTTTGCATTTTTAAATGCATTATTCTGCTCCCTCAGCAAAAAACACATTGGATTGCAAAATGATGTTTGCATAGGGGGTCACTTCACCCGTTCGAATGATGGCTTTAACCTCATGTGATAATTCTTTAAATGTTTCATGGCTGACTTTATTAACGTCTCTTTGCGTCATTCTTTCGGCGATGGCTTTGGCCATTTTCGGATTATTCGTATCTATTTCTTCAGCAATCACGTAAGCCTCTACATACATATCACTTAAGACTTCATCTAAAACATCTAAAAATGAAGGCAACCCGGGTTTAACCGCTAAATCAATTCTTAAGACATGATCAGGAACTGGCAACCCTGCATCCGCAATGAGTATCTGATCTTTATGACCTAAATAACTGAGAACACTCGCAATATCACTATTTAAAATGCCGTGTTTTTTCATTTTTGTTCTCCTTTAAGCTCCGCGTAGGCTCCTTGAGCCCCCATTCTTTGGCACGTAATACTTGCGACATCAATGCCCTTTTGAACAGCTTTTTTAAACTCAAAACCTTGCGCAAGACCACTGACAAAACCTGCGATAAATGAATCTCCAGCCCCTGTCGTGTCAACGACTTCAATCTTTTGGGCCGGAACATGAACCAGTTCCGATGGTGTTGCATAGCGAACGCCTTCTTTTCCTAAAGTGACCAATACTTTTTCTGGGTATTTTTGCAGAACTTCATCCATTGGAACGTTCCCAAAAATGGCCAAAATTTCATGCTCATTGGGGATCAAATAATCGATATCCTCTAACGCTTCAAGCGGAAATGATTGCGGTGACGGGGCTGGGTTTAATACTGTCTTAATGCCTTTTTGATGCGCTTTTTTTAATGCATAGAAAACCCCATCCATATTGGTTTCTAGTTGCGTGACTAGAAGTTCTAAATCGGGATTTTGATCGAAGAAGGCATCAATATCCGAACGGGAAATGGTTAAATTTGCGCCCGGAAAGACCACAATTTGGTTTTCCCCGTCCAGTAATTGGATAATCGCAAGGCCCGTGGGTTCTTTATGGACCACTAAATGATCGGATAAAGCCTTTGATTTTAAGCTTTGGGTCGCTTTTTGGCCCATCGCATCGGATCCTAATGCGCCTAGAAACACAGTTTCATCGTGTAAAGCTTTAAGAATGACAGCTTGATTGGCTCCTTTACCGCCATCTAATACTTGATAATCTTCTGCGAAGCGGGTTTCACCTAATGCAAGGGGCGAATTCAGTTGATAGACTAAATCGACATTGATACTGCCAATGACACCGACTTTCATAAGGCCTCCTGAGTCGTACTTTCTCGGATGATAAGTTCTCCGGCTTGAATCACATTTTGAGTGGGTAAATCATCTGACATGACACATTCGAATGCACATTCGCACATGGTGTTAATTTGCTGATCAATCGTGGTGAGTCTTGGAACAATTCTCGACGAGAGATCAATATTATCGAATCCTGCCATCCGGATCTTACCGATTTGGCCTTGATTAGATAGATCGTTCAAATAAGTCATAATCTTTAAAGCGTCATTATCATTACGAGAGATAATCCCTCGAATGTTGTTCTGGTCGACGTATTCGGTTAAGCGCTTTAGATCCACCGTATATTTAGAACCGTACCGATATTCATAGGCGGCGCGTCCTAATTCTCTTAAGCGATCTTTAAATCCACGTACCCGCTCTAATACGGATATGTTTTCTCGTTTTCTTGCGAAAAACATTAAGTTACCAGGTTCAACCTCTGCGAGATGGCTGGCCATCATATATCCGTTCTGATAGTTATCAGAGACCACGGAATGAATGGATTCATAAGGACGGTCAATTGAGACGAATGTATGGGTGCTTGAGAGATTCTCTACGTCTGCTTCTTCCATCTCAGAACGACAGATAATAATACGCCGGATTAAATACCCTTGAATGAACCTTAAAGCTTTTTTTTCGCTTTCTAAATCCGATTTAGTCGTTTTGACGATGAGACTATATCCCTTTTGTTCGGCAAGTTCATCCAGTTGCTTGATGATTTTAAGAAAGAAAGGGTTATCAAGATCGGGGACTAAAACGCCAATCAAGTTCGGTTCTTGATTTCTTAAATGGCGGGCAAATGAATTCCTCACATAATTTAATTCTTGTATGGCTTTTTCGATTTTTGCTTCTTTATCCGGACTGGTGGATATTCCTTGTAAATAGCGAGATATCGTTGATTTTGATACACCAGATGCTTTGGCAAGGTCAATAATTGTTACTTTTTTAGTCATCCCATTCCCCTTGTTTTGGGAACGTTCCCAAATATTGATTGTTTTCATTGTATAACGCTTACATATTTTTGTCAACACTGTAGATCTGATTCATTGAAAAAAGCCTCCAGGGAGGCTTTTTTTTGTTGGTATGTATCAAATCTAATTAGAAAGGGTAGTTAAATGTTTCTTGAATGCCGGCATCATCAAACCATAGC
>CBFHLD010000064.1:0-4057 GCA_965656585.1 Candidatus Izemoplasmataceae bacterium | reverse complement strand
CAATAAAAAGACTCATTTAACCGTTAAGAGAGTGATCCATCTCACCGCCTTCAAGCACCCCCTTCCCTTCATCAATCCTCCCTTTACCGGTGAGATGGTAGCATCATCCTTTGAAAAGAACTCACGTCCATGAGTTCTTTTTTTTTGGGGATTTTTTTCAATAAAAAAAACGACGCGAACGCCGTTTTTTTATGATTCAATTGCTTTACGCGTCGGTTCCATCCACTTCAGGGATGGTTTCTGCGGGGCATTCGCCGTCATAGCGCGCGCCCTCTGAGCGGTTCGCACCGCGGGATTGGAAGAATTCTTTGACGTTTTCACCCAGTCCACCCCCGTGCATGGCGCCGGGTGATTCAATGAGTCCTTCATCTTTGGCGTCATGATACGCCGCTTGAATGTCTTCCACGGGAAGATCCAGTAAGTCTTCCACACTGTAAGCACCAGTGTTGACTAAAAGGGCAATTTTTAAGGCCTCTCCGGGGTTTAATTCATAATCGGTCATGTACGCTTCGACCTGGGCTTTGAGGTCGGCATCAAGCGCCGTCCGTGTAAACCAACTGCCGCGGGCTGGGATGCTTTCGATGACTAAGGTGAAGAGTGCATCTTCATCCATCGCCAGTAATTCTTCGACCGTCCAGGTGGAATCGTCTTGGTTGGTTAACCGGACAATGGCGGCGGCTACAAATAAATCCACGCCATACTCATCGGCAAATGCTTCAACCTCGGTCACTTCTTCTTCTAAATACGTTGGATCTTCTTCGGCTTGAATGTCTAAGCCGGTGAAGAGGGTTCCCACCATCACTATGGCGGCCATACCTAATGCAAATCCTGTGAATAATTTTTTCATCGCTTTTCAGCTCCTTTCACCTTCTCAACACATAAGTACTCATTTTTATTGGGAGAACTCAAAACTTTTTTACATAGCGGGTGTATTATAAATAAGGATGCTAGATTTTTTTATTTACGGTGATCTTGACCCCTGAATCACCTTTATAAAAAATCTCCCAATAAAAAACCCAGTCCAAACGTTAAGAGAACGAAGGCAAAGGAAAATGATGAATAAATGGACACTCACACACTATGTCAATGCATATAAAAATGGGGACGCTGATGCGTTTAGGGTCCTTTACGAGGAAACTAAAAGCCGGGCGTACTACACCATTTTATTGATTGTCAAAAATGATGAAGTCGCCGCTGATCTTTTGCAAGATACCTATATGAAAGTGGTCGATAAGATTCACACCTACCAATCCGGCACGCATTTCTCCGCCTGGGTGAATACAATCGCCCGCAACCTGGCACTGACGCATTATAAAAACGCCAAGCGCGAAACCATTCAAGACGTTCAAGAAAGTGAAGTCTTATTCGGCACCCACGATGACCAAATCGAATCCCAAACCTATATTGCCCAGCTCATGAAACACTTAGACGCTGAAGCCCAAGAAATTGTGATTAGACACGTGGTGATGCGCGAAAAGCATAAAGATATCGCCCGCGCAATGGATAAACCCTTAGGGACGATTACCTGGAAATACAATGAAGCGATTAAACGCTTGAAAAAGGTGGCAGATCATGAAAAAAATTGAAAAAAACATTGAACGCTGGGCGCACGATGCGGTGCCCGATGTCTTAGACCAGGTGATGCAGCAAAAAGGCATTGAGAATAGCCCATCACTCAAGAAGCGCACACGGGGATTCAATCTACGTTGGGCGGCCCCACTGTTCATGGTCCCACTCATTCTCTTACTGGTATTCACACTTTCACCCAGTACCGATGTGGAAGCGAGTTCGGTCTATTTAGATTTTGACACCGCCTTAGAAATTCAAGTGGATGAAGACGATCAAGTCATCGATTTGATTGGAGAGAATGTTTCAGGCCAAGCCTTTGTGGCCTATCTCAAAGGTCAAACCGATTGGCAAAACCAATCCTTAGATGCCTATTTAGAAACCCTCTTTACCGAAGCTAAAGCACGCGGGTATATCGCCGATGAGAGTCCTGTCTTAGTCGGCACTCGCGCCAGTAACGACACCCGAATGAATGCCCTTAAGTCCCATGTCATTGATCGCATGCAAAACCTCCCTGAACACGCTCGACCCTTTGGCGACATCTTCGATCATGACATGAATCCCACTTCCATGCAGCCTGACAATATGTCAGGCCGCTTTGGCATGCAACGCCAATTGATTATAGACGCTTTAATCGAAGCGAATCCCGACATCGATGAAACACGCTTAGAAGAACTATCCTTAGGTGAACTCATTAAAGAAGCTCGCCAATCATCCATCGACATTCGAACCCATCCAAGAATGATGCCTTAAGCCCTCATGAAGAGGGCTTTTTTTTGCTATAATGAACGTATGGAGGGCCTATGATAAAACTCGATGCACTGACTAAAATGTATAAAAAGAATGCCCGGGGCATTTTAGATGTCTCCTTAGAAGTACACCAAGGGGAAATCTTTGGATTTATCGGACCCAATGGCGCCGGTAAAAGCACCACAGTTAGAACGTTACTCAATCTCATTTTTCCCACCTCAGGGAGTGCCAGTGTCGATGGGCACGATAGCATCACTGATTCCTTATGGATCCGGGAAAATGTCGGTTATATCCCCTCAGAAGTTCACTTTTATGCGTCCATGGACGTGCAAAGTTTCCTTGATTATTCCGGACGATTTTATCCGGTGGAATTTAAAACACGTCAAAAAGAACTCGTTGAGCTCTTAGATTTAGATGTCACGCGGAAGATTGAAGATTTATCGTTTGGCAATAAGAAAAAGGTCGCCATTGTGGCGGCGCTTCAGCACCGGCCGAAAATTCTCATCTTGGATGAACCGACCAGTGGGCTGGATCCACTTAATCAAAATGCATTTTTTGAACTCATCTTAGAGGAGAAAAAACGGGGGTCAACCATCTTCTTTTCATCCCACATCCTCTCCGAAGTCGAACGCATCTGTGACCGGGTGGGCGTGATTAAAGAAGGGAAACTCATTCAAGTAGAAACGATTGAATCCTTGCGTAAAACGAAAATCAAAAACGTCCGTTTGATCACCAAAGAGCCTTTTAAAAGTCGATCAAAGGCCATCAAAGACTTACACGTGGAGGATGAGCATGTCTCCTTTGTCTTTACCGGACCCATGGGAAACCTTATGAAAATACTCGAGGCCCAATCCCTGGTGGATGTAACCATTAGTGATCCTTCTTTAGAAGACATCTTTATGCATGTCTATGAAAGGGAAACCGCATGAATAATCTCATAAAGACGGAATTTAAACGGAATTTAAAATCACTCATCTTATGGACGGTGATTGTGGCAGGGCTGGCTTTACTCATGCTGTTATTGTTCCCAGCCTTTGAAGATATCTACGCCGATTTAGAAGCGCTTCTAGCGGGGTATCCTGAGGGTTTCTTAGAAGCCTTTGGACTCGGTGAAAACGGCCTTGAAATGGATGATATATATGGCTGGTTTGGGGTGGAAGGGTATTTATTTGTTCTGCTCATTGGGTCAGTCTATGCGGGCCTTTTAGGGGGCGGTATTTTAGCCAAGGAAGAAGACGAGAAAACGATTGAGTTTTTACTGACTAAACCGGTTTCAAGAACCGAGATTTATCTGGGCAAACTCATCGTCATTTTACTTAACTTAGCTCTCTTAAATATCGGGGTATCCATTGTATTATTCGTGACATTTGTAAGTTTTGACACGATTGATTGGACGCTGTGGGCGCTTTATAGTTTTGCGCCTTATATCATTCAGTTAATCTTTGCATCTCTGGGCCTTTTCATCAGTGTCTTTGTGACTAAATCCCGTCAAGTCACATCCATTGCCTTAGGGTTTGTGATTGGGATGTATGTCATTGACCTTATTTCCTCACTGACTGAATCCGCAGAAAATTTAAAATACATCACGCCGTATGAATACGTCAACGCGGTAAGCATTGTGAGCGACCGTCAGTTGGATCCACTTTACATGATTATAAGCGCCATTGTTATTGTCTTATCCATAGGATTAGGCTTAATGCTTTACAGAAAAAAAGACATTACTGCTTAATCGCAAACCAAA
>CBFHLD010000063.1:0-4097 GCA_965656585.1 Candidatus Izemoplasmataceae bacterium | reverse complement strand
CCATGGCTTCACCCTTGTATGTGATGGATCCACTTTTGGGTTTAATGAGACCCGAGATGGTTTTGAGTAAGGTGGATTTTCCGGCGCCGTTGGCGCCTAAAATCGCGGTGATCGAGCCATCTTTAACCTCAATTGAAACGTCTTTGAGTGCTTCGATGACCCCATAACTGACACTCAGGGATGTGGTTTTAAGCATCGTCATCACGTCCTAAGTAAGCTTCTTGCACGGCTTTATTCTTTTGAATCTTAGACGGCGTGTCAATCGCAATGAATTCACCGAAGTTAATCGCACAAACCCGGTCACACACGTTCATCACAAACCCCATGTCGTGCTCGATGATGAGCAGCGTCACAGCAAATTCTTTTTGAATGAGTTTGATGATGGTTTCAAGTTGATCGGTTTCTTGATCGTTTAATCCGGCCGCCGGTTCATCCAGGACAATGAGTTTTGGGTCACTCATCAAGGTCCGGGCAATTTCCACCCGTTTTAAGATGCCGTAAGGCTGGCCCTTCACATAAAAATCTTTAAGGGGAGATAACCCTAAGACGTCTAACACCTTGAGCGCTTTTTGGGTGAGACGTTTTTCTTCTTGGGTGGCTCTGGGGAATTTGAGTAACTCTTCCACAAACGAATCTTTAAACGCGCGGTGCGCGCCGATGAGTAAGTTGTCAAGAATGGATAAATCAGGAATCAGTTCAATGTTTTGAAAGGTCCTAGCAAGTCCCGCATCGATCACTTCAGTGACGTCTAAGTCCCTGAGGTCAATGGGTGGGTCTGCATGGAGGGTAAAGGTTCCCTCATAGTCTTTATAAAATTGGGTGAGGCAGTTAAAAAGCGTCGTCTTTCCCGCCCCGTTCGGCCCAATCAGACCGACGATTTCCCCTTTTTTAATGTCAAA
The DNA here is from genome assembly GCA_965656585.1 of Candidatus Izemoplasmataceae bacterium. Taxonomy (GTDB): domain Bacteria; phylum Bacillota_I; class Bacilli_A; order Izemoplasmatales; family Izemoplasmataceae; genus JAGYII01. Next base: position 3,198 of record CBFHLD010000063.1, on the reverse strand, counting down.
GCTAATGTTATTTAAGGCTTTCAATCCGCCAAATGTCATGGAGACTTGATCAATCGTTAGTAGTGTTTCCACGCGCGCCTCCTAACATCCGACGTTTCCATTTGTAATAGAGTAATTTAATGTCAGTGGCCAGATACGCCACCCCGTTTTGATAAAACAAGATGACTAAGATAATGAGCAGTCCTGAGAAGATGAAACTCACATCCCCAAAAATCTCTTTGAGGTATAAATTGGGAATGCCATAAATGATAAACGCCCCAATGAACGTCCCATAAATCGATTTATAGCCCCCCACGACGACCATCGCAATGATGAATAATGAAAGATCAAGCGTCCACTGCGTCGTCGGGACCGATTGGTTGTATAAGGCATACATGATGCCTGAGAATGTGGCGAAGAATGTTGCTAAACTAAAGGCCATCAACCGGTATTTAATGAGGCTAATGCCCATCGCTTGAGCCGCCGATGACGACCGGCTCATCGCGAGTAACGCGCGTCCGGTTTTACTTTTGACAATGTGATGCATGAGAATCATCATCACCACTAAAAGTAAGGCAATGACCGCAAACAAGATGCGTCTCTGGCCTTGGTCAAAGGTTGAAAGTTCAAAAGCCCCAAGGAGTGTGACCGAGCCAATCATGATCGATTGACCCCCAAAAATGGGAACGGTGGTAAAGATTTGCCGGAGGATTTCACCGACAAATAACGTCGCAATGGCCAAATAAATTCCTTCCACTTTAAGAGAAAAGATCCCAATCATCGCACCAATCGCCGTAGAAATGATTAACGTGGCGATGGCAGCGAGTTCAAAGGGAAGTCCAAGTTCTAAGAAAACACCCACGCCGAGCGCGCCCGCTCCGACAAATCCGGCGGTGCCTAAGGAAATGAGGCCGCTATACCCGAGTAAGATATTTAAGCCTAAGGCGGCCACCGTAATAATGACGATGTAAGCGAAAATGCCCAGTTGCCCAGAACTCACCACATCGGTGGAATGGAGATAGGGAATCAGGAGTAAAAGCCCTAAAAAGGCGGCGTATCCTACATAAGGGACTTTTTTAAAGAAGGCGCCGAGTTTGGCGAAGAGAGCGTCCATGCGTTTAAACCATGTCATGTCACACCTTCTTCTGGGGCTTTTTACCAAAGATGCCATACGGTCTAAAGTAAAGAAAAACTAAGATTCCTACATAGACAATGACATTGCCCCATATATCGGAGATATAAAACGATGTAAAGTTTCTCAAAAACGCAATGATGTAAGACCCCACAACCGGGCCTAAAAACGTGGAAAATCCGCCCAGTGTACTGGCAAAGAACGCACTGATCTGGACATTTAATAGCATGTTCGGATAAACACTCACCCGCGGTGCGACAAAAAGAGCAGCTAACGTGGCAAGCATTGCCGCGGCGGCCCATGAGAGCATGGTCACCGTAGCGGTGGGTACCCCCATCAGTTTACTGGTCTGTTCATCCGAGGCAGTCACCCGGATGGCTAAGCCCCATTTGGTTTTTTGGATGAACCAAAACATAAAGCCCATCACCGCAAAACTTACGGTGATGACAAAAATCGTGTTAAACCTTAACGTCGCGCCTAAAATATCAACGCTTCCGGTGGGGAAAAAGGATGCGAGTTGGAAGTTATTAACACCGAAGACAAACGGGATAATCCCAACGATGATCATAATGATCCCCAGCGTAATGATTTGTTTGGAAACCGGTAAGACTTTTTTGGCCGGGCGAATCATCAGTGTATCAATCGTGATGCCCGTTAAAAAGGCCGTGAATAACGCAATCAATGTGACCACCCAAATGGAAAGTCCTTGATTCAAGGCAATATAGGCCGCCACATAAGCATTTAACGCCCCAATCATTCCTTGAGCGAAGTTCGTGGTTTTAGACGTCCTAAAAATCAGGACGATCCCTAAGGCTGCGAGCGCATACGCACTGCCTGTTTCTAAACTGTTAAAGATGATTCTTAAAATTTCAGCCATTCACAGGTCCCCATTTCACCACCGTGGATGCCCAGACGTATCCGACACCCGCGGCCAACATGGCCACGGTGGTTCCTGGTTTTATTTTACCGTGTTTGAGTCCTAATATTAAAGAAAGGATTTGATCGAGTTGACCGAGGTGGCCATAGTCTTCTAAATAGACTGTTTGGTCCTCCGTTAAATTCAATGTCTTAAGGAGGCCTAAGTGGCCCGAACGCTTAATGTGTAAGATGTTTAAATAATCAATATCATCACGCGTTAGATCCGATTTTTCCAAAGCTTTATCGAGACAAGTGAGCCAATTATCTAAGCTGACTTCATTGAGTCTTGATTTCATTTTATCGGCGTCAAAAAGGCGCAAATGAAAATCATGATTCGTATTTGGATCGTTCGTTCCGCCGCTGGGGACTCCAACGGTGGATGCAAGGCTACCATCGCTGATGATGTGCGAGCCCAAAATGACGTTTTCTGCGTGGTCACGTCTTAAAATCATCGCGGCCCCACCGGTGGATAAGTTAAACATGAATGAGGTCGCTTGATCGGTAAAATCGATGAGGTCCCCGTTGCGGTAACCCCCCGCGATTAAAACGGTTTTTAATTCCGGATCTGAATGCATCATATCTTTGGCGATTTTAAGTGCTGAAAGCCCGGTGGAACAGCGGTTCTGCAGATCAATGCCCCAGGCGTTGACTGCCTTGATTTCATCTTGGATGACCATGGCCGTGGTCGTTAAAGGGCGTTCTTTCCATTCTTCCCCAATCGATAAAATGAGGTCGATTTCAGACGCTTTAATGCCGGCGTCTTTGAGCGCTTCAAGGGAGGCTTTAACGGCCATTGCTTGAGTGCCATCTTCTTTTCCTGGCCGGTAGATGGTTTTAATGCCCAGTTTATTGATGACGTTTTCTTCACTCCAAGCGCCTTCAGTCGCTTTTGCAATATCGGCCGCGGTGAGTGTGTGTTCGGGGAGATAAACTCCCAGTCCTAAAATACCAATGGGCACACTCATAAACGCATGCCACCATTGACTTCAATGACTTGCCCGGTGATATAAGAACTTTCATCGGAGGCTAAAAAGAGCGCCACGTTGGCGATTTCTTCAGGTTCTCCGAGCCTTTTTAGCATGGTCATGCCGGCGAATTGATCGAGGAGGTCTTGAGGCACCGTTTTTAAAATGTCGGTCATGATGTAGCCGGGAGCAATCGCATTGACT
>CBFHLD010000062.1:0-4166 GCA_965656585.1 Candidatus Izemoplasmataceae bacterium | reverse complement strand
CGCGTTTAAAATGGATTGTTCATCCATGGTCATGGTGGTGGCTAAAAAGCGCGTGGTGCCCTCTTTTAAAAGACTCAGTGATATCGCTTCAATGGATTTAGGGTCACCGTCCATCATGTCAAAGCCCTCTGTCCCGTGTTGATGCACATCAATAAATCCTGGGAGCATCATAAACCCTGAATAGTCATCACCCGTGTCACTTTCAACCGTAGGTGTAATCTTCATGAAACGGCCGTTTTCAATGGTAACTGTTTGCTTTTTTAAGACGTCATGGAGCGTCACAACATCAATGTTTTTGATCCGCATTTTATCGCCTTCTTTCATCCTTTATGATACCATATAAGCATCGAACTAATGAACGCTTGGAGCCGCTCATGGAAAGTTATATCTTTGTTTTTTTTATCTTTGCCATCATCACCACGTTGAGTCTTGTAAGTTGGATCTTAAGCCGTAAAAATCCGAAGTTCATCTTCATTGCTCCAGGCATTTTGACCATCATTTCATTGATATTTATTGTTCTCACCTACACCAATGACGGTTGGGCCGCACTCGGATATTTCATCTTTGCCTTTTCAGGATCGGTCGCTTCGATCATCTTATGGGTTGTCACCACCATCATGTACTTAAGAAACCGAAAAAAATAATAGCCAAGGCAGAAGCCTTGGCTTTTTTTATGTGTCTAATTGTTTGAGGAATGTTTTCATAAATACGGGTAAATCTTTCGGGGTTCTTGATGTAATGAGGTTATCATCCACCACGACTTCTTGATCGACATACGTGGCCCCCGCATTTTCAATGTCTACGCGGATGGAATGATAACACGTCATGGTTTTTCCGTTGAGATCCGCCGCACTGATCAAAAGCCATGCGCCGTGACAAATGGCCCCGATCGGTTTTTTTGCGTCATTCATCGCTTTAGCGAAAGCGACAATGTCTTTTGAACGTCGCATGTAATCAGGGGAAAATCCGCCGGGAATCATAAGCGCTTCATAATCATCGGCTGATACATCTTTGGCCGCTAGATCCGTCGTAGCGGTTTGGCCTTTTTTACTTTTATGAGTTGCGTTTGCTTCAGCTCCTATTAAATCGACATGAAAGCCGGCTTCTTGGAAGCGGTAATAAGGATAAAACAGTTCGTTGTCGTCAAAAAAGTCAGCCACGAGTATTGCAATACGTTTCATGATGAGCCTCCTTAAATTCGTTCTAATGTCATTGTATTCTTTTGATTAAGTAGCATCAATTAAATTGACTTTTTATTTTTAGGCTGAACTAGAGGCAGTTTGTTTGGGTAAAGGTGATGACAATATTGGCTCCTAAAAATTAATTGAATAATGCGATTTGAACTTATTCAACGATTTGTGGCTCCCCCATAAATGTCAGGGATGGGTAGCTTTGACCATCTTTAATACTCCAGGTTTTTGATGTTGGATATTCACCTATATCCCAACCTGCATTCGTAAATGTTGAAAGAGATTGCATGGATGTGCGTGTTAGTTTAACTGCGTTTCCATTGCTTGAACCAGATCCTACATCAGAGATTGCAGAACCTGAAAGATAAAATGTATTCGATATATCAATTGAGTTACCAGATTGTATTTCCCCGATAATTGCACCTTTATTTGTTGCGCTTCCGGTAATCAATCCTGTTGAATACGATTTAGAAACTGTCACATCCCCATTAGAAAGGCCGCTAAAGCCTATAATCCCACCTATTTCCGTTCCGCTTCCTTGAATTATTCCTGAATTGAAACTATCGACTATTAATGTTGAGTTAGACCCTTGAAGAGAATGGTAACCTATAAGTCCGCCGACTTTGTTCTCTCCTATTACATTTCCTTTATTCACTACTTCCTGTAAAAGGAGACTATTAGAATTGCCATTATGGAGTCCGATGATTCCACCTGTGTTTTGGTTTCCGAGACGCTGGTCAACCAATCCATAATTACGAATTGCCGTTAAGGTTAAATTTCCCGAATTTCCACCTAAAATTCCACCAACACTATTATCAGTACTACTAATACTAGTGATACCTCCGTAATTAGAGACTAATCGCATGTTAGCATTTCCCCAATTATCTCCGATGATGCCACCCATAAGTCCGGACCCAGTAATGTTTGCTAGATTTGTGGAATTAAGTATCTCAGCAAAACCAAGATTGTATCCAACAAAACCACCAACATAGTCTCCTTGACCCATCACACTGCCAGAACTTGTTGTGTTTTTGATATCTAAAATTGCAGTGGATTCATTATAGCCAATTAGTCCACCGATAGAACGGATACCAGATATTGTGATAGTCATGTTTACGTGTTCCAACGTATTTGTATTTTGGGTATATCCAATCACGCCACCAGCGTTTTTTGTATCTGCCGAAATGGTACCAGTTCCTGTCACATGACTCAAATCTACACCATAAGATTCCCCAATAAGTCCACCGACTTTATCACTTAAAGCTGAGACTGACACGTTTGCATTAACGTGACTTATGACATTTTGACCCGTGGATATATAGCCAAACAATCCACCTGCAAAACTTGGGAAGCTATGATCTACTGTGGAATTGACAATACTTGTGGCACTAATATGAGTGATATTAACATTGGACATAAGTCCAAATAAACCCCCAATGTATTGCTCTGGTGATGAAACCTCTCCGTTAAATGTTATTGAAGATGCGGTTGAATATTCAAATTGACCAGAGACTCCACCGATGAAGTCACCATGTGTTGCTTTTACAACAGCACCGATTGTGAGATTTTCAATGGAGGAACCTGTGATGGTTCCCGCTAAAGCTCCAACATATCCATTGGCCTCAATTGAAAAGTCAGAAATAATAAGATTTCGGACGTCCGCATTCTCTAGTTTTTCAAAAAGACCTTCATCATTCTGAACACTGTCGATTTCCAGTCCACTAAGAGTAAAGCCCGCGCCTTCAAATGTTCCGGTAAATGTGGCATCGACTAAACTCTTATTAAGCGTTCCTAAACTCGATAGATCAATATCATTCACTAATTGATAGTTCCCATCTAAATCTAATAAAAATTTATCAAAATCTTCGGGGGTTGAGATGAAATAAATGTCGGGAACGATTTGATTTTCTGGGAGGTCTTGCCATGAAAACCAGGGATAAGTTTCTATGTTATTTTCATATCCAATGGTCCATACCCCTGTTTTATTTGGGTAATCAAATATATCCCATCCTGAGAATGTCGATGCTAAACGCATAGCACCATCTGAAATTCTAAAATTGGTATTGCCTCCATGAGTTCCAAGTAGCGCTGAGCCTGAAAGATAATATGAATTTACAATCGTGGTCGCAGATCCTGTTGTCCCGACTAACGCACCGATTTCTAAAGTCCCACTGACACTGCCTGTGATTAATCCCACGTTGTAAGAATTTTCAATGTGTAATTGAGTTTCATCCACACTAGCAATAAGGCCACTAAGTTCAGCGTTTTGACCCGTTCCACTTATCACACCAGAGTTATACACAGAGGATAAAGTAATCGATTCTATAACACTACTGTTACTAAAAATATCTCCCACAATTCCGCCGGCTTCAATCGAAGTTGTATTTGACCCAACGTGAATGACAGTCCCTGCATTGAAAGATTCAACTATTTCGGTATCCGCATCATTAATTTGACCAATTAATCCCCCGATACCTTCATCATCTGTTCCGAAAACTGTCCCGTAGTTAGCACTTTGAAAAATATAAATGGAATCGCCTTCTACATCTCCACCATCCCCAATGAGACCGCCGATTTGACCACCCGATATGGACGAGGTTGAGATTACGCCATAATTTATAGAGTAAATTATTTCTATTTGCGTGGAGTCCCCCGCAAAACCACCTATTTCATCTACGCCAATTACATCTCCTTGGTTTGTTGAGCGATTTATTATCAAATTACCTTCATTATTTCCAACAAATCCACTGACTTCATCAGAACCAATAATATTGCCATGATTGGTTGAATCGTTAATGATTAAATCATTGTTATTTCTTCCGACAAATCCAGAAATCTCATTACCTATCCCTATGACAGAACCTTGATTTAAAGCATTACCAATCAATGCATCATATGATTCACCAATTAATCCACCAACTTTGCTTTGACCTGAAATGCTTCCCAAATTTGAGGCATATCTAATTACAGAAAAAT
>CBFHLD010000061.1:0-4294 GCA_965656585.1 Candidatus Izemoplasmataceae bacterium | reverse complement strand
AAGGAACGCTTATGACGTCATTAAAGCCTTAAGCTTTGGCGCGAAAGCCGTTGGATTATCGCGCTACTTCTTAAAACTGGTTATCGATTATGATCACGCCCAAGCCGAGGAGATCCTTGGTACATTCATTGATGATCTTAGAAAAATCATGACCCTTTTGGGAGCTGATTCGATTGCCTCATTGAAATCACTTCATAAAATATATGATCGATCACTGATTGATTTTATCGACCAACGCCAATAGATCCTATACCTATAGGATCTTTTTTTTTGCTTAATTTGAGATCGGCCACTCACGTTTTTTTAAAAAAGCCAAAATGATTCAATTATTCCCCCTAAAAAAAGCCAAATCGACATAGTTATTCCCCCTAAAAAAAGCCAAATTGACTCAATTATTCCCCCTAAAAAAAGCCAAAATAATAAAAAAACCGCTTTATTAAGCGGTTTTTAATAGTGACTAATAAGCGATGTTTTTTTGGAATGACTCAAGTACCTTTTGCCCTTTTAATGTTTCAATAATCGCAAAGACAAAATCATACACACTGCCCGCACTCCGTGCGGTAATTAAACGGCCATCCACGACGGCTTTTTGACCCTTGAGGTAGTGCCCACGGATTTGATCTTTTTCAGCGCCTGGATAACACGTAAAGTCCCCATCGATGAGATCGGCTTGCATGAGAAACCTCGGACCTGCACAGAGTGCCATCAAATATTTATCTTGGGATTTAAATGCGCGCGCCAGGGCTTTGATTTCGATGTCTTCATCGACGATGGCTTGAACGTATTTACCACCCGGGATGATGAGACCCTCAAAGGGACTAGTATCATTTGGAATCTTTCCATCGGCTTGATAGGTGGTCCCATACGCCGTATGAATGGTTAAGTCTGGTTGAAAGGTACCTTTAAATACGTCAAATCCCGCCCGGGTTAAAAGCGCGGCGGTGCCTAGGCTTTCCACATCTTCATTGTCGTTAGAGACGACCATTAATAACTTCATTGGATTTTTTCCTCCCATAATAAACGGTGCCGTATACCCCTATGAGTATCATAACGCTGCCAATGTATTGATTCAACACTAAGACTTCACCTAAAACAATCGCTCCCGCAATCAAAGAGACGACGGTGGCTAGGTTGGCGTAAATACTGGAGACATGCGCCGGTAAGTGTTTAAGCGCGAAATTCACCAGGAAAAAGCCTCCGATACTCGCCACTAAGCCTAAGTATAAAAGCGGGAACACAACTTCTGGTAAGGTGAGATTAATCACATAATCGGCGAGCCGGTTCTCTATGGTGAGCTGAACTAGATAAAAAAGATTAAACGTCAGCGCCCCGGTGAGCATCATAAAGTACGTAATTTCAGCGGGGTTTAATACTTTGGAGGCACTCCGGGAGGCGATATTAAATGCCGAGGCACTCATTACTGCGAGCAACATCAACCCAAAGCCTAAAAGGTTTCCCCCCTGCAGATCCGCCAGTTGAATGAGTAAAATGCCAAAGACGGATAGAGCGATGAAGCCGATTTGGGCTTTGGTGGGGCGTTCATTTAAGATGAGGGCCGAAAAAATAGCCACAAACACGGGGATTAACGCAATCATCATGCCCGCTTCCGCGCTGGCAATTAAGTTGAGTCCGTAAATCTCAAACAAAAAGTATAAAATCGGTTGAAATAAAACGACATAAAAAATCGGTTTGATGAAGCGTCGGTCAAACCGGATGGTAATGAGTCGTAAGCGTCTTAAGGTTTCCATGCCGATGATGGCCCATAAAAACCGGTAAGCAATGAGTGCCATGGGGGTAATCGCTGCGAGTACGACTTTTGAAAACATAAAGGTAAGGCCAAAAATCATTGCAAACATGAGGGAGCCAAGATGTACTTTAAGCATGCATTCTCCTAAAAAATCGTCGCTTCATTATATCAAAAAAAAGACTCCTAAGCGGAGTCTTTTACGGTTTGGGAGGCTTCCGGTGATGGGTAGAAACTTCATAATGATGCGCCAGTGCAATGAGCGTGGCTTCACTCCATTTAGGCCCCATAAAGACAAACGATTTAGGTTTTAAATCTATATTTAAATCTTTGGCAGGTACCACAATACTCGGATGACCCAGTGCCGGACCATATGAATTCCATGATAACGAGATGATCGCATCAAGCCCGTGGGTGTCATAAAGCGATGCAAACGGTTCGGCCTCTTCGGTCGCTTTTTGTCTCGCGTTGAGATAACCCGGGTCATTTAAGTCACCGGGTAAGGCATCGGCGGCTTCTAAAATGGATTGGCCGTATTTCAAACATACATCGGCGTGTTTTTGGTTGTAGGCGATGATATCACTTAACGTTTTCATTTGAATCGGTTGAACGCTTTTTAAGTAGGCATTCATCCCAACTTTAAATTCATGCAACATGGCGGGGTAAACGTCGTGTTTAAACGGCTTAAACGGGATGGTTTTTAAGGTAATGCCTTGGCTTTCCATGACATGGGTCAGTTCTTGCACTAAGGCTTCTTCTTCACTGCTTAGATCATGGTCTAATAAAAACCCCACCGTTAAACCTTTGAGTGGCCCGTGGATGGCGTTGCCATAATCAGTCGACCACGTCGGTACGGGGAGTGTGGCAGAATCGTCTACATCTAGGCCTTTCATGGTTTCAAGCATAATCGCACAATCTTCCACGCTGAGTCCCATGGGACCCGCGGTATCTTGGACGTGAGAAATTGGGATAATGCCGTGTCTTGAAATCAGTCCCACGGTTGGTTTAATCGAAACGATTGAAGTATGATACGCCGGAGCCATAAGGGAGCCACTGGTTTCAGTGCCCACACTTAAAGGCACGTATCCCGCAGCGACAGAAACGGCTGATCCCGTGGATGAGCCTAAAGGATCTAATGCTTTTCCGTACGGATTGACGACTTGACCGGCTCTGGATGAATACCCAGAAGGCATGTCTTTTTGGTGCATGAAATACGCAAATTCAGATAGATTGGCTTTGCCCAAGATAATGGCGCCGGCTTTTCTGAGTTTTTTGACTAAAGTCGCTTCATACGTCGCATGGTTATCAAGTAAGGCTAGTGACCCGGCGGTCGTAGCCATCCCATCGGTCGTATTGATGTTATCTTTTAAAAGGACTGGAATCCCGTGGAGTTTGGATCTGGGTCCGGAATGGGCGCGTTCAGCGTCTAAGGCTTTCGCTTCTTTGAGCGCATCGCCGTTGATCTCTGCGATGGCATTATATTTCACATCATGCGTCTCAATGGCCGCAAGAGCCTCTTGCACAAGACTGAAAGACGTGAGTGTACCTTGATTCAATTGATCATAAAGCGCTAAAACGGCCATAAACTCTCCTTAAAGGGGTAATAAAAAAGCCCAAACATCGGGCTAAACGTGTGAGTCAATTTGGAGCCAACGGGGCTCGAACCCGCGACCTCTAGCATGCCATGCTAGCGCTCTCCCAGCTGAGCTATGGCCCCTCAAGTCTTCATTGTATAAAAGAAAAGCCTCGATGACAAGGCTTTATTGATTTTCATACAAGAATTGTTTGATTTTAGACGCAATCAGATCGACCGCAATATCGTGCTTGGAATCATTGGGGATGATCACATCGGCGTAACGCTTGGTGGGCCTCACAAACTGATGAAACATCGGTTTGACGGTCGTTTGATATTGGTCAATGATACTTTCTAGACTCCGGCCCCGCTCGTTCATATCCCGCAACATCCGGCGGATAAAGCGTGTGTCATCATCCAGTTCGACAAATACATTGAGGTTTGAAAGTTCGCGAATTAATGGATCATCTAATATTAAAATCCCTTCGATGATCATGACTTTATGCGGCCGAATCGTTTCGGTTTTTTCAGACCGCTTAAAATTGACAAAATCATAGATGGGTTTTTCAATCGATTCGCCCTTTAAAAGGGCCTTGAGGTGGCGATAAAGTAAGTCGTTGTCTAAGGAACCCGGATGGTCATAGTTAATGGTTTTTCGGGTCGCAAAATCAAGCTCAGGCATCGCTTTATAATAATCGTCGTGTTTGATGATGAGTACGTCATCAAGTCCCGCCTTTTGGACAATTTCACTGACTACCGTGGATTTACCGGACGCCGAGCCGCCGGCCACACACATGAGTAATGGATTCATCAAGACTTCTTTCTACCGCAAGCGGTTGATGGATTCTAAGGAATAAAGGATCGACGTATGCAAGGTGGCATATTCAAAGGGCTGATTATCTTTATCCATAACTTTCATTTGCATCCGAAATACCGAAGCATTCGGAGGTTGATTAAGCGCTTCATTAATCGCTTCA
>CBFHLD010000060.1:0-4363 GCA_965656585.1 Candidatus Izemoplasmataceae bacterium | reverse complement strand
TTTCGCCGTGGTATACGTTTCTAACGCCCCACTGACGGAGAAAATGAGAATTAAAATAGCGCCTTCCGAAAAATTATTGGTGGAAAAGGCGCCCAATGCGGCTAAAATCATCAATATTTCTACGTTGAGCACTTTATTCTTAATGGTTTCGGTAATGCCTTCATGGGCTTTATAGTACCCCCCAATGATGAAGGATAGGGCAAATAAAATGCGCACCACTAAGGCCGTATCTTCAACCCATATTTGAACGATGAAGGCACTGGCTATTAGAATCGCACCGACGAGTGCGAATAAACTTTCATAAAAGACGGATGGTTCGGTGAGAATCTGTTTCAATTTTTTCATAAAAAATAACCTCTAAGGTGTCTTGAGGTTATTATATTGTAATGATTACACTTTTAAACCGTTTCACATTATAAAAATTATAAACGACGCGCTAAGTCCGCATGGTATTGCGAAATATGTGCATATACTTTTTCCATGGTTTTTAAAGGCATCAGCCCTTTTCTGAAGGTTGAGGCATACGGGAGGTCTTTCACATAGTGACTGGCTTGCGCGCGCATCTCTAACACCGCGATGTGATCACCTTTGAGTGCTTCTAAATATTTCGCATGTTTAACTAATACCGAGAAACGTTCTTCCAGAGGAATCTCTGCATCGTATTTTCCGGTCGTTAAATACGATTTAATTTGGGCGATGAGCCACGGATTTCCCATCAAACCTCGGCCGATCATCACACCATCAACTTTGGTTTCATCCAACATTCGTTTCGCATCTTCTGGGCTTTTTATATCGCCGTTTCCAATGACGGGAATTTGAACCGCTTCTTTGATGGCCCGAATCGCAGCTAATGACGCATGGCCGTTATATTTTTGAGCTCGGGTGCGGCCGTGCACCGCCACCCAAGAAACGCCTGCTTTTTCAGCGACTTGAGCCATCTCAACGCCGGTCATTAAATCATCATTCCATCCGGTTCGAATTTTTACTGTCACTGGGGTTTTAGACGTTTCAACCATGGCTTTTAATAAGGTGTATGTTTTTTCAGGATTTTTCATCAAAGCCGCTCCGGCTTCGGTGTTTACCACTTTAGGAACCGGGCATCCCGCATTGAGATCAATGATGGCCGCTTTCGATTGTTCATTGACGATTTGAACGGCTTCTTTGAGTGTCTTGATGTCATCGCCAAAAAGTTGAAGCGACACCAGCCCCTCATCAGCATGGATTTCTAACATCTCCATGGTTTTTTGATTACGATATTCTAACGCTTTGGCTGACGTCATTTCAGTGACCGAAAGGCCGATGCCAAATTCATGCATAATGCGCCGGTAAGCCCGGTTTGAAATGCCCGCTAGTGGCGCTGCAATGATTGGATTATCCAGTGTGTAATTTCCAAGTTTTAACATGGAAATAGTGTAATCGATTTACCCAACTTTCTCAATGGGCTATGCTATAATGGCCGAAGGTGAAAATAATGGATAAACTGATAAAAGCATACGCATTTGAAAAAATGGCCCGCATCTATGTGGCCGATACCACTGCTTTAGTTCAAGAAGCGAAAGACATCCACGATTTATGGCCCACCGCTTCGGCGGCCTTGGGTCGTTTTTTAACGGCCAGTGTCATCATGGGAGCGATGTATAAAGGAGCTTTTGATCGAGACGATGCGGAACTTACATTACGCATTGATGCGAATGGGCCGATTGCGGGAATGGTCACCACAACGAATACCCACGGGGAAGTCCGGGGGTATGTGGGTAATCCACACGTCTTCTTACAATACGATTCAGGAAAACTAAACGTCGGTAAAGCCGTCGGTAATGGTCAACTTCACATCACAAAAGATTTAAAAATACGCGATATTTTTACATCCAGTGTTGAGCTTTTAACTGGTGAAATAGGCGAGGATTTTGCCTACTACTTTAAATCCTCTGAACAAATCCCATCGGTCGTTTCTTTGGGGGTTAAAGTCGATGAGAACAATAACATCATCGGGGCGGGCGGCATCATCTTACAAATGCTTCCGGGATTTAAAGATGAACACCTTAATGCGGTGGAAGATGCCTTCAAAAAACTCCCCCATGTCTCGTTCATGTTGGAAGATGGATTGACCCCTGAAGATATCTTGAATCAAATCACAAATGACCATCAACTCTTAGAATCAATGCCACTTAAATATCACTGTGATTGCAATCGTGATAAGTTTGAACGAGGCTTAATTTCACTCGGAGAAAAAGAACTAAAAACGATGATTGAAGAAGACGGTCAGATTGAGACCGTATGTCACTTCTGTATGAAGAAATATACGTTTGATGAAATTGATATCAACGGTCTCATTGAAGAAAGCAAAAAATAAAAAAACCCTCCATGGATTAATCATGGAGGGTTTTTTAGTTAAGGTAAGGGAAATGGTTGAACCAAAGCTAAGACTGTTTCTTTCACTCTTGAAAGTTCACCATCATCGACCGTTAATGCTTGATGGATGAGGTCGGCCACTTGAATCATCTCTTTTTCTTTGAATCCTCGGGTGGTTAACGCAGGCGTTCCTAAGCGAATACCGCTGGATACAAAGGGGCTTTCATCATCGTTGGGGATGGAGTTTTTATTGCAGGTGATATTCACCGATTCCAACCGATTTTCGGCCCATTTGCCTGTCACACCAAATGACGATTTCACATCAACTAAAACCAGATGATTATCGGTGCCACCGCTGATGACCCGGAAGCCAAGTTCACTGAGACGATTGGCTAAAGTTTGAGCGTTTTGGATGATTTGGGCTTGATAGGTTTTAAAGTCTTCATTTAAGGCTTCTTTAAAGGCAACGGCTTTGGCCCCAATAATATGCATGAGCGGTCCGCCTTGAATGCCGGGAAAAACTTTAGAGTTGATGGCTTTAATGAGTGCTTTGTCATTGGTTAAGATAAGTCCACCTCTGGGACCCCTTAACGTTTTATGCGTGGTGGTGGTGACCACATCCGCGTGGGGAAAAGGACTGGGATGAACCCCGGCGGCCACGAGCCCTGCAATGTGGGCCATGTCCACCATCAGCTTCGCCCCAACTTTATCGGCTATGGCTTTAAATCTTGCAAAGTCAATCGTTCTAGGATATGAACTATACCCCGAAATAATCAGTTTAGGTTTAACCTTGATTGCCATCGCTTCAATGGCATCGTAATCCAGCATTTCAGTAGTGAGGTCCACGCCATAATGGGTGAATGTGTAATCTTCGCCTGAAAAACTCATGAAGTGACCATGCGTTAAATGGCCCCCGTGATCCAGCCCCATCGCTAAGACTTTATCGCCGTGGTTTAAAATCGCCCGAAATACGGCTTGATTGGCACTGCTTCCTGAGTGCGGTTGGACATTGGCATATTGAACATTAAATAATTGTTTCGCGCGCTCAATCGCTTCGGTCTCAATTTTATCCACGACCGCGCAGCCCCCATAGTAGCGTTTACCTGGGTACCCTTCTGCGTATTTATTGGTTAAAATGGATCCCCCTACTTCTCTAACCGCAGGGGACGCAAAGTTTTCTGAGGCAATCAGTTCAAGGTGTTCAAATTGCCTGGTTCTCTCTTCTTCTATATAATCAAAGATAATATCTTTCATGATTTTACACACTCCTTGTAAGACGCTTTCATTGTATCAAAATTTCAATGAAAAAACTTGACGCAAAAGCCACGGAGATCTTATGAAGCAAATATGGTTAAAACGTACGGATAAAAGACTTATCGAACTTGAAAAAAAAGACGCCAAACTGACGCGTCTTTTTGACGATGTGGGGGATTTAGCCATCGAAATATCCTGGGAGATGTTTCCATTTATGGTCTTTACCATTCTCGGTCAGCAACTCTCCGTGAAAGTCGCTCAAACCCTGTTTCAAAGAGTGCGTGATGCCTGCCTTGGAACGCTGGATGCGTCCAGCGTTTTAAACATCCCACATGAACGCTTAAGAGACCTCGGATTATCCAATCGGAAGGCCGAATATTTACATGCCTTATCAGACGCTTCCTTAAAAGGACACTTAGATATTCAACGGTTCGACCTTGATCAAAAAGAAGCCATCTTTAAACACTTTCAAACCATCCGGGGGATTGGGCCCTGGTCGGTGGACATGATGCTGATGTTTGTGCTCGATGATATGGACCATTTTTCCAAAAAAGACTTAGGACTCATTCATGGGTATAACCGGTTTTTTGATTTTCAGTTATCACCGGATGAAATAGAAAAGGACGCCTTAAATTGGCGTCCTTATCGGAGCATCGTGGCCCATTATTTATGGCACGTCCACGATCGTTAAAGAATTTCTAAGGCAAAGCGTAATACGAATACAGCGAGTAACGCCCACATCACAGGATGAACGTCT
>CBFHLD010000059.1:0-4580 GCA_965656585.1 Candidatus Izemoplasmataceae bacterium | reverse complement strand
TTGATTGGCATCGATGATGGCATAGGGCACATCGTGAATGAGGCACTGGGCCTCTAAGAGTTTGACATAATCTTTGAGTAACGTTTTGAAGTAAGGAATGTTGGCATCAAAATTATCGATTTCTTGCTGGCGCCCACGTTTTTTTAACCGGTCTTCAAAGGTCTCCCAGCTGACATCTAATATGATGTATAGATCGATCGCTTTAACGTCGTTCATGTAGGCACTGAAGACGCCATTATAAAAGTTCTTTATGGTTTTATCCTGGATATTTTTTTGAGCAAACAACCAGTGTTCAATCATATGCCGGTCGATGATCACGTTGTCATCATAGGTTTTTTGGGTTTTCCAATGTTTGTGAAGGAAATATATTTGCAAAAGCATCTCAACATCTTCCATGCCTTCATACAACCACTTAAGTAAGGTATTAAAGACTGGGTCTTCTTTCGCAAATTCATCCATAAATGGCACATCTAAAGCAGCGCCAAGTTTTCTTACTAAGGTACTTTTTCCTGAGGCAATCATACCTCCAATGGCTACGCGCATCGGTTCACTCCTTGAATTTTTTCGTCTTTTCTATCATATCACTTTTAGCGGTTTTAATCTGAAAAAACCCAAAAAAAAACCAACCTCGAAAGGTTGGTTTTTAAGCACATTTTTAAATTTACGCTTCCACGTATCCTTGTTCTTCAGAGAGCCATGTGGATGAAACATTAAGCATAACTCCATAGAAGATTTTGGAAGTAACGTCGGCGATGGTGTAAAGCACTTGTTGTGCGACAATCGCTAAAGCGGCAACTTCGGAAGCTGAGCCACCGAATAAAGGCATAACGTATGCCACTGGATAAATGGTCCATGCGACATAGAATAAAGGTAAGATGGCGGCGAAGAGTGGTTCTGCTTTGCTGCCTTTCATGTTGGCACGGCCTTCTTTGATGACTTGTGTAATAAGAACTAATACCCAAATGTAGAAGAGCGTTGAAATAACACCCCATACGATCCACATGGTGATATCAGTTTCAGCGCCACGGCCTGGTTCATAGAACTGACCAATGTAACCAGTAATGATCATGAGTGACCCACTGGCAGTAAAGCGCACTAAGTATTTCTTAAATGCGGCACCCGCAATTCCAGCTACGAAAAGAATTTGGATGAGAAGATGAGGGACATCAATCAACCAGTTCAGGTAACGGAATCCGTTGGTGAAAGTACTTTCGCCAGAAGCGACATATTGGCCGCCTTCTAGGACGAATGCATCAGCCCAACTTTGGGATTGTAAGAATAAGAGTAAGAACGCTGATACCATAACGACACCACTAAGTACACTTGATGGGCGATATCTAGGTGCGTTATTTTTGATGGTTAATACGAAATAAAGAAGTGCTGCCCCCATAGCAGCAAATCCAAAGGTTAAAACATGTTGCACAACTTCAAATTGCCATACTGCTAAGCTGCTTAAACCTGTCATTTGTTCCTCCTTGATATAGTATAAAGATACATTTATTGTACTCTTATCTATTAAACATTACAAATAGAAACGCTTACAAATTTTAAAACAAAAAAATATTTTAGGCACATTGCACAAAAAAAGCATACCAAACGGTATGCTTATTAAACTATTTATTATTCCGATTGGTTAGACTCACGAAGTGCTTCGAGTTCTTCTTTAAACTGTCTGAACTGTTCAATCAGCTGATCTTTTAATTCTTCGCGAGATTCGGGTGGAGCAATTTCACCAGCTTCAACGGCTGCTTCATATTCAGCGATGCGCGCTTCGACGAGTGCTTTAATTTCGTCCTTGATTAACGAGGCTTCTTCTTCACGCTCGGCTTTGTAAGCGTCAATGCGTGATTGGAAATCGGCTTGTAAATTTTCTCTAAGCACTTCTGGATCGGTTGCTAAGGCCGCTTCAAATGTGAGGGTCTCATCGTTTTGCATCGCAGCGCGAATCAAAATAATTCGTCCGACCGAAACATCATTGGCTTCGGCTTGGTCACGGATGTCTTCATAGTATTCTGCACCATTTTCCACGGCGGCTTGAATGCCACTGGTACTTAAGTGCTCGGCAATTTTCGCTTGCACTTCGTTTTGGAAAGCTTCATAGCCTGCTTCCGCTTCTTGTGTAATGGTGACCACAACGACATTATCGGTGCGGGTGACATCGACGTAGCCAGTTTCAATGGCGGCATCTAGGAACAGTGCTAATGCGTCATCATACGTTAACCCAATAAAGGTCAAGTCAGCTGCCACAATTTCGGCATCTTCATTCGAAAGAACATATCCGGTAATCACACCGTCTTCGTCCAGGGTGAATGTAATGGATGGATTGATATCTACCGTAATAAATGTAGAGGCGTCCTGGGGATCATACGTGGGAGTTTCATTGGATAAGGTGGGTTCTGCACAGGCAGCTAAAAAGAAAACGGCTAAAAGTGTGAATGCTAAAAATAGTTTTTTCATAAGTATCCCTTCTTTCATCCTTATTATATGCCTCTCAGTCAATGACTACAAGTAAATGGCTCTGAGATAACTGGAGGTTTTACAGTTGCAATTATATACCCTATGGGGTATAATCGCAATGGTTATAAACTATAGGAGAAACATTATGATATGTGACCAAAATGTTAAAAATCGTATTAAACGGGCGCAAGGCCAAATGAGCGGCGTTTTAAATATGATGGAAAATGATCTTGCCTGTGAAGATATTATTACACAACTCAAAGCCATTCGATCGAGTATTGATAAAGCGATTGGCGTGCTGACTGCGGATAATATTTTGCAAGCACTCAATTTTGAATCGGACCTAGATAAAGAGACGCTTCAAGAAGCGCTCAATCTAGTCATCAAAGGCCGATAGAAAGGAGATACTATGTTTGATTTTGCCGTGGAAGCAAAGTCCGAAAAATCACTCTTTGAAACGCAAAAACATTTTGATTTTGCGGTCATTGGGGGCGGCCCAGCGGGCATGAATGCCGCACTTTATGCCATCCGTAAAGGTTTATCAGTGGCTGTCTTCTCTTTAGAAATAGGCGGACAACTTCACAACACCAGTGAAGTAGACAATTATATAGGGATAGAAAATACCACGGGCGGAAAGCTTTCTGAAGCGTTCCACCACCATGTCTTAGAACTCGGTGTTCCCATCAAAACTGGGCACCTTGTCACTAAACTGGAAAAACCCGATGATTTTCACATTACCTTAGATAACAATGAGGTGTATACAGCCAAGACCGTTCTTTATGCGACGGGCGGTGCGCCAAGGAAACTCGGAGTTCCGGGTGAGGAAGAATTTGCCAATAAAGGGGTATCTTACTGCACCACGTGTGATGCACCCTTCTTCAAGAATGAACACGTCATTGTGGCGGGTGGAGGTAATAGTGCCGCTGAATCGGTCGTTGACCTTGCCGCGTGGGCGTCCAAAATCACGGTGGTTCACCGGTCTCAGTGGCGTGCCGATCAGATCATACTGGATCAATTCAAAAATATCGAGGGCTTAGAAATCAATTTAGAAACCCAGATTTTAGAAATTTTCGGCGATACAAAAATGCGCGGTGTTCGAGTTTTAGATAAACCGTCCGGTGAAGAACGCATCATTGAAGCCGATGGGATGTTTGTGGAAATCGGTAATATCCCCAAAAGTGCTTTACTGAAAGACCTTGTCGATTTAAACGAACAAGGTGAAGTCATCGTATCACGCGATCAAGAAACATCACTCCCTGGCCTTTATGCGGCGGGCGATGTCACCACACAACCGTATAAACAAATCATTATTTCTGCCTCAGAAGGTGCCGTTGCGGCGCTGGCAGCGACCCAATATTTAATGCATCATAAAAATTAAGGAGATAAACATGGAAAAATTATTGAATGAAGAAGTCACCAAACAAGTTAAAGAGTATTTAAACCCGATGCAAGAATCAGTAACAATGGTTCTTTTTACCCAAGAAGGCGCCTGTAATACGTGCCAAGAAACGCGTCAGCTTTTAAGTGAAGTTGCCGCCCTCACTGACAAACTCACTTTAGTCGAAAAAGATCTCAATAAAGACGCCGCACTCGCCGAAGAATACGGCGTGACTATGACTCCAAGTTTTGTCATGCTTGATAAAGATGACACTTACAAAGGCGTCAAATTTAACGGCATCCCAGCCGGCCATGAAATCAATTCTTTCTTATCGGCCCTCATGGATATGTCTGGCATTGACTTTGGTTTGGCTGAAACCATCGGCACACGTTTAGATAAACTCGATAAACCCGTTAACATTAAAGTCTTTGTGACGTTATCTTGCCCACATTGCCCAGGAGCTGTATCCAATGCCCACCGTTTAGCGATGAGCCATCCACACATTGAAAGTGAAATGATTGAAGCCCAAACCTTTGGGGAGCTTTCCCAAAAATTCAATGTATCCGGCGTCCCCAAAATCATCATCAACGATGAACACGAACTGGTCGGCAATCAACCCATCCAGGAGTACTTAAAAACCATCGAAGCCTTATAATGCGAAAAGCCACCGATTGCGGTGGCTTTTTTTATGGGATTTTAATAGGTGATTCCTGCTTGCATTAAACTTTGGGCAACCAACGGCTAA
>CBFHLD010000058.1:0-4821 GCA_965656585.1 Candidatus Izemoplasmataceae bacterium | reverse complement strand
AAAATTCATCCGCAAAGAAATGAAAGGTATCCAAGACTATAAAGTCATTGATATAACGACGGAAAAAGATCTTCAGCGTCTTTTAAAATCCCATCCTAAAGAAGATCCTGTCTATCTTTTAGGTGGGGATGGAACACTTAATCATTTTATCAATCAAACCTTTGAATTGCATCCACTTGGGTTTTCTATCCACTTAGTTCCCTTAGGCAGTGGGAATGATTTTTACCGGACCTTAAAAAAAGATTCTTCTAAAACCCAATTAATTTATGAAGTGAAGACCCCTCAAGAAACACGGTATTTTATCAATGGAATGGGCATTGGGATTGACGGAGAAATCGGACTTCACGTGAATGCCTCTCCCACTAAAAAACGGTCCACTTATTTTTTTGAAACCATTAAAGGATTGGTGCGTTATCAGCCCCAAACCGTTGAAGTGACGCTTGATGACACACCTTATACGTTTGAAAAAACCTATTTGGTCGTCGCCAGCAACGGTCAATATTTCGGCAGTGGCATGCGCATTTCTCCGGATGCATCATTGAGTGATGATGCCTTAGATGTCATCATTGTTCATGCGATCAGCCGGATAAAAATTCTCATGATTTTCTTATCAATCTATATTGGTAAACATTTAGCCTTTAAAAAGCATGTCTTCCACACCCAAGCCTCAAAAATAACCATTAAACAAACCAAACCGGGTGTTTTACAAACCGACGGTGAAACGTGGCCCGATCAAACCACCTTGACCATTCAAAAAACGGATAAAAAAACGGCCTTTCACATTTAAAGTGAAAGGCCGTTTTATGTTATTTATTTTTGGCTTCGATTTCCGCTTTTTCTTTTTCATACCCGGGTTTCCCAAGGAGCGCAAACATGTTCACCTTATAGGCTTCAACACCCGGTTGATCAAACGGATTGACTCCACTGGCTGCCCCACTTAAGGCAACGACCACACAGAAGAAATATAGGAGCTCACCATAGTGATAACTATCGAGTTTATCCAGCTCAATATGAACATTCGGAACGTCTCCATCCACATGCGCAATACGGGTCGCAATACGTGCTTTTTCGTTGACCCATTCAAACCGTTGATCAGCTAAATAATTGAGCCCGTCAAGGTTTTTTTGATCGATGGGAACGCGCATGTGACTGAGCGGTTCTTTCACCGAGACGACCGTTTCAAAAAAGACTTTTTCGCCTTCTTGAATCATCTGACCCAACGAATGCAAATCAGTGGAAAATCCAGCGCTTGTCACAAAGAGGCCTTTTCCGTCTTTGCCTTCACTCTCTCCGAACAGTTGTTTCCACCATTCAGCTGTAAAGCGTAGTTTCGGTTCATAGGAAACAAAAATTTCCAGTTTCTTCCCGAGGCGGTATAAACTTTGCCTAATGGTCGCATACTCAACTGGCGCTGCGGGATTTTCTTGGTAGGCCTTTGATGCATCACTGGCCCCTTTTAAAAAGGCTGTGACATCAATCCCTTTGACCGCCATCGGGAATATCCCAACGGCAGAAAACACTGAAAAGCGTCCCCCAATATCATTCGGCACATCAAAGGTCTCATACCCTTCTTGATCGGCGAGCGTTCTTAACGCTCCACGTTCAGGATCGGTGGTCGCCACAATCAGCGATTGGGCTTTTTTCGGACCTACCTTTTCAATTAAGAGCCGTTTTAATACTCTGAATGCGAGCGCCGGTTCGGTGGTCGTCCCAGATTTAGAGATGACGTTGATTGCGAAATGTTTGTTTTTTAAATAGGCACTGAGTTCTTCTAAGTAGGCCGCAGATATGTGGTGGCCTGCAAAGAGTACTTCCACGGAGTCATCATTAAAATAAGGACTCAAGGCATCCATGGCGGCTTTGGCCCCAAGGTAAGAGCCTCCTATGCCAATCACCACTAAGACATCAACGGCATCTTGAAGTTCTTTCGCTTTTTTTAAAAGTCTTTCAAGCGTTTCATCACTGAGCGGATTTCCAGGCAACCAGCCTAAAAAGTCTGAGCCTTTAATCGTGCCATCGTGTAGGGAATTAAATGCATTTAAAACATCTTTTTCTGTGGATCCATAAAGCTCATCCGGAATAAATGACCGGACATACGTGGTATCTAGTTTCATTTATATGTCTCCTATATAAAGGGATTTTTTCCCAAAAAAAACAGCACTATTCGCTGTCTTTTTGGGCGTTTTCCAACCAGGTTTCTAACATTTCTTTAAGCGGTTTGAAACCACTCTCAAGCTCAATGTTATACCGTTTTTTCTTTTTGTGAAGCGCCTTGTAAGACAATGAAATTTTTCCGTCATCCGCAATATCAATCACTTTTAAATCGATCTTATCGCCCACTTCTACGTAATCTTCCACATCCCGGACAAATTGATTGGAAAGCTCTGATATGTGAATCAGGCCGGTGGTATTTTCATCAATCTTGACGAATGCGCCATACGGTTTAAGTGCCGTAATTTCGCCGTTGATAATATCTCCAACTTGCATGATATCCCTCACTTTCTATGGCGTATTATATCACATAATTTAGGCCCAAAAAAAAGAGAGGGTTTCTCTCTTTTTATCCGTATCTATGCGCAATCGATGAAGCCGCAGCGGCCGCAATCGCTCCGACAATGTCATCTAAAAACGTATGACATTTATCGGGTTTTTTACCTTCGATGTCTAAATCTTTAATAATGCCCATTTTCTTTTTATCGACATAGCCAAAATTGGTAAAGCCAATCGACCCATACACATTGACGATTGCGAGCGCTAGAATCTCATCAATGCCATAGAGGCCGTAATCGTTTTTAATGATGGAAGCGAGGGGCTCTGAGAGCAGATCTTTTTCAGCGAGGATGTCGAGTTCTAGGCCAGTTAAAATCGCATGTTGTACTTCTCGCTTACGTACGACGCGTTCAACGTGATCCAGGCACGTCTCAAAATCAAGCCCATCGATGTAAGGACTTTGTAAATCAAGCGTGATCGAGGCGATCGATTCTAAATCCACACCCCGTTCACGCATCCGGTCAACGACCACATTGCGTTTATCGAGATCTTCTAAACGAGACGGTGAGCGTTCCATTAGATTTGTTCAACGCCGATGATGCCCGGCACTTCTTCAAGTAGAATGGCTTCCACCCCATCGGTTAAGGTGGTATCGACAATGGCGCAGCCTACGCACGCTCCAAGCATCTGGACAAAGACGATACCGTCTTCATATTTGACAAACTTAATATCCCCACCATCGCGGTTGATGTATGGTCTGAGTTTTTTAATGATGACGCGCGCTTGTTTTTCAATTTCTTCAGGATTCATCGGTTTCCTCCTCGTCGCGGTTGGGTGGATCACCCACGCGTTTAACAATGAAATAAGGGGCGTTCGGGACGGCCGATTCCATTAAAAAATCAGGAATCATTTGAACGTCATCTTCCATGAAACCTTTGAGCCTGAGTTTTTCAGCGCTGATATCCCCCACGATAAAGGTGTATTTATCAAAATAAGGAATGTAACGCTCATTAAAACTTTTCACTTCAAAGGCTTCTTTGTGATCTTTAATTAGTTCAAATGGGCCGTGGTCAGTATCGAGTCGCATTAGTCTTTATACTCGTAATCATCGGCATCGATGATGTATTCACTTTCATCAAGTTCGTATTCATTGATTTCTTTTTTCTTGATGCCGGTTTTGGTTTTCGCATGGTTAATCTTGGCCCCTTCTGCACGGGTGGGAAGCACTAAGGCTAAGACCAAGTAGACAATGAGAACCGTTCCACCTGTGGCAAGGAATAAAATGACGGTCAAAAAGCGGACCAATCCCACATCTAAATTGTACGTTTCTCCAATACCTGCACATACCCCAGAAAAAATCCGGTCGTTTGCGCTTTTCATTAATTGGTTTTGATTCATTCGTTACACCTCTTGGATGGTGAAGTTTTCTTGTAAGTCTTCTTGCAAGGAAAGTCTTAAAGCATCGATCGCATGGGTTTTGATATCCAGAGCGTGACGGTCGAAGGTTTTCACATGAACCACTCCGAAATACGGATATACGCTTTCTTTAATGCCACCCATGTCAATGGTCGTTTGTAAGAGTGAACTATCTTCTTTGAGCGCTTTAACTAACATATCGGCTTTACGTTGGTCTTGGATGACCATCATAAATAGGATACCTTGCAAGCGGTAAATGGCGTCTTGTTTCATAAAATGAAACTTCATTTTTTTTAAGAATTCGCCCATCATCATGTCGCCCACATCCCGCCCATATTTGGCATTAATGCCGGGAATATTGGTCAAGCGCATGGCCACTACAGTGACCGGGTTTTCCTTTTGATGAAGGCTTAATAGATGCGCATCTAAGTCGCTTTCTTGGGGAAGATAGTTTAACACATCCACGGCCGTTTTGGGAAACAAACGGACTTCTGAACCGCGCACTTGCCGGATGGCCATGGGGTGTTTATCTACCTTCAAACTGATGCCTATTTCTTCGACCCATATCCATTTATTTCCGGATTGAATGCGGTATTTGGTATGGTATTTTTTTTGTGTTTTTTGCGCTTTTTCCCAAACCTCTTTTAAGGCGGGTAAATCATCGGGGTGAAGTTTAGATAGAAATGCTTCTTCGTCGATTTCAGACTGACTGAATCCAAATAACTTAAGCGCCGGGTCCGTTAAAAAGAGTCCGCCTTCATGGTCTTGGAAGATGAGTCCGTCTTCCAAAACATCTAAGGTGCCTAAAAAGCGGTTCCGCAAATTTTCAGAACTTCGAACCAGTTGATGATATTTCGTTTCCAAATCTTTATACGTCAGTGAATCATCTTGACCTTTGATGACACTGCCGAGATT
>CBFHLD010000057.1:0-4940 GCA_965656585.1 Candidatus Izemoplasmataceae bacterium | reverse complement strand
AAAGCCAAAACATCGATTGAAAGTTATCATAGAAAACAATCCTATATGCCCCTTGAAGAAACCTATGACGACATTCAAAGAAGTCAAAGAATTACCCCCATTGAGCGTGTAGGGATTTATATCCCAGGAGGAACCGCGCGGTACCCCTCCAGCGTCTTGATGAATGCCATCCCCGCAACAGTCGCGGGGGTCAGTCACATCGTCATGGTCACTCCACCGCATCCAGAAGGCATTGACCCCTCGGTTTTGGGAGCGGCTTATTTATGTGGCGTCAAAGATGTCTATCAAGTGGGCGGGGCCCAAGCGATCGCAGCGCTCGCCTTTGGCACAAAAAGTATTCCCTCCGTGGATAAGATTGTCGGACCTGGAAACATTTATGTCGCCACCGCCAAGCAACAGCTTTCATCCATCGTTGGCATCGATCATTTTGCGGGCCCTTCCGAAGTGCTCATCATTGCTGATGATTCAGTCGACCCTATATGGATTGCGGCCGATTTAATGGCTCAAGCCGAACATGACCCTTCCGCCCAATCCATCGTCGTCAGTGATGATGAAAGCGTCTTAGATGCCATTGATCAAGCCTTGAGTCAAGAAGTCCCTAAAAGAGCGCGGGAATCAATCATTCGGAAGTCTTTAAACGACTACGGGAAAGCGCTTCTTCTATCTTCTCAATCGATGTATGACGTGATCAATGAGATTGCCCCCGAACACTTAGAAATTTGTACGAAAAATCCGGAAGCGCATTTACCGTTTATCCAAAATGCTGGATCGATTTTTGTGGGTCCTTACACCCCTGAAGCCATCGGTGATTACATCGCTGGACCCAACCACACCCTTCCCACTTCAGGCACTGCGCGGTTTGCTTCTGGGCTATCCACCTTTGATTTTTTGAAACGAACCTCGATTGTCACTTACACCCAAAAAGCATTTAATGATGTGTATGAAGATGTCATCCGTTTGGCTGATCAAGAACAATTGGACGCACACGCACATAGCATGCGCATCCGAAAGGAACATGTATGAACGTTTTGAAGGAAAGTTTATCGCATTTAAAACCGTATGCGACTTTAAAAAGAAACGAAGGCATCAAGCTCGATTCCAATGAAGGAGAAAACTATCTATTGCCTGAAGGCATTACGCTCGATTTACCCTTTGAGCGTTATCCAGAAAATCATGCGGACGCTTTAAAAGAAGCCATTGCCAAGGTCCATAGTGTAAATCCCTCGCAACTTTTAACGGGAAATGGGTCATCAGAAATATTGGAATGGGTCATCAAAAGTGTTATTGGGAAAGGCGAAACCATCTTAACGGTTGATCCAACATTCGTGATGTATAAGTTTTATGCGACCATTCATGAATGTGACTATGTGAGCGTCCCACTGAGTGATGACTTTAGTTTCCCTTTAGACGCATTTTTAAGCGCCCTTGAGAAAACAAAGCCGAAACTCATCATCCTCTGCTCGCCCAATAATCCGACCGGCGGATTGATTGATCCGGATGTCATTAAAAGCATCATTCAAAAAGCCCCGGGACTGGTTGTTCTTGATGAAGCGTACATTGAATTTGCGCAAGAACAACCCTCCTTTATTCATGAGGTTGAGTCTTATCCGAACTTACTGATCACACGGACCTTTTCCAAAGCGTATGGACTCGCTTCAATCCGTTTGGGGTATGCCGTTGGCTCAAAGGCACTTATCGAGCAACTCACACTCACCAAGACCCCTTATAACGTCAATGCCTTAAGTCAAACGATTGGCCAAAAAGTCATTCAACAACAAGCCAAAGTGAGTGACTATGTCACCCGTGTGATCAAACGGCGAGATTCCCTGAAAAAAGACCTTGAACGTTATGGGTATCACGTCTTTGCAAGTGCGGCGAATTTTCTCTTCATGAGAGAACCGTTTGACGGATTCACCGCATTGATCAGAGACAAAGGGATTTTGATAAGGCCTTTTGCACTGAATGAAAATTACGTCCGGATATCCATTGGTTCCGAACCTGACATTAACGCTTTTAAAAAAGCTCTCAAGGAGATAAATGATGATTTATAAACAATCAAGAACCACGAAAGAAACCACCATTACCGCTGAGTTATCGACGGAAAAAAATGCGCCCATTGCCATTGAGACAGGGCTTGGATTTTTTGATCATATGCTTCATCTTTTGGCGTTTCACGCTAAACTCGGCCTCACGGTTAAAGTCACCGGTGATTTAAATGTGGATGATCATCATACGGTGGAAGATACGGGTATTGTCATCGGTGAACTCATTGCCCAGTGGACGGAAGATAAAAAAGGCCTCGCCCGGTATGGCGTGAGTTATGTGCCAATGGATGAGAGTTTATCGCGGGTGGTCATTGATTTATCCAACCGGCCTTTTTTAGTCTTTAACGCGAGTTTTGGGCGCGATTCAATCGGGGCATTTGCCTTAGAAAATGTGAAAGAATTTTTTACCGCCCTTTCCGTGGCGGCACGCATCACCCTTCACATCGAAAACTTATACGGTGATAATACCCATCACCAAGTTGAATCCGTCTTTAAAGCGTTCGGACGAAGCTTAAATGCGGCCACCTTAAAAACGGGAGACATTCTCCTTAGCACCAAAGGTGTTTTATGATTCATGCCATCATTGATTATGATGTCGGAAATATTGCCAGTTTAAAAATGGGATTTGAACGCGCGGGATTAAATACCACCTTAACCTCAGACCTTGAAGAAATTAAAAAAGCGAAATCTCTGATTTTACCGGGGGTGGGCGCGTTTAAATCTGCGATGGAATCTTTAACGTCACGCGGGCTCATTGATGCGATCAAAACCCATGTCAAAGCAGGGAAACCTCTACTTGGGATTTGCCTTGGGATGCAGCTTTTATTTGAAGAAGGCCATGAATTTGGAATCCACGCAGGCTTAGGATTTATACCCGGAAAAATACTCTCCATCAAGGGTGCTAAAAAACTGCCTCACATGGGATGGAATGATTTGACGGTGCAAAACAATCACGCCGTGATGGAAGGCATCCAAAGTGGAGATTATGTTTATTTTGTGCATAGTTTTTATGCTTCTACCCACGAGGACGTTTGGGTGGCGACCACGGATTATGGGGTCAAGATTCCCGCCATTGTCCAAAAAGATCATGTGATTGGCATGCAGTTTCACCCAGAAAAAAGCGCAAAGGTCGGTGAACGACTTTTGAGAAATTATGGGAGGTGGGTCGATGAGAGTTTTACCTTCGATGGATCTTTACGCCCATAAAATCACCCGTTTAATTCAAGGCGATTTTAACCAGTCAAAGACCTATGAGGATGACCCTTTAAGCGTCTTGAAATCTTTTCAAGACGCGGGGGCTCAAATGGTTCATATCGTGGATTTAGAAGCCACGCATACCGGCCAAAACATCCATTTTGATTTCATTCAAAAAGCGGCAAAAACCTTAGACATTCCTTTGCAAGTAGGCGGTGGCATCCGTTCTTTCAAGATCGCACATGCCTATTTGAATGCTGGGGTTGAACGGATTGTACTTGGATCTTTAGCCCTCAGTGATTTTGACATCTTAAAAGAACTTACGACCACATACCCTGGCCGGATTGTGGTGGCCTTAGATGTGAAAGATCACATGGTGATGAGTCATGGGTGGACCGCATCCAGCGGGCGCCACATCAAAGACGTTATTGCCACATTATCCTCTTTGGATGACCTGCGCTATCTCATCACTGATATTGCGACAGATGGCATGCTCAAAGGGCCGAGTATAAAACTGTATGAAACCATTAAAACCATCACCAATGTCCCCATCATCGCCAGTGGGGGTGTGACGACGTGTGAAGATATCAAGGCGTTAACAGCCTTAAATATCGAAGAGGCAGTCATCGGTAAAGCCATGTACGAAGGAAAACTACCGCTCAAGGAGGCTTTAAAATGCTCGCAAGACGCATTATCCCGTGCTTAGACGTAGACAATGGCCGCGTCGTGAAAGGCCAACGCTTTCAAGCGATTAAAGATGTCGCAGATCCTGCCACCCTCGCTAAGCGCTACGCCCAAGAAGGCGCGGATGAACTCGTCTTTTATGACATCACCGCATCGAGTGACACCAGACCGATCGGGCATGATTTTGTCCAAGCCGTTGCAAAGGAACTAAACATTCCTTTTTGTGTCGGTGGGGGCATCACATCGGTCGCGGACATGGCCTTTTTGCTCAATCAAGGGGCCGATAAGATATCCATTAATACCGCCGCGGTTTTGAATGAATCCTTGATTCAAGAGGGCGCAGAAAAATTCGGTTCACAGTGCATCGTTGTATCCATCGATATCAAAAACGTGGATGGAACGTACATGGTATTTACCCATGGGGGCCGTAAAAACACCGGCTTAGATGCTTTAGAGTGGGCGAAACGGGCTGTGGAACTTGGCGCTGGCGAACTGGTTTTAAATACGATGGATACCGACGGCATCCGGCAAGGGTATGACACACCCTTTATTAAAATGGTTGCGGATGCGGTCAATGTCCCCGTCATCGCATCCGGCGGAGCCGGTTCGCTTGAGCATTTCATTAACGCCGCTAAAGCCGGAGCGGATGGATTGCTGGCCGCCAGCGTCTTCCACTTTCAAACCCTGTCCATTGCCGATGTGAAAAAAGCCTTAGGCGATGCTCAAATCCCCGTACGAAAGGAAACCTTATGACTTTTGATATTTCCAAACTCCAATTTAATTCGGATGGACTCATCCCCGTGGTCGTGCAAGACGTTTCGACCAAAGACGTCTTAATGCTTGCCTATATGAACCAAGCGGCCATTGAAGAAACATTAAATTCCGGCCAAGCGACTTATTATTCGAGATCTAGGCAAAGCCTTTGGAAAAAAGGCGAAACTTCGGGGCACATCCAAACCGTGCATGAGATCCGCTATGATTGCGATGAAGATACTTTGTTATTAATGGTGGAACAAC
>CBFHLD010000056.1:0-5097 GCA_965656585.1 Candidatus Izemoplasmataceae bacterium | reverse complement strand
CGGGGGATGATAATAGTTCACCGAAGCCTCCGAGGAAAGAAAAGCCGATTTCTGAAAGGCCTGAAAATAAACCATCCAGGCCTTGGGCAGAATAAGCAGGCATGTATTCCACACCCAATAAGCCTAAAACCACACCGACCACGGTGGTGACAGCAATCGCAATGATGATGGAAAATTTATTGCCAGCCGCATACAGCGATACGGCAACCACAAGACCGAATAACCCTAATAAAACTGCGGGATTCGAAAAGTCACCAAGCGCCACGAGTGTTGCGCCATCATCCACAATAATCCCTGCATTAGTCAAGCCAATAAAGGTAATAAAAAAACCGATCCCTGCACCGACGGCAATTTTTAACGCATCGGGAATGGCATCGATTACATATTTTCTCAGTCCACTGACGGAGATAATTAAAAATAAAACCCCAGAAATAAAGACGGCAGCGAGCGCAGCTTGATACGAAAGCCCATAGCCAAATACGACCGTGAATGTAAAAAATGCATTCACGCCCATGCCAGGTGCGAGTGCGACGGGATAGTTCGCAAAAACCCCCATGATGAGGGTTGCAATAAGGGCCGAGAGGGCAGTGGCTAAAAAGACGCCCCCAAAAGGCATACCTGTTTGCGCAAGCATCGCCGAGTTGACCGGCAAGATATACGCCATCGCCAAAAAGGTGGTGAGGCCAGCTAACACTTCAGTTTTCACTGAAGATCCGCGTTCGCGGATTTTAAAGAAACTCATAATTCTTTCCAAAATAAAAACCTCCTAATTTTTTGGCCAGTATCATGGAACCACAAAAAAGAAGATTTGCGGGTATCATAGTCTCTTCATTTACGGCGAAGAGGTAGAAACAGTCGAGCCATATTCTCAACCATATATGATACTAACCTACTTTTATTTAATCAAAAAAGATGGCATTTGGCCATCTTTTTTTGTAAAAATTTTCAGAAAACTTTACATTTTTTTCAGTTGTTGACTTCCGACGCGGAATAAGGTGAATTCTACCGCCATTAAAAAGAGTAAAATGAGGAGCCCAGAGACCATCCAAAACGCGGACGGCAAGAGTTGAATGAGCACATCATTCGATCTGAGTATCCAATCATCATTCGTGAAAAAGAGTTCATGAAAGAGTGTAAATATCCGAGCGAAATCAATCAAAAACCATGTCCCAATAAAAAGCGTAAACATCAAGGGGATCACAAACATCGAGCGTAACGTTAAATAAAAATCTTTGGGGCTTTTTCGGTATTCAAAGAACAGTAATGCCCCTGCGATCAGTCCACTGAAAACGGCCACAATTCTTAACATGGTATATAAATCTTTGACATCTTCCATGTGACGGATTTCAATGTCACGCATTAAGACATCACTCGATTCAACCGTCGCGCCAAACGTGAGATCATCATGCCGGTAATTGAGATAATCAATCAGCTCACGGGCCACATATCCATGATCATAAGTAATCTCGGCGTGGGATGCATAACGCCCCTCTGACACACTCAAATACCACCGGCTGGTTAAGAGTTGGGCGGCAAGCATTACGATAAAAATCAGCGATAAGATTTGGATGAGGATTCGGGTAAGCTTACGCATAGAGTCCCAATCGTTGATAAATCGCATCGACATGAACGAGCGCTTGATGGGGATCAAAACACGCATCAATTTCAGCATCGGTGAGTAAAGCTTGAATGGCCTCCGTGGTTTTTAAAACATCTTTGAAATGGCGGTCTTCATCCCGGGCTTGAAAGGTTAAGGGTTGAATTGTATCGTAGGCTTCTTCCCTGGTCCACCCTTTTTGAATAAGGGCATGCAAGACATACTGTGAGAAGATAACACCATTGGTAAGTTGAATGTGTTCCAACATTTTTTCTTCATAGACATCGATTCCATCTAAGACGCGCTCCATCCGATCCAGCATGTAATCCACTAAACTAATCGCATCTGGAATGATGACCCGTTCAACCGATGAATGGGAGATGTCCCGTTCGTGCCAAAGCGCCACATCTTCATAGGCTGGGATCATATAGCCCCGAACTAAACGGGCTACACCCATGAGGTTTTCACTGGCGATTGGATTGCGTTTATGAGGCATTGCCGATGAACCTTTTTGGCGCAAGCCAAAGGCTTCTTTGACTTCCCCGATTTCGCTGCGTTGAAGGTGTCTAATTTCTAGGGCGATTTGTTCCACTCCCGTCGCAATGAGGGCGAGCACATGAAGGTAATGGGCGTGCCGGTCCCGGTTGATGACTTGGGTCGAAATGGATACTGGATTTAAATTTAAAAACCGGCAGACTTCTTCTTCGAGCTCTAAACCCGTATGCGCATACGTCCCCACAGCCCCGGAAATTTTTCCCACTTCAATGCCTTTTCGTGCTTCTTTAAAGCGTTCTAAATGACGCGCAAATAAATCATGCCACAAAGCGAATTTTAAGCCAAAGCTTGTCACATCGGCGTGCATCCCGTGGGTTCTTCCGATGATGGGCGTATTCTTATACGTGAGTGCGTGTCTTTTAAGGGTTCCTAAGAGTTTGACGAGACCCGCTTCTAACCCTTGATTGGCACTTTTAAAGGCAAGTCCCAGGGCCGTATCCACAATATCCGTGGAGGTCAACCCGTAATGAAACCATTTTTTTTCTTCGCCTAAATTGCGTGTGACACTGCGGGTAAAGGCGATCACATCGTGATGCGTATCTTTTTCGATGCGTTCGATGTCTTTCACGTCCACATCGACACCGGCTTCGATTTTCTCGTAATCTTCTTCGGGGACTTTACCGAGTTTGACGTACGCTTTTAACGCTGCAAGTTCGACCGTTAAAAACCGGTCGTAGCGTTCATAATCGGAAAATAAAGCGTCCAACCAAGGACGTTGATAGCGTGCAATCATTTAGCACTCCTTTGCGCTTCATAGGCGTCTAGTGTATTTTCTAATAACGCAGTAATCGTCATCGGACCGACCCCTTTAGGGACGGGTGTGATGGCTTTTGCAATGGGTTCAATTTCAGTAAAATCCACATCGCCTAAAAGCTTCCCATCGACCCGGTTAATACCCACATCAATGACCGTTGCTTGTGGGCGAACATAATCGGCCGTAATAAATTTTGCGCGGCCCACGGCAACCACTAAAATATCCGCGCTTAACGTATGCGATTTGAGATCTTCAGTTTTGGAATGACAGACGGTGACGGTCGCATTTTTTTGTAAGAACAAATGGATGAGAGGGGCGCCCACAATTTGACTGCGCCCGATGATGACAACATGTTTTCTTGCGACTTCAATGTTGTAAGCATCGAGCAACATCATAATCCCTCTAGGCGTTGCTGGGACGAGTCCTTTTCGGTGTTGAAACAAAGCTGCCACATTTAAAGGATGAAATCCATCCACATCTTTCTTCGGATCAATCGCTTCCATCACTTGATCGACATTCATCCCTGCTTTTAGAGGAAGCTGCACTAAAATGCCGTGCACACTGGAATCATCATTGAGTCTTTTTATAGTCTTCAAAAGAGCCGCTTCATCCAAGGTCGTGTCGTGAATAATCGTAGATTTGATTCCCACTTTTTGAGCCGCTTTTTCTTTGGCTTTGACATACGTGTGAGAGGCTGGATTTTCCGTCGTCAAAATGACCACCAAATGAGGGGGTTCACTGAAAGCTTCGACGCGCTTTTTAAGCGCCTCTTGAAGGGTGATGGAAAGAGCTTTGCCGTCTAAAATCATGTCGGCTCCTTACTTCAGATATAAAGGGCTATATTTTTCTTTCAAGTAACGAATATAATACGATGCATCAAACGGTTCATGGGTCACATCAAGGAGTATTTCTTCAGGGGATTTTGATTTCCCAAAACGGTGAATTTTATCTTTTAACCACGCATTGATTTTTGGAATATCATTGGCTTTTATCACGGCGTCAAGGTCGAGTTCTTTGAGCATAGAGTAATAAATTTGCGCCGCATAGGCACTCCCTAAAGCGTAGGTGGGAAAATACCCAAATGCGCCTCCACTCCAGTGCACATCTTGCAAGAGTCCATCGGTGTCTTTTTCCACGGTTAAATTAAGATAGTCTTTCACTTTTTGATTCCATACATCCGGTAACTCATCCAGCGACAGTCCCTCGTTAAAAATTGCCCGTTCACATTCATACCGAATCATAATGTGTAAGGGATAGGTAAGTTCGTCGGCTTCCACGCGAATGAAAGATTGTTCAACCCAGTTGATCCCGAGATAAAAGGTGTCCACATCGACATCCTTTAAGGCGTCTGGGAATAAGGATTTTAATTTTGGATAGTGGACCTCCCAAAAGGCTTTGGACCGGCCGATGACATTTTCATAAAAGCGCGATTGTGATTCATGAATCCCCATCGATGTTCCGCCTTTTAAACGGGTATCGTTCAAGGCTTCATCAATCCCCATTTCATAGGTCGCATGGCCCAGTTCATGGATGCCCGCAAAGATGGATGAAAAGACAAAATCTTCCAAGTATCTGACAGTGTAACGGACATCACCGGGGTGCGTATTCCACGTAAATGGATGCACACTTTCTTTGAGTAATCCTTTATCTAAATCATAATCAAAGACTTCATTGAGATATTCCACAAATGCTTTTTGTCCGGCTTTAGGGAAATGCCGGTCAATAAAGGCAGGTTTTTCGGGGCGATGATTTAAAACCTCTTGGACAAAAGGCACCAAGTCTTTTCGAATGACATCAAAGAATGTATCGTATTTTTCCATGGTCATGCCTTCTTCAAAATCATCCAATAATACATTGTAAGGTTCCGCAGTTTCCCCGCGGTAGGCAATTAATTTTTTTTGCGTCTCGATGATTTGACCGAGCGTTGGTTTAAAGCTTTCATAATCATCGTTGGCTTTCGCATCTTCCCAAGTTCTTTGAGCCAAGGTGAGTAGCTTATTGTAAGCCGCATATTCATCGGCAGGAATTTGATTCACTTTGGATAATGCTTTACGGGCTTTTTGGACGCTTTTTTGATCAAGCTCTGAAAGGCTTGAATCATTCATTAAGGCATCCAATAATTCACGGTATTCATCGCTCGTCCATAGCTCAAAGGCTTCTTGGGAGATGATGCTTTGCATATCTGCCCGGC
>CBFHLD010000055.1:0-5213 GCA_965656585.1 Candidatus Izemoplasmataceae bacterium | reverse complement strand
ATTACCTTCTTTTCATATATCTTCGTGTTGTTAAGCGTCATTGTCTGGTTCTTTGTGATGATGTATGCGCATGAATACATGAAAAAAGAGAATCATAACCGTCGGTTTTTTGTCTTTTTATCGCTTTCATACACCGCCACGCTTGGCATCTTTTTAGCGGGCGACTTACTCACGCTTTTCTTCGCCTATGAGATGCTGACCATCATGACCTATTTACTCGTGGCTCATTCCCAAACGGAAGAAAGTATTGATGCGGCCAATGAATATTTATTCATGGGGATTTTAGGTGGCTTTGCGATTTTTGTGGCCCTGGTTTTAATGTATCCGCTCACAGGGTCATTTATGTTTACGGAAACGTATGATTTATTCGCCTTAGGCGGCGGCCGTATCATCCTTATACTCATTTTATTAATGATTGGTTTCGGTGTAAAAGCGGGGATGTTTCCTTTGCATGTGTGGTTGCCTAAAGCTCACCCCGTGGCCCCCTCACCCGCTTCCAGTTTACTCTCTGGGATCATGATTAAAGTTGGCGTCTTTGGGCTTTTTCAAACGCTTTTTTACTTTTTTATTCCAAGTCGCATGTGGAGTGGCAACGTGTGGTTCGGTGAAATGGTCATTTGGCTGGGGATTATCACGATGGTGGCGGGCGTCTTTTTTGCGCTCATTCAATCCAATATCAAAAAGCTATTAGCCTACCACTCTGTTTCCCAAATGGGCTACATCTTAATGGGCGTTGGGGTAGCGATTTTACTCGGTGAAAAAGGGGGCGTTGGATTTACCGGCGCGCTTTATCACATCCTCAATCACGCCTTATTTAAATCCATTTTATTTATGGTGGCCGGTTTGGTCATTTTAAGAACCCACGAAAGCAACATGTACGAACTCGGCGGGCTATATAAAAAACTGCCCATTACCATGGTGGTTTCCATCATGGCGTCTTTAGGCATTGCGGGATTCCCACTATTTAACGGGTACGTCTCAAAAGTCATACTGCATCACGCGATTGTCGAAGCCGCCACCTATCATTCGCCCATTTTTTATGTGGCGGAGTGGATTTTCATTGCGGTTAGTGCGGGTACTGTCGCTTCGTTTTTAAAATTCAATTATTTCATTTTCTTTGGGCGCTTGAAAGAGCGTTTCAGCGATCTCTTAATCAAACGCAGAAGTGTGTACCTGCCGATGATGGTGATGGCCATCTCATTATTCTTCATTGGCATATTCCCTCGGTTTTTATCGGACGCGTTCTTTATCCCGATGTCTATGGCCTGGCCCTTTGATTTAGACTTTACGGTGCACGGGGTCATCGATATTCCCTATTTTTCACTCAAAGACCTCACCTTAACCGCCGGGATATGGGCGGGTGGCCTCAGTTTATTTGTCTTTGGGGTGAAATACCATTGGTTCCACTTAGAACTGCCAGGGTGGTTGCACATTGAATATGTGATGCTTTATCCTTTATCGGCGCTCTTACACGGCTTGCTGACTCTCATCGACCGCGATCACACCCAGATGGACTTAGAAACCTATGAGACTTATAAGGCCAGTAATTATAAACTCACCTTTAAAGACCACTTGGTGGCCTTTTCCGATACATTGAACCAAAAGTATGAAGGCCTGATTATCAAGAGTGATGCCCTTATTTACGCCATTTTCCTCACCGGTGTGGTCATTGTGATGGGGATTTTATCGTTCGTGGTCTAACCGCTTAAAACGCAATTTTCTAAAGCCCTTAAAGAGTAGGGTGTAGGCGCTTACAGAGCCATTCTGTGAGCGTCTTTTTTTGCACATTGTGGCCGTCCGTGCTATACTTAAGACAAATCTGACAACCCTATATTATGTATGGGGTTTTATTTTGAAAGTGAGGACCTTATGAACGATCAACCTTTAGATACGGTTTTAGAAGTTAAAGACGTATTTAAAATTTTTGGGCCCTCACCCGGCAAAGCCAAGAAAATGCTCGGTGAAGGTAAAAACAAGCAAGACATTTTAAAAGAAACAGGCAACACCGTCGCCGTCAATAACGTCTCTTTTGAAGTCAAACGCGGCGAAACGTTCGTTGTCATGGGTTTATCAGGGTCTGGTAAATCCACACTCATTCGTTGTTTGAACCGCTTGCACGATCCCTCTTACGGAGAAGTGAAAGTGGAAGGCAAAGACGTCGTCAAACTTTCCGAAGAAGACTTAAGAACGGTTAGACGGGAAAAAATGGGCATGGTGTTTCAACACTTTGGCCTATTCCCCCACCGGACGATTCGTCGGAATGTGGATTACGGCCTAGAAATCCAAGGCGTTCCCGAAGAAGAACGCATTGAACGTGCCTATGAGGCCTTAGAACTCGTCGGGCTTAAAGGATATGAAGAAATGAAACCGGGAGAACTTTCCGGCGGGATGCAACAACGCGTTGGGCTCGCCCGCGCACTTGTATTAGACCCAGACATCCTATTAATGGATGAAGCGTTCTCCGCTTTAGACCCATTGA
The DNA here is from genome assembly GCA_965656585.1 of Candidatus Izemoplasmataceae bacterium. Classification (GTDB taxonomy): domain Bacteria; phylum Bacillota_I; class Bacilli_A; order Izemoplasmatales; family Izemoplasmataceae; genus JAGYII01. Next base: position 2,734 of record CBFHLD010000055.1, on the reverse strand, counting down.
TCAAAAAGAACATGCAAGATGAACTCATCAGTTTGCAAGAAAAAGTTCATAAAACGATTATCTTTATTACGCACGACCTCGATGAAGCCTTAAAACTGGGCGACCGTATCGCGGTCATGTATGAAGGGGAGATTGTCCAAATCGGCACCCCTGAAGAAATATTGACCAGCCCAGCCAATGATTATGTCCGTGACTTCGTCGAAAACGTCGACCGCTCAAAAGTCTTAACGGCTGAATCCATCATGCGTAAACCCGTGGCCGTCGTTTCAACGACTACCGGCCCCAAAGCCGCAGTACGCCGGATGGAACAAGAAGGCATCTCATCAATCTTTGTGGTCGATGGTAAGAAAAAACTCCGTGGCATCGTGGACATTGAAGATGCCCAAAAACTAGCCGATGAAGGGGTCAAAGAACTTGATTCCATCATTACCAACGATTACCAAACCACCCCACCCGACACCGTCGTGGTGGACTTACTCCCCAAAGCGTCTCGGGCGAAAAACCCGATTGCCGTGGTGGATGAAGCCAATAAACTCTTAGGCATTATCGTCCGCGTCTCCGTGATTACGGGCATTTCCCGCGAAATTGCGAAAGAAGGTGAACGTCATGCTTGATTTTCTCCCACGCTTACAACTCGGGGATTACTTCGAAGTCTTTATTGATCTTTTGGACCGCTACTTAGGCTGGCTCTTTGAAGCCATGTCTACGGTGATTCGTTCAACCGTGAGTGGATTTGAAGATTTACTCATCTTTATTCCAGCGCTCATTATGATTATTGCGTTTACGGCCCTGGCCTACTGGCTAGGGAAACGGTCGCTCGCTATCTTTACGTTTGTTGGCTTGTTCATCATTCAATTTGTCGATTTATGGGAAAGTGCGATGTCTACGCTGGCTTTAGTCTTAGTGTCCAGTCTCATTGCCTTACTTATCGGCATTCCCATCGGCATCATTGCTTCACGTTCGGAGCGCGCCGATGGCATTGTTAGACCCATTTTGGACTTTATGCAGACGATGCCCGCCTTTGTCTACTTAATTCCGGCGATTATTTTATTTGAACGCGGGAACGTGGCGGGGTCCATTGCCACGGTCATCTTCGCGATGCCCCCCGTGGTCAGGCTCACGAACTTAGGCATTCGCCAAGTGCCATCCGATGTGATGGAAGCGGCGAAATCTTTAGGGTCGACTTCGCGTCAGTTGCTTTATAAGATTCAACTACCGATGGCCCTACCAACCATCTTAGCCGGTATCAACCAAACGATTATGCTCGCGTTATCCATGGTCGTCATCGCCTCGATGATTGGGGCGGGTGGCCTCGGGAGTGATGTCCGCGCGGCCTTGTCACGCGTCAACATCGGATACGGCTTTGAAGCTGGTATCGCCGTGGTCATGCTGGCCATGATTATTGACCGCCTTTCCCAAGCGATTGGGAAACGCACCCAACAATATTAATTCGACTTTAAACGATAAAAAAAATTCTTTAGGAGGAATTATTCATGAAAAAATTATTACTATTAGCCGTAGGGCTGACCTTGACTGTTACCCTTGCTGCATGTGGCAATTCAGAGTCAAGCGGCCTTACATCCATCGTCGGGATTGAACCAGGCGCTGGGATGATGTCCACCACCGAAGATGTCATCGAACAGTACAATTTATCGCTCACCTTGGATGCCACCAGTGGTCCGGTTATGGTGACGGAACTTGGGAAAGCCATTGAAGCGGGCGAAGACATTGTCGTCACTGGCTGGGCACCCCACTACAAATTTGCGATGTATGATCTGAAGATCTTAGAAGACCCACTGGGCCTTTATGGATCGGAAGAAAACATCTACACGGTCGCCCGTGCGGATGTCCGGGATGATTTCCCACTCGTCGCTGATTTCTTTGACGCATTCTTCTTTGACCCCGCCACCATTGGGGACTTGATGGGTGAAATCAATGAACGCGGTGATAGCGAAGATACGCTTGACATCGCCGCCGACTGGATGGCCGCCAATGAAGATGTTTGGATTGACTGGGTTCCTGAAGGTTTAGATGGCGCAGGCCGCACGATTAATGTGGACTATGTCAACTGGGCAGAAGGCGTTGCGATGACGTTCTTAGCGCATGCGATCTTAGAATCTTATGGCTTTGAAGTCGAATCGGCTGACTTAGAACCGGGCGTGATGTTCCAAAGCTTAGCGGATGGTCAAACCGATTTCTTCTTAGATGCATGGCTTCCAGTCACGCATGAAAGCTACATGGAATCATACGGGGATGCCATCATCGAGATTGGCCTCAACTATGAAGGCGCAAAACTCGGCCTCATCGTTCCATCGTACATGGACATCAACTCGATTGATGAACTTCCTAAAAACGACTAAGTTGTTTTAAACCACCCTCGGGTGGTTTTTTTTTGGCCTAAAACCGTTATAATAGAAGGTATGTTATTCATCAAAATCGATAAGCGCTTGCGCTTGCCTTATTACCAACAAATTGCCGACAGTCTAGAAAAAGCCATCGCCGATGGTCTTTTAAAAGACGGCGATATTTTGCCCAAAAATAAAGAGATCTCCGCATATTTTGATATCTCTGAAATCGTGGCGCGCCAGGCCTACGATGTCTTAGAAGCCAAAGGCTTAATTGAGCGGATTCAAGGAAAAGGCACGTACGTGAAATTCCGTCCGGTGATTACCTTACCGCTTAAATCTTTATATGATACGGCATCCATGTTCATTAAACTGGGCTATGACTATGA
>CBFHLD010000054.1:0-5262 GCA_965656585.1 Candidatus Izemoplasmataceae bacterium | reverse complement strand
GAGCGTGGTTGATTAGGCTGAGTTGCTCTTTGACATCGGCCCCTTTAAAATGCGTAATCGCTTCTTGGATTGTGGTGCGATAGTCTTCAACAAAGGGTTCATGTCGTTTTTGCATGTACGTTTCAATGAATGGTTTTGAGGATACTTTTTTACCCGAATGAAGGATTAAGAAGGGCGGAAGTTTGACCGGGTCGATAATCATTTTAGAGAGAGGATTTAAGGTTTCGGGTTTTTGATAATGAATGGCCCTCTCAAAACTTGATACCGCTAAATCCCCATACGATGAGGTTTCGTTTTCACTGGAAAGGCTCGCGATGTGAAAGATCTCTAAGGCATCTAAGGGTCTTTCTAAATAGGCCAGAAAGGCTTTGATCAAACCAACTCTATAGGCGCCAGAAGAACCAAGGCCATAAGGGATTTTCCCGTGATCCAGTTGACTTTCAATCCGGACTTTAAAGGGCTCATCTAATCGATGTTCAGAATCCAAGGCCTTTATGTAAGGCATGAGGCTCGCCCAAATGGGTGAGGGGTGTTGATTGTTTAATTCTAACAAAGTATTTCCTTCAAAAACCCCATCAAACGGACTTTCATAGATATAGGTGTCACTCGGTGTGATATGGACGTCTAAGCGCAATTTTGTAGGGGCGATGATTGCATCCGTTTGGCGGTCAATGACCGTATATTCGCCTAAAATAAAGACTTTTCCTGGCACATTTACATGCATACATGTGCTCCTTGTGTGGTGATTGAACTATACGTCACAGGAAAGTTAAACCCATCTAAAAAGGTTTGAACCTTCGCATGATCTTTCGTTTCATAGAGGACTTTAATATTGGGTCCCGCATCGGCGGTCACATACATCGTAAGCCCAACTTTTCTCGCCCCAATGACTGCGTTCCAAACCTGCATCGACTTTGGGGTTAAGTAGGCGTGTTGGCTTTTTCCAAGCCCGATTAACGCGTGCATATCTAAGGTGGATGATTCCATCAAACGACCGATCGCATGAAAATCATCCTTGGCCATGGCCTCCACCATCTGTGTGGCGCGCTTTCGGTTACGCCGCACCCAATCGTCGAAATGGTGATCGTTCAGACTTTCAGCCATCCGCGCGCGTGAACTGATGGTTTTTTGCGTTAGATCAATTAATACAATGGCCATCTGATAGCGTGTATGGTTAAAAGGGACGTTAGAGACCTTTCCGTTCTCATGCCACATCACCGCCCCACCCAGTAAAGAACGGGTGGCTGAACCGGATCCATAAGCAGTTATTTCCACATATTCATCCAAAGACATACTAGGGTTAAACCATTCTTTAAGCCCACAAGCATAGGCCGCAAAGCCAGACGCACTGGAGGCGACTCCCGCCGCGGTGGGCCCGGAATTGAATGACTTTATTTGAAGCGGTACAGTGGGGTTAAACCGCTCATAAAAGGTACGCATTTTTTCAAGTGCAGCCCCTTTTAAAGACTCTCCGTTAAGTTCAAAAGAAAAAGTATCAGACTTTTCAAAGGTCGTTTCACTCGCGTACGCATCCAACGATAAAGATATCGAAGGTGTACTTGGGAGTACGGGATCTGTGGATGCTTTTCCCCAATATTTAATCAGGGCAATGTTCACCGGCGCACACGTTTTCATGCGGCAAGTCCTTTAATAAAGACGTGGGGATACCCGGTTTGATTGAGGGTTTCTTGAAAGGTGAGGGCCCCGGATTTACTTTCAAATAATGCGATCATGATGCCACCCAGTCCCCCGCCGGAAAGCTTCGCCCCAAGCGCCCCGTGATTTAAAGCACTTTGAACTAAGTCATCGAGCACGGGGTGAGACACATTAAATCTTTTTAATAGGCCATGCGCGTCATTCATCAACTGACCGATTTTTTTTAAATCTTTCGCTTGAATGGCTTCTAAAGCATGCAGTGTAATATGGCCTAGATCGGCCATTTTTTTACTAGTTTTTTTGTCTTTCATTAGCTTTGCGATCTGCTCGACCGCCTCTTTCGTTGAGCCAGATACATTTGAATGGGCAATGACGAGATGCGCATCTAAATCAATTTGAATACTTTCAGGCGATTGATCTTTGCGGTATCTTAAGGCTTCATCGTGGATGGAAAGGTACGCATCAATCCCGGAAGGATTTGTGTGAAAATACCCTTCTGAAAGTTGAATGAGATCAAAGTGGGTGCCGGCATCCAAGGGATGATCAGTGAGATCAAAGGCCGCTTGCACAAGCGCCGAAGCAATCGCTGCAGAGGCACCGAGTCCTGCCCCGACGGGAATATCGGAACGCAGTGTAATCGTTGCGTCTTGAAACGGTAAGATTTCTCTAAGCCGGTCGAGTAACGCCACGAGTCCTTCAAATCCCTGTGAGCCTTCTAAAGGCCCGTTAAAAAAAGGACTGATCAGCTCAGTCTTTGAACTGGGGTCCATTTTAATATGGATGCGATGTTCGGTCAGTGGAAGTGCAATCGCAGGGTGATGATACACCACCGCATGTTCCCCAAACCAAATGACTTTTCCGTGGGCCATGCCCACCCCAAATGGATTCATGAAGTCTCCTTAAGTCTCATTATACAAAAAAATAACACCCAGCGGGTGTTAGATTTTCGGGGCATTTTCAGGCAGTGTCCCCACCGTGTGGTATAAGGCCCCAATGAGCGTGCCTCGGTCGGCGGAAGCCCCACCAATCCAAGCGTTCATATGAAGCGCTTCTTCAAAGGAATCTGTTTGGGCTAAAATGTGAAAGACTAACGGCACGGCATCCGCAATGTGACACGCCGTATTCACCGTTTCTGTGATGAATGTATCCGTGGGTTCAACGAGTGCTTTTTGGAACCGTTCATGGACCGGCGTACCCGCATCAATCACCTTTTTGAGGGCTGCTTTCATGGGGTGCTCATTCAGGGCTTCGAGTAAATCATTAAACAACCTGAAATAGTCTTGATAGACATCTAGGTGAGTAAAAGCCTGAGCAAGTTCAAACGCTTTGTCTCTAGGTAAACCGAGGGCTTTCACTGCAATGTAGGGCATAAAGCCGACCATTTGATCGTCATCCATGGGAATGGGAGTGACGTCGAGTTTATGCAGTTTAGCAATCTTATTAAAAACGAGTGCTCTCGCGTAAGATTCGACAAAACCAATGTAGCGCCCACCTGGTTTCACCTGATCAAAGACGAGGTTTTGATAGTCTTTGGCAGTTAAGTTAGGGTTTTCTTGTAAGGCATTGACGAGCCATTTTAAAATATCTCCTTCGGCCGATAAATCCCCCACTTTCATATCGGGGTAGGCCAAAAACGATTTTTCACTTTTCACGTAGTCTTCGGGATTTAAAGGTTGAAAAAGTAAACTGTGTTTCGCCGCTAGTTTTTTTAAATAGTCTGGATTATAAATCCAGTTATAAGCCATTGATGATGTATTACCGGTATAAGCAAATGCAAGTATTTTTTCCATATTTTCACCTCTTTATTAGTGTATCAAGTTCGCTCATAAGATGCCCTCAATACGCGTTTTAAAAGCCCCTTGTAAAGTTATCACATCATAGTATAATAAAACACGCGCATGTTCCGGTAGCTCAGGGGATAGAGCAACAGTTTCCGAAGCTGTGGGTCGGGGGTTCAAATCCCTCCCGGAACGCCATCGTATAAACAAAAGACGCTTATGAAGCGTCTTTTTTAATGAGTGTTTGAATGGTTGAACGTAATGCTTCGGGGGTTTCGCATAAGTAAGTCGGATGATGCTCTTTTAAGACCTTGGCGCTGTCAAACCCCCACGTCACAGCGGCGATAGGGACTCCGACATTTTGGCACGATACAATGTCCCGGATTTCATCGCCCACATAAAGCATTTCTTCCGGCGCAATTTTATAAGCTTTTAACAGCTTTTTTAAAGGGCGTTCTTTGCCAAAGAGTTTTGCTGAGCCGATCACATCATCCAGTTCGCTGATCTGATGGGCCTTTAAAAACGTATGAATGTTTTCGGATTGATTCGACGATAAGATGACCATCGGAATTTCCCCGTGGAAGGCCTTCAGCAAATCTTGAATTCCCGTATAAAGTTGAGAATCTTTAATGCGTGTTTTCATCATCACCAACCCCTCTTTCATCAGTCCAGGCACCTTTCTTAAAGGGACCTTAACGATTTTCAGCCGTTTGCGAATCGGAAGTTTACGCATGGCTTCAATTTCATCGTGCGATAAAACAGGATAATTATGTTTTTTAGATATTTCTTGAAAGATTTCAATGGTCAAGGCGCGGGTATCGGCCAGAGTTCCATCAAAATCAAATACAATCAGCTTGGTCATAAAAGCCTCCAAGTATGAGTATAGCACTAAAGTTTTATCAAAAGCCTTTAGGTGCGTGCGCCTTGATTGAAAGACCCTAGTCTTAGGCGTATACTTATTTTAGGTGATAAATATGAAAATACGGTTAATATTAATAATGATTTTAATGAGTTTAACGCTTTCAGCTTGCGCTGAAAGCATTCCCACCATTGAATCCGTGGAGACGTTTGACGCTTTAACAGTCCCGCGCTTCGCCGAATTCGATGATTTTGATTTACCCGATTTTGTCAATGTGACTTATACCAACGGTAATCAAGAAGCCTTACCGGTCAACTGGGATGTCGCCGAAGCCCGCTTTGACAGTACCCGGATTGGTGAAGCCGAACTGACGGGACGTTTTTTACTGCAAAACCAAGAAAACCCCGAAGCCATTGCCCCGAAAGTCCCAGTTGTCATTGAAGCGGTGGACTGGCAGACCACGTTGGCTAAAAACCCGAATTACTCGATGTTTCATCAAGCCTTTGAAGCATCCAGTGTCGATGTGTCCAGCCTCGGGGATGACTTTACCCTTTTTGTGCCGACCAACGAAGCCTTTGAAACAATCCTTGATTTATTGGGTCTTTCGATGAATGGCTTTTTAGAAAGTGACACCTTAGATAATGTGGTGATGTATCACATTGTGGATGAAGCTTTCACGGCCCAAGGCTTATTAGGCGAAGTGCCTGCTGTCTTTGAAACGATGGAAGGGTCAAGTCTCAATATGGATTTTGACGGTGAATTTTTAACGCTCAATGTCATTAACCGCGTCGTCAGAACCAATGAACCCAATACCGACATCGCCATGCATCAAGTCGATGGAGTCTTATTGCCCCCGTCCACCTTTGAAGGGGACTTACAAAGTGTGATTAACTCCCAAGCGCTCAATTTATTTACCGGCGCGCTGGGTGATTTAAACCTCGATGTGACCGAACTACTCAGTTCAGAATT
>CBFHLD010000053.1:0-5322 GCA_965656585.1 Candidatus Izemoplasmataceae bacterium | reverse complement strand
ACCCTTAGAAACCGGATTTAAAGACCGGTTTTACCGGCATAAAGCCCAGATGCCCCTCGTGATGACGAAATCCGGGATCATGACGGCCCTTTATCAAAAAGATTCAAGAACGCCCGTCCCAATGAAAACCTGCCCGGTCCATCATCCCGTGATTAATACCGTCAACCAACAAATCATCGAAATCCTCAATCAATATGATTTGGATCCATTTGATGTAAGGCTCAAAAAAGGATTACTGAGAACCTTAGTGACCCGTGTTTCATCATCCACAGGGGATGTCCAAGTCACCTTAGTAGTCACTATGTTTCATCCGTCCATGCGAGAAATCGCTCAAGCGATTGAAAAAATAGACCCCGTGAAAAGTGTCGCGATTTCTAAACTGTATGAAGCAAACACGCATGAAATATTTGGTGAAACGACCGAGGTTTTAGCCGGTCAAGAGACCATTGAAGAACATATCGGAGACCTGTCATTTAAGCTCTCGCCCAAATCGTTTTATCAACTCAATCCCCCCGTCGCAAAAGCGATTTATACCTATGTCAGTGAATTAATCGGCAAAACTAAAATGGCGGTGGATTTATATACGGGCAGTGGGACCCTTGCTTTAAAACTCGCCGAGTCTTCAGATAAGGTGGTAGGCGTTGATCTGTCCAGTGCCTCCATTGAGAGTGCCAAGGCCAACGCAGCGGCCAATCAAATGAACCATGTGATTTTTCTTAAAGATAAAGCGCATGATGGCTTGAAATATATCCTTAAAAAAGACACACCGGACGTGATTACGTTTGACCCCCCGCGCAGTGGCCTCGATGAAAAAACACTCGCCTTAGTCGCCACTTCCAAGGTACCCAAACTCGTCTATGTGTCATGTAATCCAAGTACACTCGGTAAGAATTTAAATGTGCTAAAAAAACATTATGAGATTGAATCTTTAAAAGTGTACGATATGTTTCCCCACACATCCCACGTCGAAACTGTGGTTGTTTTAAAGATTCGATAATAACGTATATTTAACATTTTAAAAATAAATGTTATAAAGAAAACGAGAGTCTCAATAAGAGACTCTTTTTATGTGTAACCTTTGTTTTAATGAAGATGCATCACACTTCGAAAGGGGGACTTTAATTTGCTTAGAAGAATTTCATTTATCATAGTCATTATTATGATGATAGCTACGACAATCATTTTTAATTTCCGAGAGAATCCATCATCCTCAGACGTAAATACAAATAATTTTGTCAGAAATCCAAGTTTTGAATCTACCGATTATTGGGAAGGTTTGACACGCCGTGATGATGGATATTACAGTCCAGTGGATGGGGATTATGTCGCCTATCTAAACACTCAAAATAATTGGGTGTCACAAACAACTGAAAAACCGATAGAAATGGGTAAAACGTATGAACTCACCGTTTTTGCACGCAGTGTGAATGAAGCTTTAAATGATGCAGATACTCAATTAGAACTTGCAATCACTGCTGCTGGAGAAACGATTATTTCAACCCAAGCATCGTTAAATCCATCCAGTCTTCAAGGTGCGCCCGAAAACACCCCTAATGACGATGGAGCGAATGTATGGATTGACGGAGAATACCGCGTTCAACTGAATGAGACATTGATGATTCAATCCATCGAAGATGATCCCATTCTGGATGCGTGGGAAAAGGTAGATTTCCCGGGTTTTGATAATCATGATTACATGGCGTTAGGCCACATCCATGTACCCGATGGGTCAACGTTTATATACGGAACAGTCTATGAAGATTCAGCCGATCCATTCAGTGAAATTTGGCGGGCTGAATTGATGGGAAATGCCCCTAACTATAATCTAGGACCTTGGGAGTTAGTTTTAGGTCACTATGGTGACCAAGACCCATGGGTCATCGATGCACACATCTTTTATGAGGAGTCAACGCAACGGATGTGGATGTCATGGGGTGGACACAAGTTATGGGTGTCAGAGTTGGATCCGAATACGGGAAAACTATTGGAATACTCTGAAATCACTGATTTTGAGATGCATGCTGAAGATACCCATTATCCAATTGCTGAATTTACCCGCGACGATGATTGGTCTATAGGTTATTTGGAAGGACCAGCGTTATTTAAGAAAGATGGATATTATTATTATTTTGGAACTTATGGAAATCTCGCTGAGGATTACACGATTCGTGTAGGCCGGTCTGAACAGATTACCGGCCCTTATTCCGATAAAGAATATGTCGATCTCATGGCAAATGGGGGTTCGTTATTACTAGGGAATGAAGGGACACAACTTGTCCCAGGACACCCGCATATTTGGGTTGAAAATGACCAACACTATTTAGGCTATGATTACCGGAGAATACGCGGAGAGTTAGCCCAAGAACCCATGGACTATATGGGGATAAGAGAGCTGTTCTGGGTGAATGGATGGCCTACGGTTTATACGCCGATAACTATACGATTTAACAGCGATGATTATCCGGATTTAATGGGCGAATTACTTAGCGTACAGTTTAAAAACAGTGGAGATAATAATGCTGAACTTGCGGTGGATTATGTAACTTTAACCACGATTGATTAACCGAGCATCATTTTTCAGGGAGGTAAATCGATGAGAAAACTGAGCATTATTACCGGTATCTTTTTGATTGTGATTGCGGGTATCACCGTCGTCTTTTGGGTTTTAAACGAGACAAAGTCTGAAGATAATATTCCAGAAAATGAGCCGAATAGTCTTGATTCATTGCCATACATTGTTAAGCCTTTGGATGAATCAGATTTAAGCGCTCTATCTGCGAGAGAAGTACGGCGCTATATCTATTTGAGGACCGACCAGTTACTAGAAATTCAATCCCATACCGAATTGCCCGAAGACGGCAATCTTATTGTGGTAGCTGAAGCAACTCATCCGATGATTGAGCGTTTTGATTTATCAATACCGGGTGATCCCAGTGAACCTTACACATGGATAAAAACCATTGAAGATGATGACCGGATGATTTTATTGATCACAGGGTCTTCGGACACATTATTGTTAAATGCAGCTTACCGGTATGCAGAGCATTTAGGGATTTTCTTTGGCTTGTCTGAAGATGTGATTCCCGACGAAAAAATTTCGTTAACCTTAAGTGGCTTTGATGAGGTGGGTCGGCCTAATTTTGAAACCATAGGGACTCAACCTTATCATGACTTCCCCTCAGGCCCAGATTTGTGGCGAACGGAAGAATATTTACACTTTGTATCTCAACTTCCCAAAATGGGGATGAATTTTATCGGAATTCATACCTATCCCACCTATAATTCTCTTTGGGACCAAGAAGGCAATCATCAACGGGGTCCAGAGCCCAATGTGTGGATTGGTATGGAAGATGATTTTGATGCAACAACGGGAGAAGTTACTTGGTCGTATCCAGCGTATTATGCGCACAGCCGTCGACCACACTGGATTTGGGGATTTGACGTGCATGATACGGGTAAATATCACGCGGGGGCTAGAGAGTTATTCCCCACCGATGGATGGGGAACGGATGCGATGGGAGAAACGCCCCCTATGCCTGGAGATATCGCAGCGAGTAATGTGGTATTTAACGAAGTAGGTTCCATGTTTAATATTGCCTTTACTCATGCTCAACGCATGGGCGTTCAAACTGCGCTGGGGACCGAGCTCCCTTTAGGTGTTGAGCATGATGGAAGCGACACTTGGGTGAGAGGCATACCCCCATCCTTGCAAGAGCGTTTAATAGAAAAGGGTAAAGACCCAGCGGATCCACAAACGGTCAAAGACCTTTATAAAGGGATATTTTCTCGCATCATGGCAACACACCCTTTAGATTATTACTGGTTATGGTCCTATGAAATATGGCCAGGGGATTCACCTGAAGCGGTTAATTCTTATGAGACTGACATTGCCTTAGCGTTGGAAGCACTAAACGAACTTGGCAATCCATTTCAAATTGCCCATGCAGGCTGGCAATTAGGGACCAATGACGATCCTGCAGAACTCGATGATGTATTCCCTAAAGAGGCGCCGTTCTTTAGTTTGATGGGTTCAGCCACTGGGTATGACCAACTGAGTGAAGACCGTGTTAAATGGCCATCCACATGGTTAGAATACGACCGAAGTTTGGGGCAACCTGAACTGGCGGTGGATCGCATCCACGAAGATGCTTATGCGGCCTATCAAATTGCTGCGGAAGGCTTTATCACGGAACATTGGCGGACCCGAATAATGAGTCCAAACATCGGGGCCATGCGCGCGCTTAGTTGGACCTATGGACCATCGTCAGAAGCTCCCATTGCACCATATGTTCCAGCATGGCCCAGTGACTTTGTGGATCAATTTTATCTGGATTGGGCCACTCGAATGTTTGGGCCAGAAGTCGCAGAGGAGATTGCTGAAGTTTTTTTGATATTAGAATATGATATGCCTCATCCTGTGGATTGGACGGAAGAACAAACTGGGGACTTTTACATGGTACCCGGCGCGATCATTGCCAATCCGGTCGATTGGGCAGAAGAAAGTCAGCGGTATGAATTTGTTGAAACGTTTGAGAATTTACGGTCATCCATTGAGGGTGAAGGGAATTTAGAACGCTTTGATTATTGGTTGAAATCATGGCAATCATTAAAACTCAAGGGAGAATATGGCAGTGTAAGGTTTCAATTTGAAAAGGCCATGGAAGAAAACAATTGGGAGTCAGCTTTAGATTATCGAGTGCGACTCGCCTCACTTTTTGAAACCATTATGCAAAAAGAAGTCGAAAAGGTTTCGAATGTCAGTGACCTAGGCGATATAATGAACTTAGAAGTGGTTAATTGGAAACAATTAATGGTAAACAAGCATGATGACGCTTTAACCGAAGGCTTAGGGTATGACCTTCCACCGGAAGCGTATCCCTCAGATATCTACAAAGGGGAGCCGTTTATTCGAGTGTTAGCGCCTAGAACGCAGGTTAACACAGGTGAAGCTTTGAAACTTGATGTGATTGCGATGGGGACGGATAATCCTGTTTTAAAATATCGCACGATGGGGGAACTTACTTGGAATACCATTGAATTAAACCCCGTTGGCCGGTCTGTCTATGAAGTAAATATTCCGGCTCAACCCAATGACTTTGAATATATGATTGAATCCGGCATGACCAAGACCCCCGCTTCAGCAAACAATCCGAATCCCACCTACCATACCGTAGTTATCTTTGGGGAATCTCTAGGCAACGATTTGGATGAATAAAAAACGCACCAGTAATAAGATAGCCATTCATTAAAGAGGGATCAATGAATTATTCAGAGGTTGCGAGAACACTTATAGAGTTAAAATCCAAAGATGATTTACTCTTA
>CBFHLD010000052.1:0-5343 GCA_965656585.1 Candidatus Izemoplasmataceae bacterium | reverse complement strand
TACTCAATGGAGGCAATTTAGAAGTGATCACCAATACGGGAATCCAGACAGGTGGAAACCCTAACGGTGGAGTCAATCGCTATTCAATGAATTGGTATGGAGATATTACTGTGCCAACTTCCATTAGTTGGAGTGGCATTAATCCAGGAATTGACTATACAGATGCAGCATCAGTCGTCACGGCGACAGGATTTAAATATTTCTCCAATGGAGATTTTGAAACGGTGGTCCAAGTCAGTAATAGTTGGACCCCAAGTGCTACTCGCGTGGATAATGTACAAAGCGCTCAACTTACAGATGCTGCAATCATTGACACTTCCAACCCCGCCCAAGCGTTCTCGATGAGAATTGCTGAACAAGAGGTACTAAGCGGTAATAATTCAATATCTAACACAACGACTTATGTCGCCTTTGTGCCTGACCCCAGTGATGTGAATAATTATTCCCAAGAAGTAATCATTAATGATGGACACATTCGTACCAATGAAGAGGGCATCTATTTTAATTCCCCGAGTGATGAAGAGATTTTAGAGCCTTACATCATTTATCTTAAAACAAGTTCAGATTTACAAAATGCGACCTATTCAGGCGAATTCAAATTTACGATTCGAAATCGATGAGGCAAACTATGAACTGGATTAAAAAAAGTACGGCATTATTGTTTTTCACTCTATTATTTTTAGTGGTCACGCCACTGTTTAATAATGTGGGTGCTAATGGATTCGGTGTATCCGGATCGTTTTCCAATTATCACTATAAGATTGTTCCGGGTGAAACCATTGAAACCCCCAACGTCAATGTCGTCTTTTTCAATAACTATGATGTAGACATCCAAGTTGAAATTACGCCAAATGGACCCGATGGCGTGGATTTCATCCTTGATGAATCGATTGTTGGGATTAGTGCCAATAGTTCCATCACCATTCCCATTGGAATTACTGCGGATATCAATACGGTGCCTGGGGAATACATGCTCGGGATTTCGGCCCGCGTTTTACCGGCCGATCAAGAAGGAATCAGTGTGGTTGGGGCCGCTGAACTTAGAACTAATTTAACTGTATTCGGGGAAGCCGGCGATTTACGCATCAATATCATTGATGTATTCGGTGATCCGTTTACCGGAAACATCCGGCTTTTTAGAGTCGAAGATAATGCCATTGCTCCCGTCGATGAAACCAACGGATCGTTCATTGAAGACCGGTTTATTCCTGCGACTTACCGGGTATTTGTCTACTATGAAGGCTTACAAGTCGCCCAACAAGATATCGTCTTGAATGACGGGGATGTCTTAAGTGAAGATGTCACTGTGCAAACCTTATTCATCAACCGCTTTGACATCAATCCGATGTTTAATCAAGTGACTGAAGAATTTACAACTGCACGTCTCAGTTACACCTTAGATAATCCTTACATCAACTTAGAAAACGTCAATTTAACCGTGGACGTTTCGTTTGAAGGAGAATTCATCGAAACCTTTGAAGGGGGATCTCTTTCTATCATCCCAGAAGGCGAATTTTCTGGGAATTTCATCTATTTCCCCAGCAGTGCCTGGCAAGCAGGGACTTATGAATTTGTGATGTACGCCTCATTTGATAATGAAGGTGAAACCATCCGCTTAGCCAGTTCAAGAATTCGGGAATTTGAAGTGCCTGAAAGTGCGGTGGATGCACCCGCTGAAGAACCCGAACCAGAACCTGAGCCAGAGCCCGAACCCGAGCCAGTTCCTGAGCCGGAACCCGAAGGATTAGGAGCTGGAGCCATCGTCTTACTCACTTTACTGGGTGTGGCAGTTGTCGGGGCGGCTGGATTCTTCTTCTGGTGGTTCATCCTTGTCAAACGTGATGATGACGATGAAGAAGAAGAACTCGAAGAAGAACTCGAAGAAGAACTCGAAGACGATGCGTCTTTGGAAAATTCAGACGATGAAAATAACGAGAAAAAAGAAGCCAACACTACTCCCAAAGAGTAAATAAAAAAGGCTCGAAAGAGCCTTTTTCTTTGTGACATTAACTCAACTAACCGAGGTGGCATATGCAAAGAAAAATCACATATCTAGCACTTACACTTCTCCTTCTTTGGGGGGCGTTTTTATCCCAGCCACTCTTAAATGCGTCAAGCACACCTCCTGTGGATAGTACGGTCCCAACGTCGGGCTACAACAATCCCTTGTCGGTGGACGCATTCGATTTTAATAAACTCGATGGAACATCGTTAAGTGGTAATTTATCGCCCAATCAAAGTTACCATGCGTCCATCACGGTGAGCGACGCAGACACCATTGAAGATGTTCAGTCTTTATCACTGGTCCTTCATTACGCCGAAAAGACAGCGGATGAATCCTTTGAAGACGCGATGGATGTAAATGCCACTTTAAACGATGGGGCGTATGCAATATTCACGTGGCAACGTGCGAATACTTCAGGCAGTGCTTTAACCGATTTTGAAATCAATTATGACGGAACGTATGCGGTCTCTCACTCTGCGTTAGAATGGGAAGTTTTAAGCAGCACCACCCCAGCGATTACTGATGCATCGGGTAATACAGAGGGGAGTATCTCTTATACGTTTGAACTTACATTTAGGGTTTCTAAAGTGGCCCGCTTTTCAAATGATCACCGGTGGTACATGGGTACCCATATCATCGATGGAATGATCGATAATGGCTCCGGACTTGTGACGACGACCCACAGTGCATTATCCGTATCTAACACCACCCCGATAACCCCACCGACTCAAGGACTGAATATGGATTGGTACGGGGAAATTGAAGTCGCCCCAGGTGAAAGAGTCGACTGGGTCGATGCAAATCCATTAGACCCCTTTACCAGTGCCTTAACAACTTTTTCAGGAATTACCTACATTAGTAATGGGTACTTTGACTATGATGTATTCCCCAGTGATGTATGGGACGCTGAACAAACACTCCCGACTGGGGTCACGTATGCATCACTGGTTGAAAAAGAACCGTCTGAACTGGAAAATCAGACGCAAGAGTTAGCCATTAAAGTGGCGGATGTGAATAATTTAGCCGAAAGTGTTTTACTCAAACCATCCAGACTTTCCAATGCCCAAGAAATGCGCATTGGCTCAGATGTGAGAACTTTAGAATCCGGAACCGGTAAAACCATCCACTTCTGGGTGGCCTTATCGGAGGTCTTCCAAAATGCGAATTATTCAGGATCCCTCACCTTTGTCGTTCATAATAATTTAGATCCGATCCGTGACATGAGTACCAATGATTCGTATGCGACACTCGCTGAAGCGGCCGCAGCGGGGGTGAGTGATGTCCAAATTATGCGGCCCCATAGTGAAACCGTCACACTCACCTCACCCATGAACATTGATTTTAATGGGTTTACATTAACGGGGAATCTCGGGTTCACGACTTCAGCATCAGGCACGATGACGTTATCGGCCATCGGCACGATTGATGGCGATTTAACCATCAACGCCGAGAATCTCACGGTCGTTAATCAAGTCGATGTGACGGGAACCACAACGATTGATGCCATCAGCCAAACGTCATTTATCTCAAATGCGCTTCATACCGGTGGGATTAAGGTTCAAGGGGCTGGCCGTTTAGAGTTATCCAATCAAGCGGCTTTAGCCACAGTGACCGTTGACACCACACAAACAGTTTCTTTAGATGGCTCGATCGCTTCTGTCATCGTGACAGGATCAGCGGCGGATATCACGGTCAGTGGAACGGTAAATCAACTGACCAATGCCATCACGGGCTCAACCATTGATGTAACAGGAACCGTCCGTGATCTTTTAGCGCACACAGACATGAATCTCACCTTAAACGGAACTTTAAGTGCCATCGAAGCTTTAGGGACTGTCAGTTTAGACCGCGTGAGTGGATCAAATTTAGGAACCCTCTCATCCAGCGGCAATGGGCGGTTTGACATTACGGGGGATACAAACACCTTAGATGTCCCCATTAGTGCGTTAAAAGCAAACGGGGAAATGATTTCATTCGCCTCACCCGTCACGCCCACCAGCCTCACATTTAACGGGTCAGATGTATTGGCTTTAGTGACTTCAAATGCCGGCATCTATCAGTTTACACCCAGTAGTTTATTAAGAAATAATACACTCGTGGTTGAAGCCACCAATTATC
This sequence comes from Candidatus Izemoplasmataceae bacterium, assembly GCA_965656585.1. GTDB lineage: Bacteria > Bacillota_I > Bacilli_A > Izemoplasmatales > Izemoplasmataceae > JAGYII01. Next base: position 1,220 of record CBFHLD010000052.1, on the reverse strand, counting down.
AAACACTCACCAAAGCTTTTACTCCCAATGCCTATAATCCAAGCACGAGTAAAGGGTATTTTGATATCAATGCAGCCATTGCAGATGCAGCGGCCGGGGACCGGCTTTATATCGAAGCCACGACCCATGATTTAGACGCTCCGATTGTCATCAATAAAAGCATCATCTTAGAAGGAAATATTAACCAACCCAGCAGCGTTATACTGAACGCACCAACGCATTTAACCGATCACGATGTCATTCAAGTCATCGCGTCCAACGTGACGATTCAAGGATTTACCATTCAAGGTGCAAGGGATTTAGACGGTTCTGCCAATGGACGTCGTAATGCCGGGATTCTCTTAGGTGGTGACCCCTTGTTACTGGCTAATAAGCCTGCTGAATCGATTGAATTCAGTCTTAATGCACCCAATGACTGGTGGGCGCATGGCGTATCCCATGTGGCCATAAGACATAACATCATCACCGATAATTCTTATGGAATATTTGCCTTCCATACGCAAGATTTATTGATTGAACATAATACGATTTTCGCCAATGCGTATAACGGAGATGAATCAGGAACATGGTCAGGCAAAGGCGTTCAAATCTATAGTTCTCAAGATTTTGCTGATAGCAACCTAGTTGTGAATTCTGAAGCAGGCTTACAAGTCACTCATGACGTCTTAATTCAACACAACCAAATCTATGAAAACGAATTATTCGGCATCGAGTTAAACCATAGTGAATCCTATCATGGGGGCGATGTTGGTCCGATGGATGTCAATGTTCGAATCATTAATAACGATATTTACAATAATGGCTCGGAAGATAATTACCCATGGGGTGGACCGCTTGATTTCTACCGCGGCATCAGTACCAACGGCAATGATAAAAATATCACCATCAGTGCCAATGCCATCTACGGCCATTTAACCAGTACGGGCGATCAATTTGCGGCCACCAGCGCGGGGATTCGCATCTACAATAGCTCGGAAGTCGCCATCCAAAATAACATCATTGAAGATAACACGCGCGGTATTATGGCTTATGGTGGCGCTGAGAATATTGATGTTGGGGCGGGCAATGTCATCCGGGATAATGCCCAAGGTATCGTCTTCCAATCCAGTAGTACCGGAACAGTCGCAAGTGAAATTACCTACGCAAGGAATGATCTCACGCGCTACCAAAGTAAAGGCTTAGCCCCCGCAAACTTCATCACATTAGAATAAATCCAAAAA
>CBFHLD010000051.1:0-5511 GCA_965656585.1 Candidatus Izemoplasmataceae bacterium | reverse complement strand
GGAATGAGTGTGGCCGTGATTTTTGTCATGGTGATTGCATCGGCGGTCACTTATTTGTTATATTATTATGTGTTAGCCCCCTTAGAGATCGCCTACATTTCAACGATCGCCTTTATCTTAATCATCGCTTCGCTCGTGCAACTGGTGGAGATGTTCATTAAAAAGGCATCGAAGAAGCTTTATAAAGGCTTAGGCATCTATTTACCCTTGATTACCACGAACTGTGCCATCTTAGGGGTGGTTGAACTGAATATTAATGCCGGATTCAATGCGGAATTTGGGATGTGGAATGGCTTTTTTGTCGCGGTTACCTCAGCGCTTGGCGCGGGCCTTGGCTTTGCGCTTATCTTGTTTGCCTTTTCATCCATCCGCGAACGCTTAGAACATGCGCCGGTGCCTGAAAGTTGGAAAGGCATCCCCGTGAGCTTAGTCGTCGCGGCCATCATGGCCCTCGCATTCATCGGCTTAGGAGGAATCGCATAATGGGTCCACAAGTCATCTTAGTCGTCTTCTTAATCGTTTTAATTTATGTGGGGAGCTTTGCGCTCAATAAGCGCTATCCCGAAATGCAAGACTTAGATCAACTGGAAATGCAAGGCTGCCTCAACTGCCCAACCGGTGGATCATGCAGTGTGGGGGAGCACCAAAAACATAAAGAACTCGGCAACATCGATATTTATAAAATTTGGAAAGAAGAAGAAAAAGCCTCATGAGTGCGGTCATTACATTGACTGTGATGAGCTTACTCTTAGGCTTAGGCCTCGCCTTTGCGGCGGACTTCTTCCATGTTGAGCCGGATTTAAGAGTGGATGCCATTGAAGGCATGTTGCCGGGGATTAACTGTGGCACGTGCGGATTTCCAGGATGCCACGCGTTTGCGGAAGGCATCGTCGACGGGGAAGTTGAAAAGCTCTCGCAATGTAAGCCCGGGAAAGATAAACATTACGATCCGATCATTGCCTATTTAAAAGAACATCCGAATCCGGATGGGAGTTTCATCCAAATCGCAAAATAAACCAAACCTGAAGCCTCATGCTTCAGGTTTTTTAATACACTAAAGATTTAAAAAAGAGCTAAAAATAATAAAAATAAAGTCTTAAACAAAAAATAAGTTTAAGACTTTATTTTTATGAAGGTATTTGATAAAATATAAGTGTGGAGGACGGTATGAAAATATTAAAGATTAAAGTATCTGGGTTCAAACGGTTGGCCGATGATTTTACGGTTGATTTTTTGAGTAAAGCACGCGTGAATGAAATGGATAAAGACGATGAAATCATTGCGTTAGCTGAATCGTTATACATGCCCACATCCACGGTTTTTACAGGGAAAAACGCCAGCGGTAAATCCACGGTTTTATCCCTTTTAAAGTGGGTGCACGAGCTTTTAGACAAAGGCCGGATTAAATATGACCCAATGCATTTTAACCAAAGTTCGATTCAGCTAGACGTCTATTTTTTTCACCAAGAAAAAGTCTATCGTTACCAAGGGACCGTAAACCAGCCCCCTCTTAAAGTCATGGAAGGCGATTTTTACTGTGAATTTTCAAGTGAAAGACTCGGGTTTAAGAAATACTATAAGTCAAACGGCAAAAAAATATTGGACATGGATTTCACCCCGAGCCCCAAATTCACATCTTCTGTGCCGGACACTTCAATTCTATATCAAGTAACCCTAGGCAAACATTATGCGATTCAAGCCGAAGATTGGGTGAATCCATTAAAGCTTTACCGGATATTTGATTGGTTTGAAGGGTTCAAGTTGAATCAAGAATTAATTTTGAGAATCTCGCAATTATTTGATGAAGGCATCGAAATATTCACGTACGATCGTGATCGCCAATTATACACCGTTAAGCTTAAAGGAACGACACGGCAAACATATACGGAAGATGAGGTGAATGCATACCTTTCTGAAGGCACCAAAAAAGGATTGGTTTTATTGGCGTTAGCCATTGCCATGTTATCCGTTGGCGGCGATTTAATCATTGATGAGATTGAAAATAGTTTTCATAAAAACCTCGTTGAAAATCTCATCATGATATTCAATGACAAACGCATCAATAAAAATCAAGCGACGTTGATATTCACGACGCATTACGTGGAAATCTTAGATATTTTCAGACGTCGTGATCACATTTATATCATGCAAAAAGACGAAACCATCTCACTGGAAAACCTCTATGAAGATTATGCTGAGCGCGTTGAGCTCAGTAAAAGCAATCAATTCAACAACAATACCTTTAAAACACTCATCAATTATGAACGTCTCATGGATTTAAAGAAAGTACTCATGCATGAAATACCTCATTTTACTTGAAGGTAATACTGAAAAAGCGTTTGTGGAAAGACTCATTGATGAGAGTTTGTTTTCAATCCGGACCGAAGATATGCTAGATTTACGTCCTCACCAGAAGCGACAAATTGTCCCATCACTTCATGCACTCATTCGCCAATTGCCGTCGGATGAGAAAGTTACAATTCTCAAAATTGGAGATAAGTTATCAGACCGGCTCACCATTCCTAAAGATATTCAATTGAAAATTCTGTCAGAAATTAAATACTGCACAAAACCGGAATTTGAAATACTGATCATTCTTGCTGAGGGGTTATACGAGGCTTATCAAAAAGTTAAAAGCAAAAAGAAACCCAAAATATTTGCGAAGGAAAATATTATTCACAATAATCAGCGATACACTAACACTCAAACATGGATTAAATCCTATTTTTCGAAGCCTAATATTATTAAAGCTCTAACGGAATATAGACGAGTGACTAAACATTCTAAAGATGAGCACTATCTCTTAGAGCTCATCAAATAAAAAAACATAAATTCAAGGAGCTCGAAATGATTGTTAAGTTAAGAAAAAAATCACAAATGACAATTCCTAAAGAAATTATAAAATCGCTCAATCTTCAAGAGGGAGATCATCTTGAGATTTCCCTAAAAGATGGAATGTTCACAGTTGAACCGGTTGAAATCTATTCAAAAAACTATCAAAAGAGAATCGAAAAAATACTCGCTCAAATCAAAAAAAATCCGGATAAATATAGTGTAGGTCCTTTTGGAACAATCGAGGATGCATTAGCGTATTTAAAAGCCGATGACGATGGCCCTGAAGCAAGTGAATAAGACTCAAAAAAACATCATCGATTCCATAGCACATGGAATCGATGATGTTTTTTTATTCGTAATCGGACTCATCATCCTGGAATTGATGATTTCGGATGTAGGTTTTAATCACCGTGAGGACAAAGACCATCAAAACGGAAACGCTAATCCCAATGACGATTTCCCCGTACCCAAAGATGATCCCAATGATCGCACTCGCCCATAGTGTACTGGCGGTGGTAAGTCCACTGATTGAACCTTTGGTTTTAAGAATGGCCCCGGTGCCTAAGAAACCGACTCCTGAGACAATCTGTGCGACAATCCGCTGACGTTCAATGACCACCGCTTCAATCAGATCCGGATTACTCTCTACCAGTTGTAAGGCATCATACGCCAAAGTCTCTTGGACTAAAGTGAGCCCTGCGGCCCCTAAGGCAACCAGCAAGTGCGTCGTAAGACCGGCGATTTTATGACGCTTTTGACGCTCATAGCCGATGAGCCCCGCAAAAAAGACGGTGAGGCCTAGACTGATTAATATATCGGTAAATTCTAAGGGTGTATTCATAAGGGTTCCACCTTTCAAGTTAACACGGAGTTAACATTTCAGTATACCGTGAAAAGAGAATTGCTTCAAGTCCCATAGGTAAGCCTTTAAGAAGGGCCTTCATCCGAAGGGGGTTTTAGTGGGTTGTCAGTCACATTTGCCTTGAAAAATCAGGGGGGGTGGTGCTATACTATTGAGGTGCGAAAAAACTCTATTTTTTTGAATGAAAGGTGCGTAAAATGAAGCGAATTTACATGTTTGGAGAAGGCTCTGCCGACCAAAAGAATCTATTAGGTGGTAAAGGGGCTAACCTCTCCCAAATGAAAAAAATGGGCGTCCCCGTCCCAGCCGGTTTTACCGTAACCACAGAGATGTGTAATGCGTATTACGAAAACGGAGGAAAAAACTCACCTGAGCTGATTCAAGACATCCAAGAATACGTGGCTCGTTTAGAAGAAGAAACGGGTAAAAAATTCGGTGACGTAGAAAACCCACTCTTAGTCTCGGTTCGTTCCGGAGCGCGTATCTCAATGCCTGGAATGATGGATACCATTCTTAACTTAGGAATGAATAAAACCGTCTTACAAGGTATGATTTCTAAAACTGGAAATGCCCGCTTTGTGTGGGATTCATATCGCCGTTTGATTCAAATGTTCGGTGAAGTCGTCCGGGAAGTGGAATACAAAGCTTTTGACGACATTTTAGAAGGCGTCAAAGAGAAAAAAGGCTACAAACTTGACGTTGAGATGACTGCTGAAGATTGGCAAGAAGTTTCTGAAGGTTTCTTAGCTGTGTACGAAAAAGAAGTCGGAGAACCCTTCCCTGAAGATCCCATGGAACAACTCTACCAAGCCGTAGATGCGGTCTTTAGAAGTTGGGATACGCCAAGAGCACGCGTGTACCGCGTTCACAACAAAATCGATCATAAACTCGGAACTGCCGTAAACGTCCAAGCCATGGCGTTTGGGAATACCGGTGAAAACTCCGGAACGGGCGTATTATTTACCCGCGACCCGAAAACCGGTGAGAAAAAAATCTTTGGTGAATTTTTATTCAACGCCCAAGGTGAAGACATCGTTGCGGGGATCCGTACCCCACTATCCTTAGATGAATTCGGTAACAAAAAACCTGAGCTTTACAAACAACTCGTGGACATCTTAGACAACTTAGAACATTATTATAAAGACATGCAAGATGTTGAATTTACCGTCGAAGAAGATGAACTCTTCTTACTGCAAACCAGAACAGGTAAAAGAACTGCCGCTGCGGCCGTTCAAATTGCCTTTGACCTCGTTGAAGAAGGTCTGATTACGAAAGAAGAAGCGCTCCTTAAAGTGGATGCGGCTTCCATCGATCAACTCTTACACCCCATCTTTGAAGAAAACGCCCTGAAAAACGGCACCGTCGTGACTAAAGGCTTAGGCGCATCCCCGGGTGCCGCCACCGGACGCATTGTCTTCTCCAGTGAAAAAGCGAAAGAACTCTCAGAAGAATGGGGCGATAAAGTCCTCCTCATCCGTAAAGAAACCTCACCGGATGACATCGAAGGGATGATTGCCGCAGAAGGCATCGTCACGCAACTGGGCGGTATGACTTCCCACGCGGCCGTGGTCGCCCGTGGAATGGGTAAATGTTGTGTGGCAGGCGCCGGTGAAATCAGCGTCTCAGAAGCCAAGGGTACCATGACCATCAACGGAAAAGTCTTTAATGAAGGCGACTTCTTCAGTATTGACGGATCCACCGGTGAAATCTACGAAGGTAAAATCGAAACCAAAGACCCAGAATTTTCGAAAGAATTCGATACCTTACTCGAATGGGCCAAAGACATTAAAACCTTAGGTGTTAAAGCCAACGCG
>CBFHLD010000050.1:0-5577 GCA_965656585.1 Candidatus Izemoplasmataceae bacterium | reverse complement strand
TAGTGTAATGAAATAACCCAAAAAAAAGGTCGCTTCGAAAGCGACATTTAAAGCGTGGATTGATCGTAATAAAAAAGCGTTTCGTTGATGGTGAAAATATCGAATTCTTGGTGCGTGATAAAATACCTAATAATCCGGTCAAACAGGATGGATTCCGATAAGGTGTACCCTGCTTTTCCAATCAGATCAAGCGTTTCATCCAGGGAGAGTTCTAACCCAATGGCCAGCGCAATTGCCGTTTTTTTTGACGGATGATAATCCTCATTTGAACGGATTTTAGAAAAGACTTTTCGCGAGATATTGGCTTTTTTATAGACCGTCACATCATCCAACTCACGCGCATCGATGAGCTCAAAAAGCATGGGTTGAAACCCGTCATTTTCCGCCCAAGCGCCTGGGTCAAAGGTCATCTTGTTGTAAAGTATACTTTGCATTTCAGGCATGGGTATAGGCTCAAACGTCGGATAAGTGTCCGGTAAGACAAAAGCGTCTAAGTCATACACCACTAAGTAAACGTCTAGATCGTGCGTGCTTAAAAACTGGGCCATGCGCGCATGCGCAATGGCTAACGCTTTCGCTTTAGGGAAAACATGGTTGCCACTGCCGAGTAAAGGAAACGCAATGGAATCGACTTGGTCTTCGGTGGCTTTTAACAAACACTGATCATAAATTTTGGCGAGCTGCACACCCGCGGAAGAATCCCGATAATCAGGGGTTAAGACGTGGTAGATATACTTTGCATCCAGCGCATATGCATCCGATTTAAAAAGCGTTCCAAGCGTCAAAGAGCCATAGGCTTCTCTGGCTTTTAACAGGTCGGACCCCGCTATATCATAAAGGGCTTTTTCCACCCCGGTGCCAATGATGGGGTGTGGGTGCGCAGAGTTGACTAAGACATCCGCCTTAAACTCAGAGAGATCGCCGGCGATAATCGAAAGTGGCATAACGCCTCCTTATTTCAACAGTTTTTTAATCATGGCCACTTGTTTGTCGTCATAGGGAGGGTATAAAAACTTCGGATCAAACCGGGTGGATTTTTTCATGTAGGTTTTACGGTGAGAAAACAAAGTAAAGCTCGCTTCACCGTGATACGCGCCAAAACCGGAATCACCGACACCACCAAAGGGTAAATTTGGATTGGCCACTTGCATCAACGTATCGTTGATGGCGCCATTGCCAAAGGAAAGTTCGGTGAATACTTGATCCATCACCGCTTTACTTTCGGTAAATAAATAAAGGGCCAGGGGTTTTGGCTTCGCTTTAATCCGCTGGATGGCATCGGTCAGTGTATGAAAGGTGAGGATGGGGAGTATCGGCCCAAAAATTTCCTCGCCCATCACCGCATCATTCCAGGTAACCCCGCTCATGACGGTGGGTGACATTTTTAAAGGGGCATCCGTTTCATACTGATAAATGACTTTATCCGGATCAACCAATTTTTCTAAACGCTTGAGATGTTTCTGCGAGACGATATGACCGAGATGATCGGAAGATTTAGGGTAAAAATCATCCAATACTTTTTGAAGTTCTCTTTCAAAATCCGGTTGGATGGAAGCGTCCACGTAAATATAATCGGGGGCGATGCAGGTCTGGCCCGCATTCAAATATTTTCCGTACACAATGCGGCGAGCGGCGAGATCGAGTTTCGCCGTTTTTTCGATGATGGTGGGGGATTTTCCGCCGAGTTCAAGGGTGACGGGGGTTAAATGTTTGGCGGCGGCTTGATAAACGATGCGGCCCACGGTAGTCGACCCGGTAAAAAAGATATGATCAAACGATAGTTCTAAAAGGGTTTCCACTGTTTCTTTTCCGCCCGTGGTCACGTGCAAGTAATCCGGTTCAAAGAGGGCGTTCAGTTTTTCAGCTAAAAGCTTTTCCGTATGCGGCGTATGTTCGGAGGGTTTTAAAATGATGGTATTCCCCGCCGCCATCGCCCCAATCAAGGGATCAATCAAGAGTTGGAATGGGTAATTAAAAGGGCCAATGATGAGCACACTGCCTTTGGGCTCATACATCGAATAACTTTTCGACCCGATTTGCGTGAACGGGGTTTTTTCTTTACGGACTTTCATCCATTTTTTGAGATTTTTTTTCGCTTCACGGACCGTCCTTAAGCAAAACCCTACTTCAGTGGCGTAGCGTTCAAAGGCAGATTTATGCAAATCCTTGAATAAAGCCTCTTCAATGGCCGCTTGTTCGTCTTGCATAAACGCTTCTAACTTGGAAAGCATCGCAAAACGGAAATCATACGACTTGGTGATGTTGCTGTTAAAGTAAGCGTTTTGCTTCTTTAAAACTTTTCCTAGATCCATCATTTAGCTCCTAACCAATGAGAGTGAGTATGACCATAAAAGATAAAAATGCGGCGTACGCAAAGACTAATAAATAAAGCAATTGAATCGCGTTCATCGCGGACGTTGGTTTTTCTTGGACATATACTTTTCTAAATTGTCGGAATAGACTTCCGAGGCCAATGAGCACAATAAACGGATACACCGCCGTCCAAATCAGCCGGTCTTCGGCTAAAGGGATTGAAGCAAAAACCAAAATGACAGCGCCCGCTAAAGCATAGACTAAATACTTGGATTCAAATCGACTCATCGGAGGTTCCTTTCTTCAAAAGGGGTTTTTGATAATGGGCATTGATTTTATTAAGGGTATCTTGAAGCGCATCCTTTTTGGATGGGTATTGATCCACATCATAGATATCAATTTGGGTCACTAAGCGCTCGCTTTTTTCTAAGTTTGACACCGATACGCTGAGTAAAGCGATGGGACGTTCTTGGTATAAGGTATCAAAGAGTCTTTCTGCTTCAAACCATAAATCATCCAGTCCGTCGGTATGAAAGGAAAAACTGAATTGTTTAGACGTTGTTTTAAACGCTTCATCCCGCCACGATACGGCAATGGATTTCGCTCTTAAGTCCGCCTCTATAAGGCGTTCATGCACTCTTAAGGTGAGGTCTTCTAACGCGCTTAATGCATCCACATAACCTAATATGGGAGGGTCATAGGTTTTGGATTGGCCAATCGATTGATGCGACCCTTGCCGGGACGCATCCACCGGCGTGTCATCGTGGCCCCACGCTTTTTGGACAAACCCATTCGTGCTGTTGCCTAAAAACTTCGAGAGTTTATCGGTGTCTTCATACTGGGCTAAGTCCCCAATGGTCTTTATGCCTAAAAGTTTTAGATTGGGCACCGTCTTTTTACCAATGCCATGCATCGCTTCAATCGGCATGGGCCAGAGTAAACTTTGGACGGTGCGCTTGCGAAAGACGGTGATGCCTTCCGGTTTCTTATAATCCGAGGCCATCTTGGCTAAGAACCGGTTCGGCGCAATGCCAATGGAACACGGAAGTTGAAATTGGGTTTTGAGATCCACTTGGATTTTTTGGGCCACCGCAAGGACGTCTTTCCCTTCACAGTATTCGGTCATATCCACGTAGCCTTCATCGATGGAAGCCGGTTCAATTTGGTCGGTATAGGTCGCCAAATAATCAAAGAACTGTTGGCTTTTTTCTTTGTAAAGTGGAAAATTCACCGGAAGGAGCTTCAGCTGGGGGCAGAGTCTTCTCGCTTCCCCCACACTCATGGCGGAGGATACACCGTATTTCCGGGCTTCATAATTGGCCGTGGTTAAGACCCCTTTTCCCGACGCCCCGCCGATTCCGATCGGAATGTTCGCGAGGGCCGGATTAAGCGCGATTTCACAGCTGGCGAAAAAGGCGTTGAGGTCAATGTGAAAGATGATTCGATACGCTTTATTCAAGGCTTTTCATTCCTCTCTTTTTTTTGTATAATACGAGTAGTTTTTTAAGAAAGAGGTTCCTCATGCCAGAATCCAGAAAGCGTGTTAAAAAAGCAAAAAACGCAAATACTGAACCGGTTTATCGTAATCCGCTCAAAAGCAAATGGGGCAAAGTCACTGTCTTAATGCTGGCCATTGCCTTTGTGGCTGGGTTGGTCTTAACGACGGTAATCATTATGTTTCAAGCGGTCTTTGGATAAAAGCACTTCGGTGCTTTTTTTTATTGCAGTAACGCTTTGGCCGAAAGGCGTTGTTCTTCACTGAGCGTCCCATCAGATAACATTTCAGCGAGCGTTTCAATCCGCGCATCCGCATCTAAGGCTTTTAAATGCGCTCTAGTTCTTCCAGCTTCCACCGTTTTCTCAATCAAAATATGATGATGGGCTTTCGCCGCAACTTGGGGTAAATGCGTGATCGCAATCACTTGGATTTCGTCGGCAATCGTTTGTAATAGCCGGCCGACAGACGATGCCACTTTACCCGAGACGCCCGTATCAATTTCATCAAAGATCAAGGTTGAAACTTGGTCTTTTTTTAAAAATGCCACTTTAATGGCTAACATCACGCGCGATAATTCCCCGCCCGAAGCCGCTTTATGAAGACTTTTGAGCGGTTCGCCTGGGTTTGGAGTTAAGACGAAATCAATCCCACTCGGTGTATGAGCTTGCATGGATTCAAGGGTGATCGGCGCAAATTGAATGTCAAAGATGGCATGCTCGAGTGAAAGCTCTTTGAGCGTATCTGTGACATCTTGAATTTTCATTTTGGCCATAGCTTGACGCTTCTCATGGAGTGCATGCGCCGCTTTTAATAAAGCATCCTCTGATTTTTGGAGGGTATCTTTAAGGGCTTTTTCATGGCCCGCATGGTCTTCCAACTGCGAAAGTTTTTCCGTTAATTCTGCTTGAAAAGCCACCAGGCCATCGACATCGGTTTTGTGTTTGCGCATTAACCGTTCATAAAGGACTAACCGTTCTTGAGCGCTGGCTAAGACGTGTGGGTCAAAGTCTAACTGATGGGTGAGATGGGCCACGCTGGATTCAATATCTTCCAGTTCAATGAGGGCCGATTCAAACCGTTCACTTAAATCCCCCATGTCTTTGAGTGTCGTGAGTTTTTGAAACGACCGTCTGAGCGCATTCAGGTCACTGAGTGCCCCCCGGTTAAACCCTTCTTCCACACTTTTAAGGTGATGAAAGATTTGGTCGTGATTTTCCATTTCAAGAACGGTTTGTTGTAAAGATTCATAATCACTTTTGGATGGATTGAGCGTTTTGAGTTCGTCCACTTGAAACTGCATAAAAGTGGCTTCTTTTTCCAGTTGGTCCGTGGAATCTTGGAACGCCTCAAGTGACGCTTTAGCCTCTTGATAGGTGTGGTACGCTTCTTGATACGACCGGGATAAGGTTTTGAGTTCATCCGATAGAGCATCGATTAAAAACGGATAAAACGGCGGTCTTAACAGGGATCTTGTATCGGCTTGACCGTGGAGGTCAGCGAGATATGGGGCCATTTTTTTCAAAAGGGCGAGGGGGACGATCGTGCCGTTGACTTTCACGACATTCCCTTTATCCTTATGAATTTGGCGCTCAATGATGAGGGAATCTTCAAGTGTTAAATCCTCATCCAAATACGGCTTAATGGCGTCCGGGAGCGGTTCAAATACCGCTTGGATTTTTGAAAAATCTTCCCCCGAGCGGATGACATCAGAACTCGCACGTTCACCCAGCAATAGCTGAAGCGCATCCAAAACAAGACTTTTCCCG
>CBFHLD010000049.1:0-5579 GCA_965656585.1 Candidatus Izemoplasmataceae bacterium | reverse complement strand
ATTTAGACAAAATGGTCTAAACTTAAGGCCTTTGTGATAGAATATTTATACAAGGTGGTGAGTGGATGGCCAGTAAATATCATGATTTAGCTAGACAATTAGAATCCCGGATTGAAGCCCTTGGGTTTAATGCATCATTGCCTTCAGAACGGGAACTCGCGATTGAATTTGATGTCTCACGGATGACCATCCGTAAAGCCATTGATGAGTTGGTCCGCAAGAATAAGTTATACCGGATTCCTCATGTAGGAACCTTCACAACAGATAAAAAACTGTATAAAAAGATGGACGTCTTTTTGGGGTTTTCTAGAGAAGTCGAACAAGCGGGTGGCATCCCTTCCACGGAATTACTGGAGTATTCATTAATGCCAGCGCCCGCACGGATTGCGAAAAAGTTAGATATCCCTGAAGGCGATTTTGTCTATAAAATCATTCGCCTCAGAAAGAAAAACAACGTCCCACTTATCATAGATGAGTCGTATTTCCCAAAAGATATCGTGCCCCTTTCCGAAGCCATTGTGGAAGATAGTATTTATGCATTCATTCAAGAGGATCTTAAACTGAATATGGTGTTTGCCGATCAAAAACTGGTGGCCCGCTTCTGCAAAGAAGAATACCGTGACTACCTCGATGTGGATGGTAAAACGCCCGTCATGTATGTTGAACTTACCGGGTATTTAGAAGATGGACGCATCTTTGAATATTCCGAGTCTTATAAAAATTCAGAACGCTATGAACTCGTCATTAGAAGCCATCATTAAGATGGCTTTTTTTATGGGCTAATTCGCCTTCAGCCCAAGGTGGGTGTGGTACAATAAACGCGAGTTTACTGAGGAGGTAAAAGCATGCAAATTGGATTAATGGGACTGGGAAAAATGGGTGAAAATCTTGCCTTTAATATGCAAGATCACGGGTTTGATGTCGTCACCTATAACCGGTCAGAAAAACCGCACTTAGATGGAAAATTTCCACTTTATCATGATGTTGCTACATTTGTAGGGGCTTTAAAAGCACCCCGGACGATTTGGATTATGTTGACGGCTGGGAATGTCGTTGATAAAGTCATTGAAACGTTGATTCCTTTACTTGATGAAGGCGATACATTGATTGACGGGGGGAACTCCCGTTTTTCCGATACCATTCGTCGCTATGAAATGCTCAAAGATAAAGGATTCAAGTTTATCGATTGTGGGACCAGTGGCGGCACGGAAGGCGCACGCCATGGAGCTAACTTAATGGTCGGTGGCACTAAGGAAAGTGTCACACCGCTTAAACCGCTGTTTGACGCTGTGGCTTTAGAGGGTGGCGTGAACTATGTCAATCAACCCGGCGGCGGCCATTATGTGAAGATGATTCATAACGCCATTGAATATGGAATGATGCAAGCCATCGCCGAAGGTCTAGACGTCTTAGAACGCTCGCCTTTTGACATTGATCTCGTGGAAACCACCCGCGCTTGGAATGAAGGCTCCATTATTGAAAGTTATTTAGTCGGCATCACCCATGACCAATTAAAACTTGATCCTACGCTGGCTGATCTTGTCGGAAAAGTCGATGAATCCGGTGAAGCAAAATGGACCGTCGAAGAAGCCATTAAACTTGGCGTTGATGTACCCGTGATTGCGACCAGCTTATTCAACCGTTTTAAATCCAAAGACGAGAGGAATTACCGCGAAAAAGTCTTAGCCGCAATGCGTAATGGCTTTGGCGGTCACGCTGTACATAAAAAATGACCCCGATTTCATTCATCATCTTTGGCTCCACTGGAGACCTCATGCACGAAAAACTCCTGCCTGCATTGGCAGGTCTTTTCACGCGGGGTAATGTCCATAAAGATTCACAGATCATTGCCGTGGGCCGGCGAGATTACACGACGGATGATTATTTAAAAGAAGCTGAAAAACGGGTCGCTAAACCCGTTGATTTTAAAAAGCTTAAACGCGTGCTCACGTATGTCAAACTGGATGTAAATGATGCCTTGACGTATCAAGCCATCGCGCACGCTGGGATCCCAGAAGACCATGACCGGATTTTTTACTTAGCGGTGCCTCCGCGTTTATTCCCGGTGATTACAAAAGGACTCTCGGAGTCTTCATGGCTTGAAAAAGGGAATCCAAATCACCGCATTGTCTTTGAAAAACCGTATGGTGAAAACTTAGAAAATGCCCGTTTGATTAATGAGCAAATTGGGAAGTATGTCAACGAAACCGAAATTTACCGGATTGATCATTACTTAGGTAAAGAAATGATGCAAACCTTACTCGCCTTGCGGTTTGCGAATAAGATATTTGAACACGTATGGGACCGTCAGAGCATTGATACGGTGACCATTGTGGCCAAAGAATCCATCGGCGTCAAAGACCGCGGCCCTTACTTTGATCAAATTGGGGCCCTAAAAGACATGGTCCAATCGCATCTTTTACAAATGGCCGCCCTAGTCGCGATGGAAGAACCCAAAAGTATGGATGCCAACGCCATTCGCGATGAAAAAGTCAACGTGTTAAATGCCATCAGCATCGACCCTCATTCCATTGTCATGGGTCAATATGAAGGCTACTTAAATGAAAAAGGCGTTGAGGAAGATTCTCAAACTGAAACCGCCGTTTACTTTAAAGCGTGTCTTAATAATGACCGGTTTTTAGATGTCCCCTTTTACTTTTTTACGGGAAAAATGCTTTCGGAAAAACGCTCTGAAATCATTATTAAGTTTAAACCGCATTCAAAAGAAGGGCTTTATTACGAGGGCCTTGATTTAACGCCCAATGAACTGCGCATTAAAGTCGCGCCTGAAGAAGGGGCCTCCATTCAGTTCAACATTAAAAAACCTGGGATTGAAGAGGCCATCTCAGAAAAAGAATTCACCTACATGCACACGGAAGAAGCCATCGGAAATATCCCCGAAGCCTATGAAAAATTGTTACTTGAAGTGGTCTATAAACGCCCGACCCTCTTTACCCGGTGGGATGAAATTGAAACCGCCTGGAAAATCATTGATGCGATTAAAGTAAAAGCGAAAGCCCCTAAACCATACACGAATTCTCAAACGTTTGAAGCATTACTTGAAGCGCATCGATTGGAGGTTGGCCATGATTTACGATGTGTCTATGACGATCCATCCTGAGATGACCGTCTATAAAGATAAGCCTGAAAAAAAACCCGTATTTTCGACGCTTTCCACGCATGCCACAGGCAGTAGCCATGAAGGCCTCATTACGATGAGTCTTCATACAGGGACGCATTTAGATTATCCCTTGCATATGATTCAAGACGGCGAAGTCTCCGGGGAGTCTATTCCCGATGGATGTATCGGTCCAGTTAAAGTCTTTGAAATAAGAGGCGACGTCATTGATGAAGCGGCCGTAAAAGCTTTATCCATTCAACCGAACGATGTGGTATTTTTCAAAACCCGTAACTCAAATCGCGAAGATTTCGATTTTGAATTTGTCTATGTCAGTGCCTCAGGTGCGGAAGCGTTAAAGAACGCTGGAATTAAAGGGGTCGGACTGGATGCCCTTGGTATTGAACGCGCTCAAGCCGATCATCCCACCCATAAAATACTTCTTTCTAATCACATCTTTATCTTAGAAGGACTGCGCTTAAAAGAGGTCCCCGAAGGAACCTATGAATTGTATTGTCTTCCGCTTAAAATTAAAGGGGTCGATGCGTTACCTGCCCGCGCCATCTTAAAATCATTATAAGATTGTAATGGTTTCAATTTATGCTATAATGGGGAAAAATTGGAGAACTCACTATGGATGCATCGTTCAATGAAATACTCATCGCGTTCTTACTGACCTTATTTGCGGGTCTTTCAACGGCCATTGGGAGTGCCATAGCCTTTTTTGCGCGTAAAGCGAGTACCTCGTTTTTATCATGGGCACTAGGCTTTTCCGCCGGGGTCATGGTGTATTTATCGTTTGTGGAGATTTTTCCCAAGGCATTTGAATCTCTATCGTTGGAGATGCCGGAAACCCGGGCGTATGTGATTACTACCATTGCGTTTTTTGGGGGGATTTTACTGACGGGCGTCATTGACCGGTTAGTTCCCGATAACGTTAACCCGCACGAACCCAAAGATTACGAAGAACCGGGAAACGCTGAAACCAAAGATTTCACTAAATTATTAAGGATGGGGCTTTTTACCGCACTCGCCATCACCCTTCACAACCTCCCCGAAGGCATGGCCACATTCATCGCGGCCATTGAAGATCCCGCCTTAGGGGTCACCCTAGCAATTGCGATTGCGATTCACAACATCCCTGAAGGCATCGCCGTCAGTGTGCCGATCTATTACGCCACAGGATCTAAGAAAAAAGCTTTCTTTTATTCCGCACTCAGTGGACTGGCTGAACCGATTGGGGCCTTACTTGGCTTTCTCGTCTTATCAATCTTTCTTACCGACACGATTTTTGGGATTATCTTTGCGGCGGTAGGCGGCATCATGGTCTATATTGCGCTGGATGAATTACTGCCCTCAGCCGAAAAGTATGGCGCCCACCACCAAGTCATTTATGGCCTCGTCTTAGGCATGAGTGTCATGGCAATGAGCCTCATCATATTCTTTTAAAAGTGCTTCCGAGCACTTTTTTTATTTCTTCAGATTTATCGCTTGACAAGCCTCCTAAATGTTTTATAATTAAGGTGTAATTAGCACTCAACAGTAAAGAGTGCTAATAATAAAACTAAAGGAGTGATTAGTATGTTCTCATTATCCCCATTAAGCTCGACATTCAGACCTGTGAGACTGAGTGATTGGATGGATGACTTCTTCACCCACGAAAGCTTTAAAATCGACGTAAAAAAAACCGACAATGGTTATATGTTAGAAGCGGAACTTCCAGGCTTTGACAAAGACGATATCAAAATTTCTTATGAAAAAGATACCTTGACCATTGAAGGCATTCATCAAGAAAACAAAGATGAAAGTAGCGATCGTTATGTGCATCAAGAAAGAACCCAGATGCGTGTGAAACGTTCACTCGTATTACCGGACGTCGATGATGCGTCGATTAAAGCCAAACTCACCAAAGGGATTCTTACCGTAGAACTCCCGGTCATCACCCCCAAATCATCCAACATTCTCATCGAAGTCGAGTAATCCAAAAGGCTTGGCCGAAAGGTCAAGCCTTTTTCCACCAAGGAGGCCTCTTTTATGGATATTAATCAGATGCAAAACAAACTCAAAAAAGCCCTTGAAATCACCCAAAACCTGACGATTGAAAAAAATCACCCGGCCATTACCATCGCCCATTTACATTATGGGCTTTTAAGCGTACCGGATACTTTAGTGACGGGCTTTTTTGATCAAGAGAAGCTGGATATCGACCGCTTAAAAGAAACCCTGTTAAAAACGGTTGATCAGAATCCTACGGTTGAAGATTCCAATCAGCTTTATATGGATAGAAAAGCCAACGGGGTGATGATTGAAGCGGATAAAATCAAAACCGCATCCAATGAAGACATGCTGGGGGTTGAACACGTCTATCTCGCCTTAAATAAAGATAAAACTACGCAAGGCTTATGGAAAGACATTGGGTTTGATGTAACGCGCTTTGAAAACTATGTTAAAGCGTTTAGAT
>CBFHLD010000048.1:0-5587 GCA_965656585.1 Candidatus Izemoplasmataceae bacterium | reverse complement strand
TTTGGTCCACCCCATAGATGATGGATGATTTCGTCCCTAAACCAAAACTTTTGCTGTTCACGTTTAAAATAATTCCCATAATGAGTGGGAATTTTTTAGTGAGTCTCTCGATTAAAGAATGCGACTTCAGCGATTTATCTTGATGCGTAATCATCGTAATTAAAAGTTCTTTTGTGCTGAGACTCTGTCTAATAATGACGCGTTTTAAGCCCCCGTTCGGGTGGGCTTTAGAATGCACTTGAAAAAGATTATCTTCGGCGGCACTTTTGAGTTCAGCAAGAATTTCAGAAAAAATCTTCGGCAGCGTATGGCACCGGTGAATGTCCACAACGCGGTGTGATCCCTCTCGGTAATACCCTGCATAAATAACTCCGTCAATTTCATCGAAATGAAAGGTCGCTTTATTCCGGTAATAAAGGGGATTTTGCATACCCAATGTCGGTTTAACATCCGTATCAATTTGACCCAATTTTTGTAAGGTAGATTGGGTTTTAAACGTTTTAAAATCGAGTTGTGTTTGATAATCCATATGCATGAGATTACAGCCGCCGCACGTGGCAAAATGATCACATATCGGTTCTTTTCTAAACGGTGACGTTTCGGTAATCCGGATCAAACGACCGAGTCCATACGATTTATATTTCTTGGTAATTTCAATGAGGGCGGTTTCACCTTTTAACGCATGTTTTACAAAAACAGGGTATCCGTCTATTTTACAGACACCCCGTGCATCATGCGTCAAATCTTCAAATGTTACTTCAATGGTTTCTTTCGTTTTTATCACGGCTGTATTATAGCATTTTTAGGCCATTTAACGAAATTTCACTCTTTGATTTAAGGGTTTAGAATTAAAGTATTTAAGACTGAATGGAGCGGATAAACTGACGGGTTAATAAAGCTAAGAGCCCGCCCAAATAAAGAAGGCCTAAAAGGCTATAAATAGCTGCCGGTAAATTGGCATCATTCGGTAAAATGGATGCGCCTTCTAATAACCCTTTGACCGGCCAAAATGTCGGGACAACCCCTAAGAAATACTGCGCCGCCCCCTGCATGGCTTCTAGGGTAACAAGGGCGGGGATTAAGATGAGTATCCCTAACGTTTTTAAATAGGCAAACCCCTCAATTTTATTCGCTCCAAGGGTCGCAATCATTAACCCAAAAGTTGGGGCAAAAAGGGCGGATACCGCACTGAATATCAAAGCACCCCCGACTGTGATTTCCGCCCATGGATTAAATCCCATCACCGTGTAAGCATCCCCGCTTAAAAACCGGACACCCAAAACGATTAAAAGGGAAGATAAAAACGAGAGTAAAACGGTATATAACGATTTAAACCGTAAATAATCCAACAATGATACCGGCGTGACTCGTAAAGAGATTAAGGTGTTTTCATCTTTATGATCAAGCAGTAAAAACCCAAGCATCGCTCCGGCCAACATGGGCGCTAAGGATGCAAGGACAATCATGATAATCAAAGAGGCTCCTGCTAAGTTTTCTCCCGTATCAAACTGATTTAAAATCAAGGGGATTAAATACGCCCCAAAACCGACCATAATGATCGGATAGACCAGCATCGTTAGAGTCATTTTATCGCGGGTAATATTTTTAATTTCATACCGCATTAACGTCATTAAATGAGTCATTCTTTCACCGCCGCATGAGGATAGTTCGGTTTAATATATCCAGTGTATAAAAGACCCGATACAAAGAGCAAATACACCACCGAAAGAAGGAAACTAACCGACGTAAACGTGATGGTTTGTTCTAGGCCAAACACCATATTCATATATATGAGGGCATCTTGAATGGGTGAGATCCAAAGGACATCTTCCCCCCAGCCCGTGATGATATCCAGCGTCACGAGTAAAGAAGGAATCGCAAAGATAAATGTATAAAGAATCATATTGACTAATAGTCCGGTAAAATCACTCGCTTTCATGGCTAAGAAAAAGCCAATCATGCTATGCACGGTTGCAATCAAAGCTACGAGTAAAATGAGCGCGATGAACTGGACTTCAATCGCTAAGACAAACTGGACAAACACCCCAACGAGTAACGCACTTTGTAGGGCCACTAAAATACTTGAAGCCACTTTCACCCCAATGATTTGGCCGATACTCACCGGGGTAACTAAGAGGGGTTTAAGTGTGTTTTCTTCGCGTTCAAAAAAGAGTGAAGCCCCAAGCATAATGATACTCATGACCGACGCGTCAAGTGCAATGAAAAGTCCCACAAAACTTGCCGCACTCTCTTCTCCAATTAGATATAAAATGCCCATCCATAAAATACTTACCACCAAAGAAATGGTCAGAATCTTATATTTATAAAGCCGAATCATTTCACTTTTTAATAACTGGACGCTATTTAACATAGGCATCCCCGGTAATTTGAATAAAGATATCTTCTAGGGTTGTTTCACCGCTGTGGATGGTTCTAATTTCATGGTTTTTGAGTGTCTCAATGAACGCTTGGTTTTCTCCAATCCCGATTAAATCAAACGTTTCTTTTTGAACTTTTTTACCGTCGATAAATTCAAGTTCAACCACGCGTTCACCGTATTTGATTTTGAGATCTTTAGGTGTATTGGATTCGATGATTTCCCCGTCTTTAATAAATGCGACACGGTCACACAAGGCTTCCACATCGCCCATTAAATGGGTGGTGAGTAACACCGTCCCCCCATTGGCTTTAAATTCACTGATCATGTCTTTAATGATTCGGGCATTTTTGGGATCGAGTCCATTGGTCACTTCGTCTAAGAATAAGAAATCTGGGGTGTTGAGAAGCGCTCTAACAAAATTCAACCGCATCTTCATTCCTTTGGAATATTCACCCACCAATTTATCTTTATCGTCCAGTAATCCCACCCGTTCAAGCAAGGGTTCAATAGGGGCTTTCGCTTGATAGAGGTTTTGAAAGAATTTCATGTTTTCAAGACCGGTCAGTTTATTAAAATGGACGGGAAGTTCAAACCCTACCCCAATGCGTTCATAAAAGTCTGAACCATAGGACTTTAATTCTTGGCCTTGAAACCACACCGAGCCTTCATAGGCGGGTAATAGTTTAGTTAATATTTTTTGGGTGGTCGATTTCCCGGCTCCCGAAGGCCCTAACAGCCCAAAGACTTCTCCTTTTTGAATCGAAAAATTAATCCCCTTAATGACAGGGTTTGGGGATTTTTTATACGAATACTTGAGATCTTTTACTTCAAAAACAGCCATAAAAACTCCTTATAAAATGCCATCTTTAATGATGGCTAAATAGTGTTTGGCAGCCTCAATTAATTCCGGTTCTGTTAATCCTTCTTCAAACCAAGCCATGAGTTCGTGTTCATTGAACCCATACAAACTGCGTGCTAAAACATCGGTGTGAATATACGGAGACATGAACCCACTTTTTTTGTCGGTTTCAATGAGTGACCTAAATACTTTAATGCCTTCTTCTTTCATTCCATGATGAATGGATTGAATGCGTGAATCAGAGGACCTGAGTACCCGGGCAATCGATAAAGCTTCCCACTTAAAGGCAAAAGCGAAACGAATCCCCGCAACCATCATATCTTCATACAGTTCGATAAAAGGCTTTGTCCCCATTTGATTCATCAAAGGTGCCATGTAGACCATCTTCTTTTCAGTCATATCTTGAATGCACGCTTCAAAGACATCCGCTAAATCATCAAAGTACTGATAAAAGCTCCCACGGGAAATCCCTGAGAGTTGGACGATGTCTCGAACCGTCGTCGCATCAAAGCCTTGAGTCGCAAACATTTGATGAGACTGATTGAGGATATGCGCTTTTTTTGTGGCCTCTAAATTCGTAAACGTTTCTTTAATCATGGCTTAATTATGACACATGTGTCATTTTAAGTCAAACTATGACACTTATGTCATAAAAAAGCATCCCACTATAGGGATGCTTTGATTTCAAAGATGAGATCACGTAAGCTGGCCGCCTCTTCAAAGTCAAGATTCTTCGCCGCTTTACGCATTTGTGATTCAAGGTCATCAAGCATAAGTCGTTTTTCTTCTTTAGACAGTTCGCTGATGCGTTTGGCCTCAATATCGGCCGCATCAATTTTAACTTTAATGGAATCACGGACATCTTTACGGATGGTTTCTGGTGTAATTCCAAACTTATCGTTATGGGCTTTTTGAATGGTCCTTCTTCGCTCGGTTTCCCCCATCGCTTTTTCCATCGATGGAGTGATGCCATTGGCGAATAAATCCACTTCGCCGTTCACATTACGCGCGGCCCGTCCAATCGTTTGAATAAGTGAACGTTCACTTCTTAAAAATCCTTCTTTATCCGCATCTAAGATTCCAATGTAACTGACTTCTGGGAGATCGAGTCCTTCTCTGAGTAAGTTGATTCCCACTAAGACATCATACACACCCAGTCTTAAGTCTCTGATGATATCAATGCGTTCTAAGGATTTGATTTCGGAATGAAGATAAGCAACCTTAATTCCCATCTCTTTGAGATACGCTGTTAAGTCTTCACTCATCTTAATGGTTAAGGTCGTAATGAGCACGCGTTCGTTTTTTTCCATCCGGTCATAGATTTTCTCCATGAGCCGCTCAATTTGTCCTTCTTTAGGTCTCACGGTAACGACTGGATCTAAAAGTCCAGTTGGCCGGATGATTTGTTCGATGATGTGGGGGGTTTTAGCCATTTCATAATCGCCGGGTGTAGCCGATACGTAGACGGCTTGTTTAATTTTGGCCTCAAACTCGGTGAAATCTAATGGCCGGTTATCCATCGCCGATGGTAAGCGAAACCCGAAATCAACCAAGGTTTGTTTCCGGGCTCTATCCCCGTTATACATGCCTCTCACTTGCGGCAAGGTCACGTGGGATTCATCGACAACTAGAACAAAATCGTCCCCAAAAAAATCGATTAACGTGGCGGGAGTTTCGCCCGCTTCTCTCAGTGATAAATGTCTAGAGTAGTTTTCAACCCCTTTGCAAGAGCCCGTTTCTCTGAGCATTTCTAAATCAAAATTCGTCCGTTGTTTGAGACGTTGATGTTCAACCACTTTACCTTCTTTTTCAAATTGTTCTAAGGTTTCTTCAAGTTCTTTTTCAATCCGATTTAACGCTTCATCGAGTTTATCTTTATTGGTCACAAACTGCGTCGCTGGAAAGAGCGTTAACACTTGATATTCTTCAAAGATTTCTCCCGTTAAGACATCGAATGACCGAATGCGTTCAATCTCATCGTCGAAAAATTCCACCCGGTAGGCAATCGTCTTTTTATACGTTGGTAAAATCTCAACCGTATCACCTTTAACCCGGTAAGACCCCCGCTGAAAGTCAAAGTCATTGCGGACAAATAACATATCCACCAGTTTTCTCAGGAAATCATCACGGTCGACGCGTTCACCCGCTCTGAGCGTAAGCGTGGCTTGTTTATAATCATCGGGATCCCCGATCCCATAAATACACGACACGGACGCCACCACAATGACGTCCTTGCGCTCTAAAAGGGAAGCCGTGGCGGAGTGTCTTAGTTCGTCGATTTCATCGTTGATGGAGGCATCTTTTTCAATGAATAAATCGCGGCTTGGCACGTAGGCTTCCGGTTGGTA
>CBFHLD010000047.1:0-5622 GCA_965656585.1 Candidatus Izemoplasmataceae bacterium | reverse complement strand
TGCGACAATAAAATTGAACTTATTTTAGGAGGCATATTATGGCACTTGAATTACCCAAACTCCCCTATGCATACGATGCATTGGAACCGCATATCGATGCGAAAACCATGGAAATTCACTACACCAAGCACCACCAAGGCTACTTAAACAAATACAAAGCAGCCTTAGAAGGTACCGACTTACTCAATAAGCCCGTTGAAGAAAACATCAAAAACCTTGCAAGCTTACCTGAAAATGTGCAAGGCGCCGTTCGCAACAACGGCGGTGGATTCTTTAACCATTCACTCTTTTGGAGCATCCTTTCACCGAGTGGTGGTGGAAATCCTTCTGGCGATTTAGCTTCAGCCATTGACCGTGATTTCGGAAGCTTCGATGCCTTTAAAGAAGCCTTCTCCGGAGCGGCAAAAACACGTTTTGGATCCGGTTGGGCCTGGTTACTGGTTGACGGTGGCAAACTCAAAGTCACATCCACCCCGAACCAAGATACCCCGCTTAATGAAGGCACTCCAATCTTAGGCCTTGATGTTTGGGAACACGCGTATTACCTGAACTATCAAAACCGCCGTCCTGATTATGTTGAAGCTTTCTTCAACGTGATCAACTGGGACGAAGTGGCGCGTCGCTTTGCCGCTGCGGCCTAACCCAAATCCTCATTAAAAAATAAAATCTCAACCTTCGGGTTGAGATTTTTTTGATTGAAAGACGTGCCATAATACACCCGATGGATCGAGCAAATGAATCTGCAATCCCCATCCGTAATCATTAGGGGGTTGAAACCGCACGCTTGACTCTGGATGGCTCGATTGATATTTTGAAACTTTTTGAGTAAACACTTCTAAGTCATCCACCGTCAGTGTCATCATCGTATTTTCAGCCCACTCTTTGACATAAAAGTCTTGTAGGATGATTTCTCCTTGATTCGGATACACGGCTGAAGCCGTTTGTGTGTCACCGGCTTGTGGAGCACCCACTGAAAATCCGATTGATTGATAAAACGCACAACTTTCCATGAAATTTTGGCAAGGAATGAACGCAGTAATCACTAAGCTTGTACCTTATTCAGTAAGAAATAGACGGGGACTGAAAGGGCGATAACCCCAACCCCAACGAGTGAAAAGACGGGATTTTGAATGAATATCGCGACTAAAAGGAGCAGGGTAATCCCAATGGTAACAATCGGTAAGACCGGATAAAAAGGCACAGAGTACCCTTCAGCTTCAGGGTCACGCTTGCGGTTAATGAAGATGGAGATAAAGACTAAACTGTTAAATACAAGTCCACCAAACGCCACGAGACTGATTAAATCGCCAATTTGGAATGGCAGTAAAATAAGCGCCATGATGGCCGATAAAACAAGGGCTTTGACTGGCGTTTGATAACGTTCATGAAGGGTGGCGAATGGTTTTAACGCTTTGAAGTCATCGGCCAGCGCAAAATAAACCCGAGAAAAACTCAAGATGGATGCATTTAGTGCCCCTAAGATGGCGATGAAGATAGTACCCATAATGATGTATGAGCCCCATTCTCCCACCAAGGCTAAAGTCGCGGGGATGCCGATGAATAAGAAGCCACTATCATAGGTCCCTTGTAAGGTGGCTTGATCGATTGATTGTAAAATCGATGCTTGATAAAAAACATAGAGTAAAGTCACACCGACTAAGGTGATGAGGAGCGCTTTCGGTAAATCGCGGCGCGGATTTTCCATTTCTTCGGCCACGGTATTGAGGTTGGTCCAACCTTCATAGGCCCAAAAGGTAAAGATGACCGCAAAGCCTAAAAGCGTCAATCCTTCAAAAAAGCCCACACCGCCCATGTCAAACGTTAAATTAAGGGGCTGAGTTCCAATGGCAAAGCCCAACACAATGAGTGTAATAATGGGAATAAACTTAATGACCATAATGACTTTTAAGAAAAAGGTATTGAGTTTCACCCCAAAGACATTCATCGTGGTGAGTAAGACAATCATGACGCCAGCGAGAATGATTTGAACGAGGGTACTCATACTGGTGGCACCGGCACTGACGGTGAGTAATATGTTATTGGTGACTTCACTGAAAGCGAGGGCTAAAACCGCCACAGACCCACTGGAAGCCAGCGCAAAATTAAAGAATCCGGCACTAAAGCCTACCACAGGTCCATACGCTTTTTTCAAGTAGGCATAATACCCACCGACTCTCGGATATTTACTCCCGAGTTCACCGTACATGAGCGCGTAGGATAAGGTGAGGAGTCCCCCAATGACCCAAGCGAGTAAGGCAAAGCCTGAACTGTAATTGGTGGTATCTAAAACGAGGGATCCGACAAAAAAGATTCCTGAACCCACCATGATCCCGGTGAGGATGGAAACCCCACCGGTTAAGGTGATGGCTTTTTTAAATGAATTAGGCATAATAATCTCCTTAGTTTTATCATAGAACGAAAATAGTTTACAATACTATCTTCTCGGAGGCAACTCATATGATAAAACTTATAATACAGGTTTTAAAAAAGCCCGCCGTTAAGCGGACTTTAAAAGGTCTAAAATTGAACTCTCACGTGCATTTTTTCATCGTATTCAAACTGAAGCTGAGCTTGATGAAGGGTTAAGAGTTGTTGCGTGATGGCCAGGCCCAATCCGGTCCCTGCATGGGATTCATCGGGTTTATAAAAGGGTTCACCGAAACGCTTGATCGTTTTTTCATCGATTTGACTGTGCGGATTGGTAATTAAGACAGTCCGGGCCGAGCCATCCAGGTGCACCGTAATCGCGCCGTCTTGATCCGAGTGATCTAGAGCGTTTTTGATCAGGTTTCTAAACACTTGAGTCATGCGCTTGGCATCCCCGTCTAGAGTGAATGATTCACCGGTGAGATGGATGGGTCTTTCATCTAAAGGTGAAAGTGACTGGATGACGTCTTCGATTAAAGGTTTCAGATCGAGGGGTTTTTTTCTGACTTTGAATCGGCCTGATTCTAATTGTGTGAGATCAATAAGATCATCGGTGAGTTCCGATAGCCGGGTAATTTCTTCGATGATCATCGTTTCATATTCTTTTTTTTCGGAGGGAATCATTTCGTGAATCGATTCCGTCGCCGCTTGAATGATCGCCAGGGGGGTCTTAATCTCATGAGAGACCCGCGCGACAAATGATTTTTGTAAACGATCCAGTTCTTTTTCTTTGGCCAGTTCGCTTTCTAAATCTTTCAGGGTTTTCGATAAGCGCTGTGCCATCGTTTCTAATGTCTTAGAAAGCGTGCCAATTTCATCGGGGCGGTCTAAGGTGTTTGCCATCTCAAATTCTAACGACGCAAAAGATTGGGCCAGTTGATTGAGTTTAACCATCGGCCGGGTGAATGACCGGGCAAATAGATAGGATAAAGGAATGACTAGTACTAAAGAGATTCCCACTAGAATGAGGAAGAATTGATTGAGAAAAAGAATATTACTCACAAAAGGCGCAAACGGCGTTTTTAACCGGAAGATTTGGGGCCCGTCTACCATGTAGACTTCTAAATAAGACCGTCCGTCTTCGGTAATTTGTTCTAAGGTTTCCGCTTGAAATACCCGGACGACATCGATGCTTCTTAGAGGGCCTTCTTCCGATTCATCATAAAGGACGGCCCCTTGGGCGCTATAAATGCTCACATCGCCTTCGAAGTCATCTGAGATTTGAGAGAGTTCAAATGGGGTCGCCCCCGCATTATACGCATCAATGATGGTGGTGATGGAGGCTTGATCATCCCTGACGATACGGTTCAAATAAAGGGTTGGGGCTAAAAAGCGTTGGACGAGATAAAGCACTCCAACGAGTAAAGCGGTATAAAAAACAAAATAGCCTAAAAGCCGCCCAAATAACGATTTTCTCATGCGTCTACCTCACACATGTAGCCACTTCCGCGGACCGTTTTAATGCCTTCAAAACCGGGAAGTTTTTGCCTGAGGCGTTTAATGTGGGTATCGACGGTTCTCAAATCCCCATAGTAATCATACCCCCACACTTGATTGAGCAATTGCTCTCGGGTCATCACTTGATTGGGCTGAGTTAAGAAAAGGCTTAAAAGCTTATATTCCATGGGGGATAAGTCAAGAGCGGAGTCTTGATATTGAATGTGTTGTTTGAGGGGTTGCCAAATAAAAGGCCCTAAATGAACGCTTTTTTCGGGTTGCTTACGCTTTAACAAGACATGAATCCGGGCGATGAGTTCGCGCATGGAAAAAGGTTTCGTCATGTAATCATCGGCCCCTAGCTCAAACCCAAAGAGTTTGTCATCTTCTAAGGATTTTGCCGAAAGAATGAGTACGGGGGTATCCGTCTCTTTAAATTCTTTTAAAAGCATCCAGCCACTTTTACCCGGTAGCATCAAATCTAAAATGACCAAATCAATGGAACGATCAAAAAGCACGCTGGCTTGGTCGCCGGTGTGCGCACTGATGACTTGGAACGCTTTTTCTTCAAGGGCTTCTTTAATGAGCCGGTGAAGTTTAACATCGTCTTCGACGAGTAAAAGAGTTGGCATGGGTTTATTTTACCACTTAAATGAAGGATTCTTAGAATGTGTCAAAGGGTTCAAGGGGTTGTCACAGAGTTGTCACATTCAATGAATATAATACATGTATCTTAAACATTTAAAGAGGAGTCACCCATGAAAA
Organism: Candidatus Izemoplasmataceae bacterium; assembly: GCA_965656585.1. Taxonomy (GTDB): domain Bacteria; phylum Bacillota_I; class Bacilli_A; order Izemoplasmatales; family Izemoplasmataceae; genus JAGYII01. Next base: position 993 of record CBFHLD010000047.1, on the reverse strand, counting down.
AAATCACCTTACTATTAACCTTATTGATGACATTATTCTTGGCCGCATGCATGCAAGAAGAGCCACCTGTAGACCCGGTCGTCAATACCGATCAAGGACTCTCCAGTGTGGAAAGTGTGGATGCTTTAAGAACACTTGTAGAGCCTTATCTCAGTGAGTATCAAAGTACGGATGGCTGGTTCTTTAGATCCAGCGGGGTCTTTAACACCATGGTGGGATCACCCGAAGTTGATATGGCCATGGATGCCCCCGAAGCGAGCACGACTGAGAGTGAATCAAGCGAAACCAGTGAGACCAATGTCCAAATCGAAGGCGTCGATGAAGGCGACATCATCAAAACCGATGGCGAGAGGATTTACCGCATCGGTGGCAATACCCTCACGGTCATCGAACTCTTGGAAAACGGAGCGATGGAAACCATACTCAATCTTTCCATGGATTCAGAAAATCCCGATGAGTCATTCACGTATTACCGAGAACTTTATCTCACCGATGATTACATCGTCGCCACAGGCCAGCGTCAGATCGTCTATTCCTTGATGAGTGATTCGATGTACCGTAGTCTTCCATTCTTTGAAATGGGAACCCCATTTTCAACCATCACGATCATCGATAAAGTGACGCTAGAAATCGTTGATGTTTTTGACATTACCGGGTCCATTAACACATCACGCCTCATTGATGATCAACTGTATGTGATGAGTTATCACTCCATTTATAGTTTAGAAGATGATTTCAACCCCCTTCCCGTCTTTAAAGAAAACGGCGAAGAAATCACACCGGATGCCAGTGATGTAAGCTATATTCCAGGCACCCCACTTGAGAGTTTTACCATCATCACCCAGATTGATTTATCGGGGGAACCCACGATGGATAACGAAATTCTCTTAGGCGCGATGAGTTGGGGTCAAGTATACGTCAACTTAGAAGGCATCTATTTTGCATCCAGCCGGTATGAAGACGTGGATGGTAATGGAATTTACCAGGTCTATG
>CBFHLD010000046.1:0-6320 GCA_965656585.1 Candidatus Izemoplasmataceae bacterium | reverse complement strand
GCACGTGATGATGGTTAAGGGCGTATACAAGAGTAATTAAACCACTGGGCGCAAACACAAACACGCCTACCGCAAAAAGTAAACTATATTCGGTGTTTAACACACTGGCGAGTGTCCCACTAATAATGGTGAATCCAATTAATACAGCTGAAGGTAAGAAGATTAATCTTTCCTTTATTTGGTAAAGGGTTTTAGAAAGCCAAATGGATAGGCCAGTCAGTCCGCTGATGACTAAAATAAAAATGAGTAAGTCCATACGTCACCTGAATTCTTAAAGATATATGTAGTATAAACGAATGCGAAAGAAAACACCCCAGTGTGGGGTGTTTTTTACATGTAAAAAATATGATTTTTGTACGTATCAAAGGTCCGTTGGTTCTTGGCGTCACCGCCATCTAAATTGGCGGAATAAAAGATGGGTGGATCGATCTTTTCTTCCAAGCATCTTTCAACCGTTCTGACCACTAAACTGTTGGCAATCGTCGCACCCACCACAGTACTGGAAGGCGCAACCTTTTGATCGAGTCCTTCAAACTGTATCGTCGCATCTCCAATATCGCCGTGATTATCAATGACGACATCCGCGAGTTCAAATAGACGTTTCTTAGATGAGTGTCTGGATTCAACTGACTTTGAATACGTTAAATTGGTGATGGCAATAACTTTGACACCTTTTTCTTTGGCGGCCAAGACAAAATCAATCATCACGGTGTTTCGGCCACTGACCGAATGGGTGATGCAGACATCGCCCTCTTGAAATGGTGTTTTATCCGCCAGTAAGGTGCCGTATCCTTCTAAACGTTCCATCTTTGAAGTCATCGTGACAGGACGGTTAGAAAGTTCTAGCTCTTTAGCATCCACAGGATTAATGAGGGCAAGCCCCCCTGCACGGTAAAAGAGTTCATCGGAAATAATACCCGCATGAGAGGCTCCAAACACAAAGATATTGTGTTTGGAGTTGATCGCCTCAACCATAAGTTCTGCGGCGTTTTCAATGGCATTTTTTTCTTTATTTTTTACGGTATCTAAAAGTGCTTGTAGGTGGGTAATGTAATCAATGTGTTTAGACACGGGGGATTAGAATAGTCCTCCGAATAAGTTAGCAATAAGGCCGGTGACGATGCCCCAAAGACTCATGTCATTTCCACCAAAGATGAGCATCCAGTCTTGAATTGTCGCTTGATAGAACGTGAGTGAGAGTCCTAAGACAACCACCATGGCAGCCGCGGCAACCGCAGTCCCAATGACCGCACCGCGTAAGCCCCCTTGACCTTCAGCAATAATGGCGGCCGTTCCACATTCAAAGAAACTGGTTATAATCAGTGGAATGAGTAAGACGCCAAAAATGTTAAAGGCATTCGAGACAATAATAAGGGCGGTAGAAACCACCATTGCGACGACAAAACCAATGAGTAACGCATTCGGTTTATAGTTGAAAAGTAGTGGGCAGTCATACGCAGGTTGGGCATCTGGAATCAGTTTTTGTGAAATCCCTTCAAAGGCTGGGACGATTTCATTGACGAGCATTCTAACCCCTTGTAAGAGGATGATGAGCCCGACCCCAAATTGCAGCCCTTGAGTTAAGGAATACGTGACTAAGCTTTCTTCAGTTCCGAAATCCCCAATGAGTAATCCACTGACGATGAAGGTAATAAAGATAACCAGCGATCCTGTAATCGATACTTCACGGAAGAAGGATAATCCTTTTGGAAGATTGAGATCTTCAGTCGATTTTTCTTTATTTCCAACGTAGCGTGCCACAGTCCCTGAGAGTAACGCTAAGAAACCTGATGGATGGCCCAAGGTAAAGGAATCATCGCCGATAACATCACGGACAAAGGGTCTTAAAAGATAAGGCATGAACGACCAATATAGGGCACTTAATACACCGCCCCATAAAATGAGGGCCCAGTCCGCGGCAAATCCTGCACCTACGGCAACGGCCACAAAGATAAACGGCATCCACCATAAGAAGTGACCGGTTAAGAAAATGGTTTTAACTTTCGTAAACCGCGCAATGAGTAAGTGAATGACAAACCCAGTCACCATGGCGAGGCCAATGACGGATCCGTATTCAGCGGTATACGCCGCTTCGCCGAGACCTGGCAAGGCATCGGTGGTTCCGTAAAGTCCTTGATATAGGACGTTGAGCGGTAAAATAGAGCCGACTAAAACGTCTACCCCAAATTGAATGATAAACATCCCAAACGCAGCTAAAAATCCTCCCCTAAGGATCTTATCAATTGGTTTTTTCTGTAAAGCAAGTCCCACAACGGCAATGAAGCCTAAAAGAAATGGTGGGGTTCTAAAAAAACCAATAATTGCATCAACAACGCTTAATAGAAAATCCATAAATTACTCCTTTTTTATTCGTTAGCCGCAAAGGCTTTGAGTAGTTGTGCTTTAACTTCTTCTTTATCTGAGTATCTTTTTACAGGATACAAGGCTGCTTTGACGCTGCCTTCAAGTGATTCCACAAAATCGGGTGAAGTGAAGATTGCATCCGCTTGATAACTTCTTGCATCGGAAATATCCGTGTTTACCACATCGGCATCTTTCCCAATGTCTTTCAAGACTTTATCAATGGTCATCTTTAAGATGAGGGATGAGCCCACTCCGAACCCACATACTGCGAGTATTTTCATGATGTCTGCCACCTTTCTTCAAGCACTTTTTGGATACCCGGAACCGTCTTGGCTCCGATGAGCGCATCGATATTCTCTTTTTCCATTAAGAATAACGCTAAGCTCTGTAAGGATGATAAGTGTGCGGTTGAATCTTTTGCAGCGAGAACGATAAACACATGAATTGGGTTGCCTCTTAGATCGACAGGTGTTTCAAGCAATAAAAGTGATAAGCCATTTTTAAGAACTTTTTCCGATGGTTGGGCATGGGGTAATGCCACATAATCCGCAACCACGATGTAAGGCCCATTCTTTTCGATGCTATCAAGGATGTCTTGCACATATTCTTCTTTAATATAGTTATCTTTTATTAATGGAGAAGCGGCTAACTTGATGGCATCTTCATAGCTTTCTGCCGAAGCTTTGATGTTAATATGCTCATGTTTTATCGGTTCACCCATATGTCACCTCCTTTTGGTCTATACCATTACGCCCTAATTATATGTGTGAAACCGCTTTTAGTCAAAGAAAACTTGTAATTTGTATATAAATTTGTAAAAAAATTTAAAACTTGACAAAATTTACAGATACCATTTATAATTGGTCTATACCACATGAAAGGATTAAAAAATGGATGTTAATAGGCTCAATAAACCCCATGAAATAGACGTTTTACTCGCAAATAAAGTAGCCGATATTATTGTTAATAATCCCCAAGTTAACTTGGGTCTAGCCACTGGTAGTACATACATTAACTTCTATAAAACCCTTGTAGACCGGATTAAAAAAGAAAAAATCGATATATCAAAGATATCGACATTCAATTTAGATCGCTACTACAATCAATCGATGGAAGATGATTCTAGTTTCGAAGCGTTCATGCATCAACACTTCTTTGATGCTTTAAATATTAAAGCTTCACAGTATCATTTTCCGTATTATGATACAGAATCAGATTATGGTAAATACGATGCGATCATCAATGAAGCGGGTGGATTAGATACCATTCTACTTGGCATTGGAGTGAATGCGCATATTGCTTTTAATGAACCAGGCACTCCCTTTTCATCCAAAACGCATAAAATTGAACTTGCCCAATCCACCATCGAAAATAATAAAGAGTATTTTAACGGACACGAACCCATTCCTAGTGAAGCAGTAACCATGGGAATTTCAACTATCCTTAGTGCCAAACAAATAATCCTCGTGGCGAAGGGTCAAAATAAGGCCAACGCCATCCACGATATGATTCACGCCCCCATCAGTGAATCTGTTCCTGCCACCGCACTTAGACTCCATGAACATGTGGAAGTTTACGTCGATGCTGAAGCAGGCTCCTTGATTTAAACCTCGCCCTCAAGCGAGGTTTTTATTTGGGCGAAGTTGCCCCTTTTGATATACTTTAAGTGAGGGAATTATGAAAGCCAATTGGACGGTTTTAGAAATTGTTTTATATCTTATCGGAATCGCCTTTGTGGCGATGCTTTTTTTCGATGCTGAAGGGATTCAAAACCTCCTTGCCATACAGTTTTCAACCAGTGTTTTAATCACTGATTATTTAAGTGTGGGTGGGCTTCATGCGACCTTAGCTAATGCGGGTTTTGTGTTAATTTTAAACTTAACTTTATTAAGACTTTTTAAAATCAAGATTGATGGCTTAATTCTTGCGGCTTTATTTACGATATTAGGCTTTGCGTTTTTTGGTAAAAATGTCATCAATAGTTTCCCCATCTATTTGGGTGTCATTCTTTATGGCTATACCCAAAACATTAAACCAGAAATCTATATGGGGTCTTTGCTGTTTTCTAGCGGACTGGCCCCCTTAGTATCTTTTATTATGTTTGGGCTTAATTTACCTTTTGGCTTATGTTGTATTTTAGGTTTGCTTGGGGGATTATTGGCTGGCTTTTTAGTCTTACCCATTGCCAGTAAAACTAAAGTTTTCCACCAGGGATACAACCTGTATAATGTAGGGTTTACTCTAGGCTTTATCTCACTACTGTACGCCGTGGTATTTCAGGCGTTTGATTTGAATTTAACCTCCAATGTCCCTGTCTCCACTCAATTCAATGAACCCCTTTGGATCATGATTGGATTTTTAATCGGGGTATTTTGGCTCCTTGCGATTATCTTTAAAGCATCCTTAAAAAACTATGTATCTTTAATTCAAACTTCAGGGCTGTCCATGGATTATATGAAAATGTATGGCCCAGGGACCGCATTTCTTAATATGGCCATTATGGGTACACTGAGCTTAATCATCATTTGGGGACTGAATTTCTCTATGAATGGTCCTGTGGTGGCGGGAATATTTACGGTTATCGGGTTTGGGGCATTTGGCAAACACCCGGTGAATTCTTTTCCTGTAATGACAGGGGCTGTTTTGGCGGTGTTCATCACCAATTATTCATTTGATTCAGTAGGGATGGTAATCGCCGTGTTTTTTGTGACAACACTGGCTCCCGTCGCTGGGAAATATGGGATATTCGCTGGAATAGCAGCGGGGTTCATCCATGTACTTATCACGCCTTTTGCCTATGTATTGCAAGGAGGATTAGATTTATATAACAACGGATTTGCGGCTGGTTTTGCCGCGGTCATTGTCGTTAGTTTTATGGAACCTGTAATGGCCTGGTTAAAGTCCAAAGAGGCGGTCGGTGAACGTGGCTAAAAAGATGCTTAAGCTATTTCATACATCAGACATTCACGGTCATTTTTTAAGTGTAGATTACGCACGAAAAGGAAAGACAGATGGAGGCATCGCTCGGGTGGCTTCTTTTTTAAAGGAGCACCGACATGAGGGTGATCTTTATATTGATACCGGCGATGTGATTCAAGGGAATGCTCTGGCCTATTATTTATCGAAGCATCCTCAAAAAAACCATCCATTCGCCAATGTACTCAATCACTTACAGTGCGATTATTTGACCTTAGGCAATCACGATTTTAATTTCGGAAAACCTCTATTAAAATCATTTACGGATACTTTCCAAGGCACCGTGTTAAACGCCAATGTGTTGGAAAAAGATGCCCCGTTTACCGGCGCTTCTCATGCTGTCAAGGTTTTACCTGGCGGACGCAAAATGGGAATCATTGGAGTGACGACGCATTACATCCCGAATTGGGAAAACCCGAGCCACATTGAAAACCTTGTGTTTAACGATGCGTTTGAGTCCGTAAAATCAAAAGTCGCTCATTTGAGGAATCAAGTCGATCTACTCGTGGTGAATTATCACGGGGGATTTGAAGGGGATTTAAAGACCGGTGAACGTGCGTCTTTGACGGGTGAAAACCAAGGGTTAAAAATGCTTAAAGAAATCGAAGGCATTGATATTTTACTCACGGGCCACCAACATCAAACCCTATGTGAAAAAGTCGGTAATACGTTTATCTCCCAGCCTGGAATGAACGCTCTTGGGGTTAATGTGATCAATATACCCCTGGAGGAGCCATTTGATTCAACCCAAATCACCGGTGAGCACATTTCAATGAAAGACACCCCAGAAGATGAGGCGATTATTGGTTTACTAAAAGACATAGAAACGTCCACCCAAGCCTATCTTGATCAACCCATCGGCACGTTTGACCAGGCGTATAAGATTGAGGATGGCTTAGCCGCAAGACAGTTTAAACACCCCTTAGTCACCTGGATCAATCACGTGCAACTGAGAGCCTCGGGGGCTGATATTGCCCTAT
>CBFHLD010000045.1:0-6374 GCA_965656585.1 Candidatus Izemoplasmataceae bacterium | reverse complement strand
CGAAGCGTTTAAAGGCCTTAAGGAATCCCCTCAAGAAGGCATGGCGATGCTGAATGGTGGATTCCAATATCGCCAGAATAAATGGCAATATATCATCACAAAAGTTAAAGAAATCCCATCCGAATGAGGGTGGGATTTATGCTATAATACGCACGAGGTGAATGGCTTGAAAAAAATCGCAGTGTTAACCTCTGGAGGCGACGCCCCAGGGATGAATGCGGCCATCCGAACCGTCCTTAGAAGTGGGCACCATTACGGCATGCAAGTGTATGGTGTCTTTGAAGGATTTAAAGGCTTGGTCGAAGGAGAAATTCAAGAACTTAAACGCCATGATGTGTCCCGGATTATTAACCGTGGTGGGACCATTTTAGCCAGCGCAAGATATCCTGAATTCAAAGAATTAGATGTTCAAAAAAAAGCCCTTAAACGCTTAAATGATTTAGGCATTGAAGGGTTAGTTGTCATTGGCGGGGATGGGTCGTTCAGAGGGGCTTTAGCTATGCATAGGCTCGGAGTGAAAGCCATCGGTATTCCCGGAACCATCGATAATGATATTGCATCCACCGATTATTCCATCGGGTTTTACACGGCCTTAGAAACCGCCATGGATTCCATGGATAAACTACGTGATACTTCGTTTTCGCATCACCGCTGTAGTGTGGTAGAAGTCATGGGACGCCATTGCGGCGATTTAGCCCTTTATTCCGGAATTGCCGTGGGCAGTGAATTCATCATTACCCCAGAAACCGGATTTGATTTAGAGCGAACCATTGCGGCCATTCAAGATTCGTATGCCAGACACAAACGCCACGCCATTGTGGTCGTCACTGAAAATATGACGGATGTTTATGCGCTTGCCAAAACGATTAATGATCGCACCGAGTATGAAGCCCGTGCGACTATTTTGGGCCACGTCCAACGAGGTGGAAGCCCGGTGGCATTTGACCGCGTTTTAGCCACTGAACTTTCTGAACATGCCATTTCACTGTTGAATCAAAACGACGGTGGATATGTGGTTGGTTTAAGCGGCATGGATATTACGCACACCCCCATTGAAGACGCCTTAGCCATGACGAAAGAAGTATCGAATAAACGGTATGGCTTAGTCGGTAAATTACGCAATAAGAAGGAGAATCATTCATGATTCACGATTTTAATCAAACGAAAATTGTCTGTACCGTTGGCCCGGCCATCGAAGAAAAAGCCCGGATGAAAAAAATCATCCAAGCGGGCATGGATGTGATGCGTTTTAACTTTTCACATTCCACGCACGCTGAACACGAAATTAGACTCAATACCTTAAGAGAAATCAACGCAGAACTCGGCACGAATGTGGCCGCGCTTGTTGACACGAAGGGCCCAGAAATTAGAACGCATACCTTTGAAGGGGGCGAAGCGTCTTTCAAAGTCGGTCAAAAAGTGTTTATTCATATGGACGAAATTGTGGGAGATTCTGAACGCTTTTCGGTGTCATATCCTGCACTCATTAACGACGTCAAAATTGGCGGGATCATCGTCGTCGATGATGGGTATTTATCCTTACAAGTGTTATCAGTTGATCAAGCATCAGGTATCATCGAAACGATTTCCCAAAATACCCATAAGATTCGTGATCGTCGCGGAGTGAACGTTCCCGGGATGGAACTGAACTTAGAATACATCTCAGCCAAAGATGAATCGGATATTAAATGGGCGTGCGACCATAATGTAGATTTTTTAGCCGCTTCCTTTGTCCGCCGGGCGGATGACGTCATCATGTTAAAAAACCTCCTCAAAAAATACGGCGGAGAGTCCATTCAAATCATCGCCAAGATTGAAAACCAAGAAGGGGTTTCCAATATTGACGCGATCATCGCTGAAGCCGATGGCGTGATGATTGCTCGGGGTGATTTAGGGGTCGAAGTCAAACCCGAAGAAGTCCCCGTCATTCAAAAGATGATCATCCGTAAAGCACATGCTTCAGGAAAACTTTCCATTACCGCAACGCAAATGCTTGAAAGCATGCAAGAACATCCTAAACCCACTCGGGCCGAGGTGTCTGATGTCGCCAATGCGATTTTAGATGGCTCCGATGCGATCATGTTATCGGGGGAAAGTGCGATTGGGAAATACCCGGTTGAAACCGTTGAAATGATGCATAATATTGCCTCTCGTTTAGAAAAAGAAATCAAACGGGAAGAATTCATCGTCCGTGACCATACCGATGCCGGCTCCATTCCGATCAATATCGCAACCAGTGTGGCGTATGCGGTATTACAAGGGCAAGCCGATTTAGTTATTACCCCGACGATTACAGGGAATACCGCTCGGCTTCTTTCTCAAAACCGGCCCAATACCGTCATTTTAGCTCTCACTAAAGAAGCTAAAATCGCGCGCAGTCTCATGCTTTCGCATGGGGTATACCCAATGGTCTATGACATTGGGACGGATACTGAAAAACTCATCCGTGAATCGGTAGAGATGGTCAAAGATAAAGGCTTTATTAAACCCGGCGGACGCGTGATTATTACCGGTGGATTCCCCTTAGGATCCGCAACCAACAGTCTAAGAATTATTGATGTGAAATAAGAGCTAATGATTTAGCTCTTTTTTTTACGCATTTTTTACAAAAAAACACGTTCGACTGTGTTAAGATTAAACCCGACCGACCGTTCGGTTTGAGGAGGATTTATGAAAAATTTAGTGACTTTTTCTGTTGAAAAAGCAATTACTGTATTTATGGTGATTATTGCGGTTATGATTTTTGGGGTGGTATCGTTCACGCGTTTGACCACCGATTTATTCCCATCCATCAACGTGCCGTTTGCGGTGGTGATTACGCCGTATCCAGGAGCCACGCCTGAAGATGTGGAAAATAACGTGACCATTCCTTTAGAAAATGCGTTTCAAACTACGACCAATATTTTAGAAGTGCAAACCACATCCAGTGAAAACTTATCACTGGTGACATTAGAATTTGCGCCTTCAACGAATATGGACAGTGCGGTGGCCGAAATGCGGGAGAGCTTGAATGCCTTAGAAAGTTCGCTTCCTGATGAAGTTGGGTATCCGACGATCATCCGGTTGAACCCGAATCAGCTTCCAGTTTATACCTTTTCTGTGGCCTATGAAGGCTATGATTTAGAACAACTCACCGAATGGGTTGAAGACGTAATGCGTCCCCAAGTCGAACGTGTACCGGGTGTGGCCACTTTTGACATTACAGGCGGCTATGAACAAGAAATTCGGATTCGTTTAGATCAGGCCGCGATTGATGCGTACAACGAAGAACTCGCTGAAGCCTTTGCGTTGTTACCGCAAGCCCCTGATTTTACGCTGGATCAAGAGTATATCTCTAACATCATTCAAGCTCAAAACTTAGCCTTCCCGGCCGGCTTTGTGGAAATTGAAGGGTTATCGTATCTCGTCCGTGTGGGGGATGACATTGATGGTCTTAGTGCCTTAGAAGATTTAGTCCTCGCCGATTTCAGAGTGCCTGGGTCAAGTTTAGAACCGCTCACTTTAAATGATGTAGCCACTGTTGGTTTTGAAGACACCGGCGGTGAACAATATTCCAAAGTGAACGGTGAAGATGCGATCACCATCTCTATTCAAAAAGGGAGTGAATTCGCCGTCACGGAAGTGACCAATGAAGTTTTAAGTGTCCTCAGTGACTTAGAAGACACCTATCCCAGCCTAGAAGTGACCACCTTGTTAAACCAAGGGGATGTCATTGAAGAATCAACATCGGGCGTATTATCCAACCTCCTCTTAGGAGGCGTATTAGCCATCATCGTTCTCTTAGTCTTCTTAAGAAACATCCGTACGACCTTTGTCGTGGGGATCGCAATCCCCGTCAGTTTAACCTTTGCGGTCATCCTCATTTATTTATCAGGCATTACTTTAAATGTGGTCTCCCTAGGCGGACTCGCCTTAGGGATTGGGATGTTGGTGGATAACTCGATTGTCGTAATCGAAAATATCTTCCGGTATAAAAAAGAAGGAAAATCCAATAAAGAAGCGGCCATCATGGGAACAAGCCAAGTGGCTGGGGCAATCACCGCATCGACACTCACGACTGTGGGGGTCTTTGCACCGATTATCTTTATTGAAGATTTCATCCGGGAAATATTCTTACAACTTGCCCTGACCATTGCCTTTTCACTGATCGCCTCCTTGATTATTGCGCTGACTTTTGTACCAGCGATTGCCAATAAAGTCATTCGTGTGCAAAAAGATGATCAACCGAATGTGATTAAACCGTACCAAAAAGTCTACCGGAAAATTTTAGGGGGCTTTTACCGCTTTAAAGGCCTCGTCTATGTCGGTGTCTTAGCATTATTTGGCCTCGCCGTGGTCGGCAGTATTTCGAATGGGTTTGAATTTTTCCCCGCGACCGACGAAGGGACCTTGAGTGGAAATATCTCAGTGCCCGAAGATGAAGCTTTAGATTTTGCAGCATTTACTGCCGATCTGGATGCCATTTATGCCGATATTATTGCGATTGATGACGTTGCAAGTGTGGGGATTACCTTAGGGGGCGGTGGCTTTGGACCATTTGGGGGAACCGATAATGGGTCTGCCTCGGTCAATATTGTGTTAGCCGAAGACCGCACACTATCCACCAATGACTTGCGCGATGAAGTCGCGGCCATTTTGGCCGAATACCCGCGTTTAGAAACCGATATTCAAGGGACTGAAAACTCCACCGCCTTCTTAGTAGGTTCCGGAGCTGAAGTCTTAGTCCAAGGCCCAGACTTAGAAACCTTGCGGGAAGTGGCGCTGGATGTGGCCGATCTCTTATCAGGGATTGAAGGCTACCGCGATGTGGATGCGGGTCTTGGAAGAACCTCTCAAGAGATTAAAGTGACCGTGGATAAAGATGCGGCCATCGAATACAATTTAACGGTCGCCCAAGTATTTGGCATCATGCGCGCACAATTGGCCACCCCTGAAGAAGTTACTACCTTGAGTTTAGCGGGGGATTTATTCACCGTTCGAATCTTCGATGAAGAAGATACAGCCAGTGCGGTTGCCGACAGTGTAGAGTCGTTTGAATCGATCATTGTGTCCGTGGATGGCATGGGAAATCCCGTGTTCTTATCAGACATTGCGAACATTGAAGAAATTCCAGGCTTTACCAGCATTAACCGCATTGACGGGACCCGTTCAGTGACGGTGACGGCTGAAGTTGAAACGGAATTTAATGCGTCATTACTCGCTGAAGATGCGCAAGCGGCATTGGATACTTACGACGTGCCAGAAGGGTTTGCGATTACCTTACAAGGGGAATCGGAAGAAATTGCCGCAGCGGTCAACACCTTAGCGCTGGCGGCCCTTTTGGGGATTGTTATTGTCTATATGATTATGGCCAGTCAGTTCCAATCCCTCAAGTATCCCTTCATCATCATGATTACCATTCCTTTAGCCTTTACCGGCGGACTGGGGATCTTATACATCTTTAACACGCCGGTCAGTGTCGTCGCCTTATTAGGACTAATTGTCCTCGCAGGGGTCATCGTTAATAACGGGATTGTCTTAGTTGATTACATCAACCAACTTCGCGATCAAGGCCTTGAACTCAAAGAAGCGATTTTAGAAGCCGGTCAAACGCGTCTGCGGCCGATCTTCATGACCGCCTTGACCACGATTTTAGCGCTCACCGGATTAGCCGCTGGAATCGGTGATGGGACCGAGCTCACACAACCGCTCGCACTGACTTCCATTGGGGGACTGATTTACGGGACGTTCTTGACGATATTTGTCGTCCCACTCATGTATGACAGTGTCTCTAGACACGGCCTGAGAATTCTCTTAGTCTTCTTAGGAATCGTGACTTTAGGGGCTGGGTACTATGTATGGACCAGTGAACTCATCGAGCCGTTATGGATTGCCTTATTCGGGGGCGGAACGATTCTTTTACTCGGCCTTATTGGTGGTGGCGTATGGATCTTTAAACGCCGTGCATCCGCACCTTCAAAACCCATCCCAGCCACCGACACACTCCCCTTTATCGCGACGGATTTTGAAACCGCAGTCGATGAGGCGGGTGAGATTCGTGACTAAAAAAGAAATCATTTTAGAAGAAGTCCTCGCTCTTTTACACACGCACGCTTCGGAAAAATTCACCATGAAAAACTTAGCCGATCACTTGGGCCGGTCCAAATCTTCTTTGTATGAATATTTCCCGTCCAAACCGGATATGATTACCGAAGCGTTAGAACATCTCATGGAGATGAATAAATCAATTCTCGTGAAGCCCCTCCCTTCGACGGATTTTAAGGTCAACCTCAAAGCGTACTTTCTAAGAGTCATGGCGTTGGTGGAAGACAAACGGATGATGCAAAATTTGGTTTATCATCCGGAAGTCAATACGCTTCCACCTTCCTTGCAAG
>CBFHLD010000044.1:0-6455 GCA_965656585.1 Candidatus Izemoplasmataceae bacterium | reverse complement strand
CAGACGTCGTATCCATCATCTCAAAGACGCGCTCCGCGCCGGCGATGCCTTGCATGAGCGTGTTAAAGAGTTGCCCGATTTCCGAAATCGGTTGAATGAACTGACGGGCATATTGACTTACCCCCGAAATATCCCCAATGGAAACAAACGATACGCCAAACTGTAGATAGAAAAATCCACCCACAGCCACAACAGATAAATAAATCAGGTTATTAAAGAAATGGATGAACGGCCATAAAAGCCCGGAATAAAGCTGCGCTTTAAACGATGCGTTTTTTAACGTTTCGTTTTCTTTCGCAAACTCCTCGATCATTTCCGGTTCGTGGTTATAGAGTTTCACGACTTCGAGTCCTGAAATATCTTCTTCGATAATGCCATTCAGTGAAGCCAGTGAGACTTGTTGGTCGGTAAAATACTTTCGCGACTTTTTAGAGATAAATATAATCATTCCAAAAAGCACTGGCATAAAGGCAAAGACGACCAAACTTAACGCCCAGTTGAGTCGAATCATGAGGACGGTGACCCCCACTAAGATAATAAGCGTATTGACAAACTGCACGAGGGATTGAGCCATCGCATTATTAATCAGTTCCACGTCATTGGAAATCCGCGAGTTAATATCTCCAGCCCCTTTTTCATCAAAATACGATACAGGGGCATCCAGTAAAGCATCAAAAGCATCGGAGCGAATCTTCGCAATGGCGGTTTGACTAATTCTCACCATGAAAAACCGGGCGAGATATCTCACAAGCGCATTAATGGCCGCAAAGCCAATCATGATGAGCGCAATGGATAAAAGCCCTTCATAGGCTTGATTCACGATGTATTCATCAATCGCAAAGGAGACTAAAGTCGGAATCAAGGTATTTAAAAAGGTAGAACCTATTAAAAAGACAATAATGACGATAATCGCAAACTTCGCCGGGCCTAAATACGACAAAATCCGTTTTAAGGTCGGGCCAATGGCTTTGGGTTTGACTTTTTGCGATGGGCCACGGCGGCCCCACCGGGATCCGCTTTCGGCTTTTTTCATATCGACTAAGGCTTTGAGATCATCTCTCAGTTCGGCTTTTTTCTTAAGCACTGACATTTTGACCTCCTTGCGAGGCGACGATTTCTTGATAGACCGTGGAGGTTTTAAGTAACGCCTCATGCGTCCCGAATCCATCCATCGCACCGGTATTGGAAAGCACTAAGATTTTATCAAGCCGCTTGGCTGTGGCGATCTTTTGAGTAATCAAGAGTAACGTCGGCTTCGGCGTAATCGAATTAATCGATTCGATGATGGCTTTTTCTGTGGCGGTATCCACCGCACTGGTCGAATCATCTAAGATGAGGACTTTTGGTTTTTTATGGAGGGCACGCGCAATCGAGACGCGTTGTTTTTGACCGCCTGAAAGGTTAGTTCCTTTGGCTGCGGTAAGCGCGTTGACACCGGCCTCTTCTTTTTCGATGTACGGCGTAAGGGATGCTTCTTGAGTCGCATTTAAGACACTGTCATACGTGGCTTCTTTTTTTCCTAAGGCGATATTGGTCCCGATGGACCCAGAAAAAATGTGGGCCGTTTGGGTCACATAGCCAATCGCATCGCGTAAGTGATGCATGTCATAGTCTTGAATGGGGATCCCATCTAAGGTGATGGTGCCATCCGTGACTTCATAGAGTCTCGGGATGAGCCTCGAAAGCGTGGTTTTCCCCGATCCCGTGGACCCGACCACCGCTAAAGATTCCCCTGGGTTTAAGGCAAAATCAATCCCTTCAATGGCGGGGGCTGAAGACGCGCCGTATTTAAAGCTCACTTTGTTAAAAGCAAGCGCTCCTTTAACTGGACTTTTCACCGGTTCATCGGGCGTATAAATGTAGTCGTTTTTCAGTAAGACTTCTTGAATCCGTTGCGCCGATACCTCGGCGCGTGAAACAAAAATGAGAATCATCGCAAACATCATCAGGCCAATGAGAATCTGCTGGGAATACTGCGTAAAGGCCATGATGAGCCCGATTCTTGGAATGCCGTTTTCAAATAAACTCGGGGCCCCCCGGGTTAAATAGATTTGCGCAAACACTAAAATGAGCGCTAAACCTAAGTTGAAGATCATGATGATTAGAGGTTCAGCCGCGGCTAAGACGCTTTCAGCGGCGGTATTGACTTCTTTATAATGATCATTCACTTTTTTAAAGCGCTGATTTTCATAATCTTGCGAGACAAAGCTTTTCACGACTTGCGGGGCATTGGCATTTTCTAAGACGACATTGTTAATGTCATCGAGGGCCCCTTGGACCTTTTTAAAAATCTCATACGATATTATCAAGAAGACGATAAACGAAATGATTAATAAAGGCATCGTCACATAAAAAATTTGGGAGAGTAAAAGAGAGGTTTGTAACGAAAGGACGAGACCCACAATGATCATCAGGGGGGCTCTCACAATAATCCTTAACATCATCGTAAAAAACATCTGAACGCGCTGAATGTCACTGGTAGCCGTGGTAATGAGCCGTGATTTTTTCAGTTCATCGACATTTTTAAAGGATAAAGACTGGATATGACTAAATAAATCATCCCTCAGGTTCATCACCGCATGTTGACCCACATAATTGGAGGCGTAATTATTCACAATGCCGGTCAGGGCGCCTAATAGAGCGAGCCCAATCATAATGAGTGACCGGTTCAGGAGTAAACGCATGTCGCCGTTGGGAATCGCTTCATCGATGATGCCAATCATGATGAAGGGAATTAAAAAACCAATCAACACTTGTAAAAGCATCGCCGTGATGGCGAGCCATAAATACCCTTTATAGCGGGTGGCATATTTAATCAGTTGACGAATGTTTTTCATGTTTGAACTCCTCTTTGTAAGATGCGCAGGTAAAACTGAAAGGTTTCATGCGCATCCTCATACGTTTTAGATCCTTCCATCACGCGGTGGAGTTCTCCGTTTTTAATGCGTAAGTATAAAATGTATAAATCCGTTTGTTCGTCTAAAGATAAGTGTTTCACTTCATCCGTATTAACACTGGCTAGGACTTTTTGAATGAACGCAATCCGGGCTTTTTCATGGACCACGAGGTCGAGCCCGACAAATTTGCGTTCATTGAAAAGTTTTCCGTAGACTTGATGAAAGTCCGAGGTCGTAAAAAAGAGGTAATCTTTTTCAAAGGAATCTTCAAATAAAGAAAAAAGCGTATAGGTGTGGGTCGTAATTTGATCCATCTTATACGTTTCAAATTTCGTGATAAATGTCTCATAGACATAAAGCATCAAATCTTGAAGGTCTTCAAAGTACTGATAAAAAGACCCTCTGGGAATATCGGACGCCTTGACGACGTCTGAAACTGAGATATCCCGAATGAGTCCTTTTAAAATCAGTGACACCGTCTGATCGACGATATGATCTCTTTTGGATGGGGCTAAATTGAGGAAGGTTGGCTTTGGCATAGTACTCCTATTTTTATGACGAAGTGTCGCTTAATCTCGTGAAATAAAAGCCTGCCTGGGCAGGCTTAGGTATTATTCTTTTTTAGCCGCAGGCTTAGCGGCGGGTTTCTTAGCTGCTGGCTTTTTAGCCGCTGGTTTTTTAGCGGCAGGTTTAGCCGCGGGTTTCTTCGCCGCAGGTTTGGCCGCGGGTTTCTTAGCCGCAGGTTTCTTCGCAGCCGGTTTTTTAGCCGCGGGTTTCTTGGTGGCTGTACGGGATTTTACTTCCGCTTTTAAATCCGGGGCCTTCGTATTTTTTACCTCTTCCGCCACTTCTTCAAGTGTGGGTGTCGGTTTAGGTTCAGGCGCTTCGGGGGCTTTTTTAGGTTCTACGACATTTTCTACCGGTTCTTTTTTGGGTTCTTTTTTCTTTCTGAAAAAATCAAACAGTCCCATGATATTCACCTCTTTTATTGAATTTGTTAGTTATATTATACAAGAAATCGGGTGAATACGCTGCAAATTAACATTCTTTAAAACGCGATATTATCGGGATCCGGGAAGAATTTACGGCCATTATTGAGGCCTTTCAAGGTTTCTTTTTCTTCTTCGGTGAATGTGATATCCATGATGTTTAAGTTTTCTTCAATCCGTTTGGGGTTTCCGCTTTTAGGAATGATGATGATATCCCGGTCGAGTTGATATTTAAGCGCAATTTGCGGAATCGTGCAGCCTTTGGCCTTAGCCATGGCTTGTAAGGTTTCATTTTCTAAGAGTTTGGCAATCTCATGGGACGCTAAGGGTGCGTAGCCTTCTAAGTAGATGCCTTTTTCCATGCAGAAGTCATACAGTTTTTGATTTTGCACAAACAGATGCGTTTCCACTTGGTTGACCATGGGGATGATCTTCGCCGTTTCTAACAAGTGTTCAATGTGATGGAATACAAAGTTAGAAACCCCAATTGCCCGGACTTTCCCGGCGTCATAGAGTTCTTCAAACGCTTTCCATGACTCGGCGGCTTTTTCGTAGGTTTTTGGCCAGTGAATGAGATATAAATCCAGATAATCCAGGCCTAAACGCTCAAGGCTTGCTTGATAAGCCGCTTTGGCTTCAGCGTAGCCTTGATCGGTATTCCACAGTTTACTGGTCACAAAGATCTCTTCTCTGGGCAGCCCTGAATCTTTGATGGCTTTTCCGACTTCTTCTTCATTTTGATAAATCGCGGCCGTGTCAATGTGACGGTAGCCGACTTTTAATGCATGCAGGGTGGCTTGGTAAGCTTCTTGGTCTTTGGCTCTAAAAGTGCCTAGGCCAATGGCGGGAATTTCAACGCCGTTAGAAAGTGTAATGTTTTTCATTGAATCATCCTTTCATCATATATTCAAAGCCGCCATAAGGACTTTCGGCTTCGACGATTAAACGGTCTTTATTTTTTAAGGTGATATGAACGTGCGCATCGATCGATTCAAAGACATCTAACATCATCTTCCCCCCATCGGTGGGGCCCACGAGTGTCGTGGGGGTGTGATCCGTGACGGTGACGGTTAAAGTGAGCGCGCGTTTTTTTACGGTAAAGGTGTAGGTACCATCCGTTTCTTGGATATCTATCTTGGAAAAGTTATACGTCGCAAAGCGGTAACTTTGCGTTTTCGTGTATAACAGCACGAAAAAGCCAAAGGGTCTAAATTTAAGGGTCGGCACATGGCCGCCACTCATTGAAAGATATAAAAGCTTATTGAAATGGTTGGCTTGCACCCAAAACCACGTCTTGGGAAACTTTTGGCCGTACGTTTTTTCCATATACGTTTGGCCCTGGATATCTTTACTTTTCCCATTTACGGTAAAAGTCCCTTTAAACTTCGCGCCCATGATGACGACTTCTTGAAAGGTTTCTAAGGGCAGCTTTTCTAAAAGTCCCATCGCAGATTTTTCCCGGTTAAAAACAGGCTTTTCAAATGACGCTTTTAGCGTGAGTCCCGGGACATCTAAACCCACATCATGCATGGAAAGACGGTTCTTACCGATTTTTACGACATCGTTTTGAAAGCGAAATTCTTTGGGGTCAAAGCGGTGATAGGTATTGGTTCTTTTCACCCCATCAAAGACTTGAATGAAAGCATGCGGATCACTTTCATCGGTCGTATGCGCAAAAATGAGTGAGGTATTAAAGGATTGCTCAGGATCGGTAAAGCGGACATACCAGCCTTCAAAGCCGTTCGTCTTAACTTTACTTTTGAGTGCGAAATGGCCCATAGGCACCTCGGATGATTTAAGTCGCTAATGCGGCGTCTTGCGACGCACTGGGGGGTTCATTGTCAAACTGGAGCTGGTAAAGCTTATAGTAGTGGCCCTTTTCTTTGAGGAGTTCTTGGTGGGAGCCTTTTTCTAATATTTTACCATGCGATAAGACAATGATTTGATCCACGTGCTGAATCGTCGATAAGCGGTGGGCGACGATGAAACTCGTCCCAATGTTCAGCATTTTCTTGAGTGATTCTTGAATGATGATTTCGGTTTCAGTGTCGATGTTGGCGGTCGCTTCATCGAGTATGATGATGCGGGGTTGGTGAATCAAAGTCCTGGCAAAGCTGATCAACTGGCGCTGACCAGCGGAGAAGTTATTGCCGCGTTCTAAGACGGGTTCATCAAATTTCCCCGGGAGTTTTTCAATGAAGCGGTCTGCATTGACGTATTTGGCTGCGATTTCAATGTCTTTTTCGCTGAAGGCGGGTTCTCTTAAAGTAATGTTTGAGGCAATGGTTCCTGTGAACATGAAGACATCTTGCAGCATCTGACCGATGTAACTTCTTAGTGACGACCGCTTGATCGTGTTGATATCGATGCCGTCTAAGAGAATCTGGCCGTGTTGGATGTCATAATCGCGGGTGAGGAGTTTTAGAATGGTCGTTTTCCCTGCGCCGGTGGCGCCGACAAAGGCGACCGATTGATTGGCCTGGACTTTAAAGGAGACGCCTTGTAAGATCCATTCATCTTTTTTATAGGCGAACCACACGTCTTTAAATTCAACTTCCCCTTTCACATG
>CBFHLD010000043.1:0-6458 GCA_965656585.1 Candidatus Izemoplasmataceae bacterium | reverse complement strand
CGTACTCAAATCCATTAACCGTGTGTGGGATGGATAGATGTTCGGTTAAACCGCCTTCTAAATCATAAATAAATGCTTCTTCGGCGGCCCAAAATGAAGGCACTTCAATGCGTCCTTTAGAGCCTATGATGGTGGCATGGCGGGGTTTATCTTCCAAGAATCCTGACTCTAAAGTCGCCTGAAAACCTTGGGCTTTTATCTCTATTTTATTCCAAAGATCAATGTCGGTGGATGCGCGCTGATATGCGGCATCTATGTTTCCCTCAAGGGTTCCAAAAAGGTCCGCATACGTTAACGGATATATACCCACATCGAGTAAAGCTCCACCGCCTAATAAAGGATTCATTAAGCGGCCTTTTTCATCCAGATTGCCTTCAAATGAAAACGTCGCATTGACTTGTTTGACCGTCCCGATAACGCCAGACTCAACGCGGTTTAAAAGAGCCTGTGTGATGGGTAAAAACCGGGTCCACATGGCTTCCATGACAAACAGGTTTTTCGCCTTTGCTTTTTCAAAGACTTCCTTGGCTTCTTTCACATTGAGCGTAAAGGCTTTTTCTGTGAGCAAGGCCTTATTATAATCAAGTGCCTCAAGCATTTGGCTGTAATGAAGGCCGTGCGGAGTGGCTACATAAATAACGTCAATCGTTGGATCTTCAAACATCGCTTGATACGAGCCGTACGCCTTCTCGATTCCGTATTCACCTTGAAAGACCTGAGCCCGAGATAAATCCCGCGAGGCCACACCTACGATTTTGCCGGATGTGACATCCATGGCTTTCGCAAATGAATGGGCGATGCGTCCTGCCCCTAATATTCCAAACTGAATCATAATCCCTCTTCTTGATCCTTAGTTGCTTTAAGTATGGCACATCCCAATAATAATTTCATTTTTTAAAGCAAGTTTGCTTTGCGAACTGCCAACGAGTGATACAATATCGTTAGTTTTAATGTGTGGAGGTATGAAATGCAACAAACCATTCAACCCTCTCGGGTTAAAGAGTTAACTTTAACGTCCATCTTTATCGCGGCGGTGTTTGTCGCTACTTATATTAATATTCACGTCCCCATTTTAATGGGTCAAGGCGGCCTGGTTCATTTAGGCACCCTTGTGATGTTTGTGATCGCCGTGAAATACGGGAAGACCTATGGCGCTTTAGCGGGCGGCATCGGGATGGCTTTATTTGATGTTTTATCCATTTGGGCCATCTGGGCTCCGGGCACCTTGGTGGTTCGCTTGATTGCGGGATTTGTCATGGGAAGCGTAGCCTTAAGTCCCAAAGGCCAAGGCGCATCCATGGCGCGCAATGTCCTTGCACTCCTTGCGGGGGGTGCCGTCATCATCGGTGGGTATTGGCTTTTTGAAGGATTATTCTTAGGGGTTGGCTTAGTTCCTGCCCTCGGCAGTGTCCCAGGGAATGTCTTACAAATTGTCATTGCATCACTCGGGTTATTTTTACTCAAATCAATGCCTGACATTCATGCTTAAAAAAAAAGACCGACATTTAAAATGTCGGTCTTTTTTTATGCGTATTTATGAGCTTGTTGTTTGAATGATTGATGATACGGTTTTTTCTTTTTCTTTTTACTGGATGCTTGATACCCTTTTTTACTCCGAGATTTAAAAGCAGGTTTTTCAGAGCGGTTCCGGTTGGCAGGAATGAGATAGGCATGCTCTAAATTGAGCGGCAATTTAAATCCAATGTGTTGTTGAATCGCACTTAATAAGTGGCGCTCTTCTGGACTACACAGGGACAATGCTTGACCGAGTGCGCCAGCTCTTGCCGTCCTGCCGATCCGGTGCATGTAGGTTTCTTTAGTTTCTGGCATATCGAAGTTAATGACGTGACTGAGTGCATCAATATCGATGCCCCGAGCGGCGACATCCGTCGCGATGAGTACGTTCATGCGCTTCGCTTTAAAAGCCCCTAATACACGTTCGCGTTCACGTTGGGATTTATCCCCGTGATACGCACCGGACTGATACCCTTTTTTGGATAGGTACTGAGCTAAATGATCGGCGCCGCGTTTGGTACGGGCGAAAATCAACGCTGAACTAAATGTATCCGGTTTTAAAAGATCGGTGAGTAAGGCTTTTTTATCTTCACGTTTGACCATGTAAACTTCTTGTTTGATCGTATCTAACGGTTGATTTTGCGGAGCCACTTCGATACGTACGGGGTTTTTAAGTAATGAATTTGCCAGTTGCGCAATCGCTTTGGGAATCGTCGCAGAAAAAAGCATGGTTTGCCGTTCTTTCGGGAGCGCACTCATGATTTTTTTAACATCATCGATAAAGCCCATATCCAGCATTTGATCCGCTTCATCCAAAACGGCCATTTGAACGTGGTCGAGCTTCACCACACGCATATTCATAAGGTCGAGTAAACGACCCGGTGTGGCAATTAAGACATCCACTCCGCGTTTGATTTTCACGATTTGGTTGTGTTTAGAGGTCCCACCATAAATAGCGATGGCTTTGACGTGCGTTTTACGGTCATAACGATCAAAATTCTCTTTGATTTGCAGGGCAAGTTCTCTTGTGGGGGCTAATACAAGCCCAGAGATGACTTTTCCGCGGCCTTTATTCGGCATTTTTGCAAGGGTGTTAATCATCGGAAGGGCAAAGGCGGCGGTTTTTCCTGTCCCGGTCTGCGCACTGCCTAATAGATCGTTTCCTTCCAGTAATGCAGGAATGGCCCTAGCTTGAATGGGGGTTGGGGTTTCATACCCATCTTCGGCAATCGCTCTTAAAATGAGCGGGTGTAACTTTAATTCATTGAAATTCATAGTTCTCCTTGTTAAGGCAATAAAAAACGCTGTATTCATACAGCGTTTGGTTTGTCTGTTTGAAATGGTGATGTAAATCTTTCATCACATCATTGTGAGTATAACACAATGGGCGTGAAACACCTAATTTATAAAGCTTCAGCCCAGGCGGTTATTTCGTCTTCACTGTCTTCTGGTTCACCGTCGACGCGTAAGTTTTCTGCCACAATGTTGGCCCCAGCCGCTTCACATTTTTCTCGGATGATGTCAGTAGCGGCACAAAATTCATCGGGATAGCTCATTTCATCCCCACAGCCAAAGACAGCCACGTCTTTTTCACCCACGAGTTCCGTGGTGATTTCGTCGATGAAATCTTCAAAATCTTCTTGGAGTTCACCGTCGCCCCAGGTGCTTGAGCCAAAGAGGACTAAATCCGCTTCTTTAATATCTGAGAGCTCGACTTCCGTGACATTCACGACTTTGACTTCATGGTTTAAATTTTCCGCAATGAGATCGGCAACCGTTTCGGTATTTCCCATGGTGGATCCAAATACAATGATGGCATTTGCCATAATCAATCACTCCTATCATTTTATAATCTAGGTTTAATACGCTATCATATTAACAGTTAAGAAGCGGTTTTAAAAGACTTATATGACACATTTTTAAGGTTTTTTTGATGAAAGATAGTATACGCACCATAAAGTTTCAATTAACCGGGCGCGTGCAAGGCGTTGGCATGCGTTTTTCCGTTCAAAGAAAGGCCCGGAAAATCGGTCTTAATGGCTATGTTCAAAATGAAATTGATGGGTCCGTCATGGGGCTCATCCAAGGAAAATCAGAAGCCTGCGAGTCGTTTTTTACTTGGCTCAATGAAAAAGCACCCGGCCGCATTGACCGGGTGCATAAAGAAACATTCGTGACGCAAGAAACCTTTGATTCATTCCAAATTCGCCGATAAATCAGACATCAAGCTTGCTGGTTTTTTTACCCCAAGGTTACGAAGGAAAAACGGGAGATAAAAAAGATGAAAAAAGATGGGGACCCCAGCCCACGCGATGTTAATCAAATACCATGGCCATACGCCAAATAAATCAAATGCGGTATTGGGACCTGGCTTAGCCATGAGAAATAGATAATTGCCATCTAACAACAGATTGACTGGGAATAAAATGGCCGCAAGCATGAGTAGAGTAAGGGCATTGATCCAGACGTACCGGTAGGTGAAATCTTTGTGGTATTCATAGACAAAAAGTAAATACGCGAAATTCACGACCAACATCCCATGGACCGCGAAAAACTGAAAATACCGGAAATGGGGGAATCCCCAGTTACCTTGGATGCCGGGAGTAACCAGGGCGAGTATCGCACCAATCAACATGATGAAAAAGGTTGCATTAAATACCCGTTGATTCCGCTTAATTAATACATACGATGACGTAAGCACCGCAAGCCCACACAAATGCAGTGGTAAAGACGTTGAAACACTCCAAGCTCCCGCATAAATACGCCACATATTGACGAGGACTTCAAGGCCTAAAGTTGTGCCTGCTAACGCCACACCGATCCGGTATTTATACGGGTTTTTTATCAATGAACGTCTGAAATAAAAAATTCCAAAAACGACAAGTAAGGTCAACAGAACTGGCGTGTAATGTTCCCACGTAAACATATCAAACGTATCAAAATAACGATCATTCAGCATAGAAGCCTCCTAACCATATCCTAGCAATTAAATATCAATTTTATGTTAAAAATGGCTCTATTTAAGGGCCATTTTTAGTATTTGTTCACCGTTGTTATGACCGGTGTCAATAAATCCATAGCGCATGTAAAACGCATAAGGCATGGGATGTAACCGGACGCATGAAGTGAATAAGGTTTTATAATTCATTTTTTTAAGCTCTAAGATTAAACGGTCAAGGACTTTTGTCCCATACCCTTTTCCTTGGTACGCTTTCCCTAGCATCAACCGCCATAGTTCACAGCTTGGTCTTTCTGGCTCATCGATAAGCTTAAATGGATAATCTGCCTCATCAACTGATTGGTCAAATTGAAGATCGACCATCAAAAAGCCAATCATCGTATCCCCATCAAAAATAACTCTTGGCCAAGCTTTTTCATAATTTACATAAGCTTCGGCCAATGAAATGAGATTATTGGCAACGGCTTTTTGTTGATCTTCAGGAAGCCCTTTGGATAGCTCAAGAAGTCCTTTTAAGTGCTCAGATTCTACCGGTTTTAATTGAATGTCCATAATTTCATTTTAGAGCCAAACCAAGGCGGTGGCAAGAACGAGTAAGGTATTCGTAAAAATCGAAAGTCCCGTTAAAATCACCATTTCTTTACTGCCAGGCACCGTCACCATCCCAACCGTTAAGACGGTTATTCCCGTAAATAAGACTCCGAAAAGCCCATACATGACGATGGATGCAACACTTCCATTAAACCCAAGTAAGGCCGATAATCCCGTAAAGCTAACGGCAAACAAGAAAAGCATTAACCGCTGTGCGCCGGCGTTTCCAAAGAGCACAGCACTCGTGCGTTTTTGACTTTGAATATCGGATGGTGCATCTGGGAGTGCCGTTCCGATGGCCATGGCGAGTTGACTGGGAAGAAGTACTAAAACAACGAGCCACGGAATGTCTGAAAGAATCCCACCTTGGGCCGTAAATGCAATAATCGGTAAGACTACCCCCACCCCAAGCATCTGCAACGTTTCGCCAAAGCCCCGGTAAGAAAGCCGGATGGGATAAAAGCTATACGCATGGAGTAGGAGTAACCCAGCAGCTGCAAATACGACCGGCCAAAACGTCTCGGCCACGAGACTAATGAACCCCGAAAGTAAAAGCGTTGAAAAGGCCATAAACAAGGCCCCTTGAAATAAACTGGCCCTTCCTAAGTCCCCTTCAACTAAAACCCTAGAACCTCCGGTGAAAGGCGTAAAGGTCATGTTATGTTGATCGGTTTCATAGTCGGCATAATCATTCGCATAAACAATATAAAAGTGCATCGTAAGCCCTAAGAAAAAGAGCAGTGAAAAAATAAACCAAGAAAACTGACCGGTGAGATTTTGGTGTAACATCTGACCCAACAGTAAACTGGGGAAAATGAATGTTTGAGCGGGTAACCTTGATGCTTTAATCCACGCTTTAATCATAGATACTCCTTCTTTTATTTACGTTTATTAAACCATAGATATAGCACGCACTTTGGCAAAACACTTTGTGATGCGAATGATTTTTTTCGTCATCTTTCTTGCACGTTTTAAAAACCGGTGCTATACTACCAAAAATTGAGGGTTTAAAGATGAATTTATTTGCTTGCTTGCACCACCACTATACCTAATCCGGTTTGTATCTAAATAGATGCAAGCCTTTATCGTTATGGTAGGTGGTCTTGTATCTCGCAAATGGTTCGTATTTGATAGCCAGAGGTCCTAAGACCCTGGCTTTTTTTAATTTTAGAAAGGTGTGAGTATATGACTCCATGGCTCAAGCAACAAACCGCACAATCCAAAGCGTTTAAACAACTGCTAAAAATCGGAGATGATCAAGCATTTACTCTGATCGATCCACCGATGTTTATTGATTACGATGATTTTCGCCGTGATCAACCCGATCAAGCGCCTGAAAACTGGATTAAGATGACCAACCCAAAAGGGCGGTTACTCGTATTAAGACCCGATC
>CBFHLD010000042.1:0-6504 GCA_965656585.1 Candidatus Izemoplasmataceae bacterium | reverse complement strand
TCATTAAAATCATGGCTGGAACTCAACCCTGAACATATTGAGTGGCGCTCAGGACTTCCTTTATCCGTGGTCATCGATCAACTCAATGAAACCATTAACCGCCAACGCATTGCGATGTTAGAATCCGGTAAAAACCTTTTAAAAGCCTTTGATGGTGAAGGGTTCACATTTGTGCCCATGGACACACTCAAAGCCACCGAAAAGAAAACCCTCATTCAAATGTTTGAAAAAGAATTTTTCACGCTTTCCCACCGGATGAAAGTCTCTCTCACTGAATTCATACTCACCGTCAAAAGTAATCAATTGTACCGGTTGATTAAAACGGATAAAAACGAATTTTATCAACTCGAATTCATCAATCAACCCCCTTACGCCATGGCCATGGAAGACGGCCGCTACGTCCGAGTGGATGACATTTTAGATACGATTTTTTCTCAGGAAAACGCCCATTACATGACCGTCAGTTTTATCCGGAATGCCGATGTGGATTATTCCGCTGAATTTGACGACGTGGATGAGATTCCCAAAACCATACGGAAACTTCTCAAAAAACGTCAAACCCAAGATCTTTTAAGACTGCATTTAAAAAGCCCCTATGTGAAAGACCTCTTACCGTTTTTTGAACGCCGGATGAAACTCACCGGCGAAGCCATCTATGCGGTGGAAGATTTTGAGTCATGGGAGTTACTGCATAAATTCTTAGACAGCCAAGTCGAACGCAAGAATTCACCCCTAAGGTACCCCGCCCATCAACCGGCTTGGCCGGTGATGATGGATGAAAAAAAAGCAATCATCAAACAACTTCTTAAAAAAGACGCGTTATGGCATTATCCCTATGATTCGTTTGTGACGTTTGAGATGCTCATCTATGAAGGCGCAATGAATCAAGACGTCGAAGAAATGTACATCACCATTTACCGATTAGCCGAATCTTCCCATCTGGTAAATGTACTTAAAATGGCCCGCAGAAACGGTAAAAAAGTTACAGTAGTCTTAGAGCTTAGAGCTCGGTTTGATGAAGATAACAATCTTTATTATGCCCAAGAACTGGAAGCCTCCGGCTGTAAGATTTTATACGGTCCAAAAACCTATAAACTGCATGCTAAGATGTTTTTAATGGTCTTTAAAGACGGGAAAACCCTCACCCAAATCGGCAGTGGTAACTACCATGAGATTACAGCCCGTCGGTATACCGATTTTGCCTACTTGACCGCCCATGAAGGCATTGGTAAAGATGCCATTCACTTCTTTGATTCCTTGAAAACCAAAAAAGAAATTAAAGCATTCAAACATCTTTTAGTGGCTCCGCACCAACTCAAACAAACCCTCATCGATAAAATCAACGCGCAAGCCAAACTCAAAGAGAAGGGCTATATCGCCTTTAAAATCAATGCCCTCACCGATAAAGAGGTGATGGATGCCTTAGTCCGTGCCACCGGGGCCGGTGTCAAGATTCATGCGATTATACGTTCGATTGTTTGTTTAAAACCAGAACTCAAAGGGATCACCGACTCACTGAAAGTTCAGTCTACGGTGGGCCGCTTTTTAGAACATTCAAGAGTCTATTTCTTCGGCCGGAAGAACCCTGAAGTCTACGTGGGATCATCCGATTTAATGAGCCGAAACTTAACGCGCCGGCACGAAGTCTTAGCGCCCGTTTATGACGAAGAGATTAAAGCGCGTTTACAGTTTATATTCGACCAATCGTGGAATGATAACCTCTATACCGCACGGCTTAATCAAGAAGGCGACCACATTATGAAAATCCCCGGTCAATCGCCCGTGAGCGTGCAAGAATTCTTTTTCAAAAAAGCCAAAAAAGGGGAGGATTACCTATGAAAGACTCGGCTTGGCTCAAAACGTATAAGATCGCTCACCGCGGGCTTCACACTGATAAGTTCCCCGAAAACAGTTTGGGCGCGTTTGCCCATGCGATCACCCATGGCTTTGCGGTTGAGTTTGACGTACAACCTTCCTTAGAAGGCATCCCGGTGGTGTTTCATGACGATCATCTAAAGCGGATGACGGGGGAAGATGATTATGTTTATTTCACCGAAATTGATGTTTTAAATCAAACTGCCTTAAAAGAGACTGAATATACCATTCCAACCTTAGAAGAAACTTTGGCCTTCATCGATGGTCAAGTCCCAGTGCTGATTGAAATCAAAGCCGACGCCCCCATCATTAGCTTGACCAATGCCGTCATTGAGCATCTTGAACATTATCAGGGCCACGTGGCCATTCACTCGTTTTCACCCAAAGTCATCAAACACCTCAAAAAAAAGGCCCCTCATCTATTAAGAGGCCAAATCAGTTCGGATTTTAAAGACGCTAAAAAACTTTCAAAATGGCGTAAATTTTATTTGAGCCGGATGCTATTAAACCCCTTAACGCGGCCGGATTTTATTACGTATGACATCCGGGCACTCCCGAGTCCAAGTGTGACGAGCTTTCAAAAGACTAAAAAGCCCGCCTTAGGCTATACGGCCCAAAATAAAAAGGCCTATTTAAAGGCCTTAAAACACTTAGATAACGTTGTCTTTGAAGGGTTTTTACCGGAGATCGAGGGATGATTTAGACGCATATACCGTGATTAAGATGCCTAAAAATGCACTGATGGGTACCCACGCAGGTAACGCATCAGTCAATGTCCCAAAAACCGTATAAATCATCAGTAAATTAAACCCATTTAAAATCAAATACGATGTCCCCAGCATCATCGTAAACGCGATCATCCCGTGTGGTTTAACCAAGGTAATTCTTAAGGGGTACGTATACACAAAAGGAAGTCCTAAGGCAATGACGTGTTGCCATGGGGCTTTTTTTTCACTCCACGCAAGCAGCGCTTGGAGTTTTTTCTTTTTAGATAGCCACGGGGTTAATGATTCAATGAACCGGTGAAATAACAGGTAATAAAGCACGATGCCAATGAGATTTAAGCCCCACATAATCAGACTGCCGAGCCAAATCGATCCCGTAAATCCGATCCAAAGGGTTTGAATCAATACACTGAGGGGTCCGCCAATCAGCGGATGAAGGACCGATAAAACGACCAAAAAAACGCCGGCGAGGCCCGGCGCTTCTTGCATCAGTTCATTGATATATAGACTTACCTCATTCATCAATTTTCAGTTTGGACACCGCCGCGGTTTTTATAAAGATGACCACGAGGGCGATCCCATAGGTAAATCCGATCCAGCCGAGGTCATGCCAGGATTTAAAGAAGGGTCTTGTCCGCTCTAAAATGTAGAAATATTCTCCTTGACCGACCAAGTAATTAAAGCCCCAAATGGCTAGGAGTGATATGGCCCAAAAGACGGCGGTGACTTGGAAATCTTTCCAGGTCGGCCGGTAATGTTTGACAAAGACCACATACAGCCACGTCACCACAATCAAGACGTGAGTAAATTGGGATACATACCCAATGAGATGGGTATAAAGCGGATGCACATTCGATGGATAGGCAATCGCCACCACCCCAAAGGCCCCAAGATAAAACATCATTGGAATCACCCGTTCATCATGACTCCAAAAATAGTAAAGACTGACCACACTGGCAATCCGGCATACATGGAGCGGAAGCCCAGTTTCTAAGAATGAATCGGTAAATATGACGGACCACGTGTAAAACACAAATACCGTGATCGTATTAATCCATTTGAGTAACGACTCAAATTTTCCTTGATTCGCCCGAATGGGTTTGAGATACACAAAAAACAAAAGTGTCGCAATCACGCCGAAGGCAATATAGCCTAAATGCGGAAGGGTAAACGGTTGGACGCGAGGGACATTATCGATGAAAAATTCCATGGATTCACCTCTAAGTTCAAAGTTTTGTATATTCTACCATGAAATTTTTAAATTTATGTTAAATTTGGATTAAAATTAGCGTTTAAATGCATTCATCCTGAGGACACTAAGTCCCGTAAAGACGAGGAGTAATACCCCTAAATATAACGCAATCATTCCGCTGGATAAGGTTTCATTAAACCACGTCATGACAATCCCGTAATTCGCCGTATAACTTTCTTCAATACCTGCTGGAGCTCCCTCGAAGACATAGGCAATGGCCGGTTCCATGATGACTGAACGAATCCCTACCACGATGTGCGCCGCCGGGTTAAATTTAAATATATTTGCGACTTGATCGGAGAAGGCAGCGAAGGGGACGTAAATGCCCGCTAAAAAGCCGATGAGCGTCCCTATGATGGTATTGAGCGCGTTCACACTGGCGGCACTTTTCACCCATGAAATGATAAAAAAGGAAAGTGCTGAAAGCGTCATGTTAGCAAGGATAATCCACGCGAACACTTGGGTGTGCGCCTGCAGACTTAACCATTCCCCGCCACTTAAAAAGACTAAAATGACTTCCCCTAAAATAAACGTGAGACTCGTCATGATCACACCAATGATAATGGCACTGATCGCATACCCAAAGACAATGCTAGAGCGGCGGATTGGGGCGACTAAAAAGTCATCAAAAACCCGGTTTTCTAAGTCAATGACCATGTTCGATAAAATGCTTAAAGGTACGGTAAACGAAGACACCGTTAAAAGCCCCGCAATGAGCCAACTGGTCACCAGCCAATCCACCCCTTCAATCGCCCCAACCGCATTTTCTACTTCTTGGACTTGAAAGGTTCCTAAAAAGACCCCGTACACCCCAATGAGTATGAAGACCGATAAAAAGGAAAAAAAGACCGTGGAAGGATCGTAGATGTAATTGAGTAAGTTTCGCTTCACAATCGTAAATGTGGCACTCATGCGTTTAACTCCCTTCCCGTGAGATTTAAGAAGACATCATCCATCGACCCTTGAATGACTTCAAACCGGGTGATGGACGGTTTTATGTCATTCAAGATGGTAAGAGCGTTCATTGAATCCACGTGAACCATAAACCGGTCATCTTTTTCATTAAATGAATAGTCGGTTTTTTTGAGGTAGGCACGAATCTTCATCTTTTTACCTTCGAGTTTTAAAACGTCATGGGAATACTGGCTTTTAAGCTCAGAAGGTGTCCCTTCGGCGATGATTTCACCTTGGTGAATGACCGCGACTTGCGACGCTTCAGCCGCTTCTTCCATGTAATGGGTGGTCAAAAACAAAGTCATATTGCGTTTTCTTAATGTTTCAATGTAGGCCCATACTTCTTCGCGGGTTTTAGGATCGAGTCCGGTGGTCGGTTCATCTAAAATGAGGAGATTGGGTTCATTGATTAAGGCCCTCGCAATATCGGCCCGGCGTTTTTGCCCGCCTGAACACTTTCCGTATTTTTGATCGACAAACCCAGCCATAGATAATTCATCAATCAACGTATCAATTTGGGTTTTAAGTTTGGCTTTTGAAAGTCCGTAAAACCGGCCTCGGATGGATAAGTTTTCTCGGATGGATAACCGGTCATCCAGCATGTTCGTTTGAAAGACAATGCCAATGTCTTTGCGGATGGCATCATCATCACGGCCCAAAAGATGTCCATTGACACTGACTTCACCGCTATCGTGCTTTAAAAGGGTAGATATCATATTAATGGTCGTGCTTTTCCCTGCCCCGTTCGGCCCTAAAAACGCAAAGAAAGCTTGTTTGGGGACGGTAAAGCTGATGCCTTTGACCGCTTCAAGGGAACCGTAACTCTTTTTTAAATCCTTCACACTTAAAAAATCCATTTATAACTCCTTGAGTAAATGTTCATACCACACAAGATCATGCTTGGCTTGAGAAAATCCATAACGCAACGTTTGATAGGGAAATCGTCCCATCACATCTTTAAATGTCGTTTCAATCGATTGGTACCTGTTAATGATGGTGTGCAGTAAACCAATGTATTCTTGCACTAAACGCCTGCGCTCACTGGGATCTAAAAAATCAAAGAAGTATTCCCTAAGTAAAAAGGGTTCATTCTCAGACACGGGAGATTTAAGCCAAGAGATCAAAACCTCTATGCCCTCTGGGGTCGTCTTGAAGACTTTTTTTTCATGCCCACCAGGTGATGCGATTTGTTCAATGAGACGACTCTTTTCAAGCTTCTTTAAAGTGGGATAAATATTCCCAAAACTGGGGCTCACAAAATTAGCCACGGACACTTCCATCCGTTTTTTTAAGCCATACCCACTCAAGGGTTCTTGGGCCAGCAAGCCTAGGATAATCACAGTAATACGGTTGTTTGATTTCATGGGAACCTCACCCATAAAATATATCAACTTGATATATAAGTCAATGGTCTTTACAAAAAATAGACAAAGGCTCTACTCGATTGGGGTAAGTTTTGTTAAAATAAGTGTGCTGCCGAAGTAGCTCAGCTGGTAGAGCAACTGTCTCGTAATCAGTAGGTCGCAGGTTCGAGTCCTGTTTTCGGCACCACCTAAAAAAATAAAGCCATCCGACATGGATGGCTTTTTACGTGAAATCAATGGGGTTTTTTTCTAAGTATTCTTCGATCTTTTGGCGGGTGAATTCTTTATCCACCGGTACATCTAAGTATTCATTAAAACGGTTGCGCACCCGGAT